>JAGHAF010000046.1 GCA_021161675.1 Planctomycetota bacterium | reverse complement strand
CTTTATCACCTCCAGGTTATGTTCGACGACCACCACGGTGTTGCCGCGGTCAACCAGCGCGTGAAGCGTGCGCAGCAGCTTTTCGATGTCGGCGAAGTGCAGCCCGGTGGTGGGTTCATCGAGCAGGTAGAGCGCGTCGCCTCCGGCCCGCTTGCTGAGCTGGTGGGTCAGCTTGATCCTCTGGGCTTCGCCGCCGCTCAGGGTCCGGCTCGGCTGGCCCAGGGTCAGGTAACCGAGCCCCACGTTCCTCATGGTGCGCAGCTTGCGTTCGATGATGGGATAGTTGATGAAGAACTCCAGCGCTTCATCCACCGTCATCTCCAGGATGTCGGCGATGTTCTTGCCGCGCAGGGTCACGCGCAGCGTTTGCTCGTTATAGCGCCTGCCCTGGCAATCCTCGCACGTGAGCCGCACGTCCGGAAGGAAGCTCATCCGCACCGTCTTCTCGCCCAGGCCCTTGCAGGCCGGACAGCGGCCCGCCTTCGTGTTGAAGGAGAAGCGGCCGGGGCCGTATCCGCTGACCTTCGCCTGGCGGGTGCGGGCGAACGCCTCCCGGATGCGCTCGAAGACCTTCGTATAGGTGGCGGGGCAGGATCGGGGCGTCCGGCCGATTGGGCTCTGGTCAATCTCGCGCACGTGCTTCAGCTCCTGCCAGCCCTCTACGGCGTCATGGTCGCCCGGTTTGGAACGGCTGGAATAGAGCCTGCGGGCCAGCGCGCGGTACAGTATGTCATGAACGAGGGTGCTTTTGCCGCTGCCGCTCACCCCCGTTACGCAGATGAACAGGCCCAGGGGGAAGCGGACGCTGATGTTCTTCAGGTTGTGCTCTCTGGCGCCGCGCACGGTGATGCGGCGCCCCCTTCGGGGGCGCCTGCGCCGGGCTGGCAGGGGAATCCGGGCCTCGCCGCTGAGGTAGCGGGCCGTGACGCTTCTCTCGGCTTTGTGGAGGTCCTTCAGGGGGCCGCTGAAGACCACTTCCCCTCCGTCTCGACCTGCCCCGGGCCCCAGGTCCAGAATCCAATCGCCGCGCCGAATGGTGGCCTCGTCGTGCTCGACCACCAGCACGGTGTTGCCCGCGTCGCGCAACTGCTCCAGCGAACTGAGAAGCTTCTGGTTGTCGCGGTAGTGGAGTCCGATCGAGGGCTCGTCCAGCACGTAGCAGACGCCGGTCAGGCCGCTGCCTATCTGGGTGGCCAGCCTGATGCGCTGGAACTCCCCCCTGCTCAGCGTGCCCGAGCGCCGGTCGTTGGTCAGGTAGTGCAGCCCCACCTCCAGCATGAAGCGGAGGCGTTGCTTTATCTCTTTCAGGATGGGCCCGGCGATCTTCGCCTCCGCCCCCTGGAAGGACAGGTCGCTCACGAACTTGAGGCAATCGCGGATGCTCAGCGCGCTCAAGGCCGCAATGCTGAGCCCGCCGACCGTGACGGCCAGCGCCTCGGCACTGAGCCGCTGTCCCCGGCAGGCGGGACAGGGCGAGTCCGACATGTATTTCTTCAGCTTCCACCTTGTGGCGTCTCGGCGGGTTTTTTCCAGCAGGTTCCGCAGCGACGGAATCACGGCGTCGCTCCGCCGCAGGCCGGTTACCTCTTCCAGCCCGTCGCCGTAGAGCAGCGCTCTTTTCTTATCCTCCGGGATGTCGCGCAGCGGGATCGTGGTCGAGATGCCCAGCGCTTCGGTCAGCTTCCGGCGCATAAGCTCGAACTGCCGCCCGGTCCTGCCCGTCCAGTCGCGCCAGGGACGAATCGCGCCCTCGTCGATGGAGAGTGAGGGGTCCGGGACGATCAGCTCCTCGTCGAAGCTGTCCACGGCGCCCAGCCCCTTGCAGACGCGGCACCAGCCGTAGGGGCTGTTGAACGAAAACGTATTGGGGGTCGGCTCTTCGAGGCCCCGCCCGCAGTTCGGGCAGGCGAAAAGCTGGCTGAAAAGCAGCTCTTCCCCGCCCCCCGGCAGCGCGATGCAGATCCCGGCGCCGACGTCCAGGGCTGTCCGGACGCTGTCAATCAGCCTGGTCCGAGCGGAACGGGTGACTTTGAGCCGATCAATCACCACTTCGATATCGTGGGTCTTGTATCGCTCGAGGCGATCCACCCCATCCAGGTCCCGGACCTTGCCGTCGATACGGGCCTTGACGTAGCCCTCGGAGCGGATTCGCTCCAGCAGCTCCCGGTAGTGTCCCCTCCGTCCGCGCACCAGGGGCGCCAGCAGCGTCAGCCGCGTGCCCTGCGGCATATTCTGGACGGCCGCCACTATCTGTTCCAGCGTCTGATGCTGGATCTCAGTGCCGCACTCGGGACAGTGGGGCGTGCCCAGCTTCGCGTACAGGAGGCGGAGGAAATCGTATACCTCCGTCGTCGTGGCCACGGTGGAACGAGGCCCCACGCCCCTTATCTCCTGGCGGATAGCGATGGTGGGCGGCAGTCCCCTTATCATGTCGCAGTCCGGGCGGGGCATCTGCTCCAGGAACTGGCGCGCGTAGGAGGAGAGGCTCTCGATGTAGCGGCGCTGCCCTTCCGCGTACAGGGTGTCGAAGGCGAGGGACGACTTGCCGCTGCCGCTCACCCCGGTGATGACCACCATCGCGTCGCGCGGCAGCGCCAGGTCAATGTTCTTCAGGTTGTTCGTGCGGGCGTGCAGCACCCGGATGCGCCCGTCCGGCGCCGCGTCCCACTCGTCGATGCCCGTGGTCATTTCTTTCTCTGTCCCGGTTCGTGTGTTCTTCCCCGCACGAAGAACTTGATCGGAATCGAGGTGAAGGGGAATCTCTGCCGGAGCTGGGCGCCCAGATAGCGGAGATAGTTCGCTTTGATCAGGTGAGGATAATTGCAGAACATGACTATGGTGGGCGGTTTGACGCCCACCTGCGTGGCGTAGTAAATCTTGGACTGCCGGCTCCGCGTAGAGGGCGGACGGCGCCGGTCGGTGATCTCCTTGATCGCGCCTATCAGATCGCCTGTGGAGACCCGCACGAAGCTCTGCTCGTGCAGCGCCTGCGCCAGGCGAATCAGTTCCAGCACGCCTTCGCCGGTGGCGGCGCTGATAAAAGCGCGCGGGGCGAAGGCGATGCCCGGCATCCGGTCCCGCACGTACTCGCGCCACTGCTCCTGCGTGGTCCCCTCCGCAAGGTCCAACTTGTTCACCGCCAGGATGCATGGCTTGTATTCTTCAATAATGTGGGAGGCGATCTGCTTGTCCAGGCGTGCGACCTCATCGGCGGCGTCTATCATGTGGACGACCACGTCGGCGCGCCGGATGGAATTGAAGGTGCGCGCCGAGCTGTAGAACTCGATGGAGTCCTTGATCTGCTTGGGGCGCCGCACTCCCGCCGTATCAATAGCCAGGAACTCAATCCCCCCCAGTTGGAAGTGAACGTCCACCGAATCGCGCGTCGTGCCGGGCAGCTCGCTGACCACCACTCGCGGCGCCCGGGCCAGGTAATTGACCAGCGTGCTCTTGCCCACGTTGCGCCGGCCCACGAAGGCTATCTTCATCGGTTCTTTGGTCTCGGCGGGCGGGACGCGCGGCAGGACGGCCTCCAACCTCTCACGCAGCTCGGCCACGCCCAGCCGGTGCGTCGCGGAGGTGGCCGTCACCTCATCGAAGCCCAGCCCGTAGAAATCCGCGAGCGCCAGCTCGTTCTCACGCGGCCGGTCGCACTTGTTGACCACCACGATGACGTCTTTTTCGGCCCGGCGCAGCTCCTCGGCTATTTCCCGATCAAGGGGCTGCAGGCCCGCCTTCCCGTCCACTACCATGAGCACGAGTTCGGCCTGCTCGATGGCTATCCTGATCTGTAGTTCGATGTGATCGGCCAGTTCCTCCTCCACGCCCATCCCGCCGGTGTCCATCAGCTCGAAGGCCGTCTCCTCGTTTTGGATGATGCGGCTGATCCGGTCGCGGGTCACGCCCGCCGTGGGCTCCACGATGGCCACGCGCCCCCCGTAGATGGCGTTGAACAGCGAGGATTTGCCCACGTTGGGCCGGCCGACGATAACTACTAAAGGAACCTGCATAACGGGCTGGACCATAAAGAGAGGTCAGGGCGGCGCCCCTGCGGGCGCCCAGTAAATCCTCCATTATAGCACGGCCCGCACGTTGATCGAACGCCGGGCTGCGCATAGAATACTGATGGCTATAATGGGTGGATGTGGTTCAGGTAAAGCCAGCGGAGGCGGGCGCCTATGAGCAACGGTCTGTTCAACGAGGCCATCACGGTATCAGAGAATTACACAGACGAAACAGATATTGTGCTGTATCAAGGTGACTGCATGGACCTGCTGCGGGACATGGAGTCCGAAAGCGTAGACCTGGTGGTCAGCTCCCCGCCGTACAACCTGGGTAAGGAATACGAGGACCCCACGTCGCTGCGGGAGTATCTGGCTGGGCAAAAGCCTGTAATACAGGAGCTGTACCGAGTATTGGCCCCAACCGGAAGCATCTGCTGGGAGGTGGGAAACTTCGTATCAGACGGGGAAGTGTTCCCCCTGGACATTTTCTATTATGACATATTCAAAGGGTTGGGCATGAAGCTGCGCAACCGTATCATCTGGCGTTTCGGTCATGGGCTGCACTGCGCGAAACGTTTTTCCGGACGTTATGAAGTTGTTCTATGGCTCACCAAAACGGACAATTACGTTTTCAACCTGGACCGCGTGCGCATTCCACAGAAATACCCCGGCAAGCGTCACTACAAAGGCCCGAACCGAGGCAAGCCATCCGGAAACCCGAAGGGCAAGAACCCATCCGACGTTTGGGACATCGTGGCAAGCGACTGGGAAGAGGCTGTCTGGGACATCCCGAACGTGAAAGCAAACCATCCGGAAAAGACCGAACATCCTTGCCAATTCCCCGTGGAACTGGTGGAGCGCTGTGTTTTGGCGCTCACCAACGAAGGTGATGTGGTCATGGATCCTTACTCCGGCGTAGGGTCCACGCTCATAGCTGCCGTAAAATGGAATCGCCGGGGAGTGGGGGCGGAAGCCGAGCGCAGATATGTGGAAATCGCGCGCGAGCGTATCTCCCGTTTTGCGGAAAGCCAACTCCGGCTTCGCCCAATGGCTAAGAAGGTGTATGAGCCCAAGCAAAGCAAATTGTCGCAGATACCCATGGAGTGGCGGGATGACGGCAGCCCGGAGGAGATACATAGATGATAATTGGTGGGCAATACGGTTTTAACGGGGGCGACCGAGTGATCCCGGAAAGATGGTCGGATATCCTTGAAGAGATCGAAGACGTGATAGCGGCCGTAGACGTTGAGAGCCATAAGCGCAAGAAGAGCAAGGAAAAAACGATGCCCGGGCAGATGCTGTATAGCCCGAAGACAATGAATAAGGCGTTCGACGAACGATTCTTCTCCCAAGACTGGGAACGCAAGCGGATAAGATGCGATTATCCCACCAAATACTACCGAGAAGGATACATGCCACCACCCATAAAGGGGGCTCCTTATCGAGAAATGGACTACATAAAGGACAGGCTCGGTATCGAGCTTCAGTTCGGGAAGTATTCTTTTATGGTCTACAACGTATGCGCCAAGATGACGATATTCCGCAACCTCGGGTTTATAGACGCAGGCGTCGAGATTGTCCCCATGAAGGCCCTCGCAGACGAAATGTCCAGTGGGGTATCCTACTTCGAACAGTTTGTGTGGGACCTGGAGAACCGGGGCGTGGCGGATATCGATATCCCGGTCCTCATCTTGGGCATTGACGGAGAATCGCGCAACGATGACAGGATAAGAGAGAGTGAGCCCGTGTTCAATGCGTAGAACGGCCCGGTCCGCCAGGCGCAAGTGTTGAAATTACCCTCTGGGCGCGCGTTCGAGACGACCTCCGGGCTAATGGACCTCGTAGAAGTCTTTGAAGCGGGACTTCTGCTCGGGGGTGAGCTCGTCCCCGTGGTGGTCAATGATCCACTGGTAGCATTCTTCGAGCGACATGCCTCTGGCGCCGCCCGGCATGTGCAGTTCGGCTTCTGATTGGGTCCGCACGGCGTTGTCGGCATACAGCGCCACCCGCTCGCCCGGATGGATGCCGCGGCGGCTGTAGCTGATGATCATCCGCGGCGGGACGTCTTTGGGCAGCGGGCCGGCGTACCTGTAGCTGCACTTCAGGTCGGTCCCGGGCAGCGTGGGCGGGTCGGGATCCGCCGGGTCGATAAACACTTCCTCGCCGTCCAGATACCTTTCCTCCAGCAATACCGCCAGGTTGGGCGGAAACTCACCGTCGAGGTCGTAGCGGGCCATTGCTATGCCGAGGCCGATGTTGTGCAAGTTTTGCATGCTCGCCGCCTTGCGGGCTTCCGCACGCGCTGTTTGGAATGTCGGGGGCGGCCCGACAGGAGGCACTACGTCAGACATGCTCGCCGCCTGGCGGGCTGCCATTCGCGCCCTTGCCAGGGCCGGCATGAGCATTGCCGCCATCCCAAAATAGGCGCTTAGGTAGGCCCGCCCGAGGGCTTCCGGCTCCATGTCCTCGCCGGTGGCCTCCAGCGTGATCCGGTCCTCCGAGCGGGAAAGTTTGCAAATCAGCCTGCCGCCCGACTGCGTCTGCGGATAGCTCTGCAGCAGGTATCCCGGGTCCAGGTAGAGCATTGCGACGCCGCGCGGGGGCTCCTTTGAAGCTTCCGGGGCGGCTTCGCTTTGCCCGTCCAGGTAGCGCTTCACGGCCGGAGGGCCGCCGCCGATGACCATTCGGTCTTCGCTGATCGCGTAGGTCACGGGTGGCATCATGAGCCGCTGCATCTCCACGCCCTCGTAGGACACCGGGGTGATCGGCATCTGGCCCCCCTGCGTGAGCAGCGTTTCGAGGTGGCTCTTGAACTGCGCCGGCTTCTTCAGCAGCAGGACGG
>JAGHAF010000084.1 GCA_021161675.1 Planctomycetota bacterium | reverse complement strand
CCTATGAAGCCGCACCGCCAACTGGCGCAGGACCCCCTGTTTTGACGTCACGAGGGAAAGGTTGAAAGGACATGATGGAGCGATTTGAAAGGTTGTCGAGCTTGTTCGTTTCCCGGCTCATGAACCCCGTTTGGGAAGCATGCGGCGACGTGGAACACGACGGGTGGGCGTCCCTTCGCCTGTTCTTGTCGGGGTATGCCTTCGAAAGACAAGGCCGGTCCCCGGACTATGCTCCAGCGGCAACAGACACCGTTGATGAGATGCGAGCAAGGCCACTGGCTGCGAACGTCGCTGCCGAGGCGTGGACTTGCTTTGCGCAGAAGTTGAACAACGAGGGGTTGAACCACGCAAACAACCCGCTTTGCCCCAGAGGCGTCCGCTATGTCAGGTACTATGGGGGGCAGCCGATTGAGAGCACCACCCGCGAGCTTTCCGCAGTCGAGTTCGCTGCGCAACTACAAGAGCCGCTTGTGGCATGGGCGCGCGACAAGATACAGAAGCGGCAGGCGCCAGAAGCTCATGAGCAGTTACGTAGCATTTGCGGCATCGATGTCAAGATTGCCTCACTCTTTCTTCGTGACGTCGGAGTAAGGTACAAGCTGGCTCCGGTTAATGACCGCTATCTTCTGCAGCCGATCGACACCTGGGTCGAGTTCGTCATCAAGAGACTGGCACAGGACGAAGCGATGGATCGGACAGCATGCGCAAAGTTTATCGTGGGGAAGGCGAATGCTCCGGAGCGCGCCAACCAGGGGATGTGGTACTTTTGTGTCCCCGTGGCAGGGTCGTCGCGCTACGTGGTGCGCCGATGCCTTGATGACAACGAACGCTATGAAGGCGCCCTCGCCAGGCATTTGGCAAGTTTGGGGGCTGTGGCCACAGCAGTCCACTGTTTCAATGAGGAGAACGCAGAGCAATCAGCCAAATGAGACCTTGGCTGGAGGTCTTCGCCCTGCCCCCCTGCCGTCGGTAATCCGTCTTTATCCGTGTGTATCTGTGTCAGAAAAGCAGGCTTTTAGCCGCTGGCGCGCCGAAGCGCGGCGCTATCGAGCCTTCGTAGCCGAAGGCTACTTTTCAGCCTTCGCAGCCGAAGCTGCTTCGGCGAAGTAGGCCGGCGCCCTCGCGAAGGCGGGGCATTTAGGCTATTAGACTGTCAGGTACGACAACGGCACAGGCGACGCCCCCTCGCCCCCCCTTCTTGCCTTTCGTCGTTATTCGTTTCCTGTCGATCTCCGCATTTCTCCGTGCCCCTACGTTCAATATCGCCTCCGGCGCTTTGAATGGCAGGGACAGGATGCGTAGAATGGCGGACTCTTGCGGTTCTGTAATCGTTCAGGATAGTTTCTCTCGGTCCTTTGTCGTCTCCGCGGGCTCTCCGGTTAAGGTTTACAGGACATCCTAACAGCGCTATAGAAAGTGAACCCTATGCTTGACGCGTTTCTCAATGTGCCGGCCGTGGTGAAGGTGCTGGCCGCCTTGATGGTTATCCTGGTTGTCAGCCGGCTGTCCCGCCACTTGATAGTGGCTGTGCTTGCGGCCACGCTGTTGCTGGCCCTCTGGTCGGGCTATCCGGCCGGGGCTGTCCTGAGAATCCCCGTCCAACGGCTGCTCTCACCGATGTGCCTGCTGCTGATGGCGCTTGTGCTGCAGGTAATCTGGCTCAGCTCGCAGATGGCCGCCGCGGGGGTGATGGACGATCTGGTCAGGTCCGTCAGGGCTCACGTGTCCCGCCATAGCGCGATGGCGGTGCTGCCGGCGGTTATCGGGCTGCTGCCGATGCCGGGGGGGGCGCTGTTCAGCGCGCCCCTGGTGGACAGCGTGGACGTGAACGGTGAGGTCTCCTCCACATTGAAGTTGCAGACGAATCACTGGTTCCGCCATATCTGGGAGTACTGGTGGCCGCTGTATCCGGGGGTGCTGCTGGCGGCGCCGATGAGCGGCCTGGAGTACTGGCAGTTCATGCTGCTGCAGATGCCGATGACGGCCTTCGCTGTGGCGGTGGGAAGCTGGTTTCTGCTCAGGCGGATCGGCAGGGGCGACGGCCCGGCCGGCTCGGATGCCGGGCATGCGCCGAGTTTCGTCACGCTTGTGCTGCCCATCATTGTGGTGATCGGCTGTTACATGGCGATCCGGTTCGGCTACGCGCTGCTGAGCAGGGCCGGCGTGGTGAGCTGGAAGTTGAACCGGAACCTGCCGCTGCTGATCGGCCTGCTTGCGGCGATGCTCGTCCTGCAGGCGCAGCGCCCGCTGGGATGGGGCAAGTGGCGCGAGATACTGTTTTCGCGGCGGGCGATGGTAATGGTGGCGATAGTGGCGGCGGTGCAGGTGTACGGGGCTTTCATTCAGCCGGACACGGCGGTGGATGCGTCACTGGTGGAGCAGATGAAGGGAGAGCTGACGGGTTGGGGGATTCCGCTGGTGCCGATTATCATGCTGGTGCCTTTCATCAGCGGTTTGAGCACTGGGCTGTCAATGGGGTTCGTGGCGGCGAGTTTTCCCATCGTGATGAACCTGATCGGGCAGGATGCGACGATGGGCGTCCGGCTGAGCACAGTCACGCTGGCCTACGGGTTCGGCTACATGGGGATGCTGATCTCGCCGGTGCACGTGTGCCTGGTGGTGACGAGCAAGTATTTTGAAACGGACATGGTGCGCAACATAGCGGCGCTGGCGAAGCCTGGCGCGGTGATGCTGGCGCTGATAACTTTGAGCTACTATGCCGTGAGGGCGATCTTCGGGGTCTGAGGCGCCAAGGGCCGCTCTGCGGATCAGAGCTTGTCGAGGGCCTGCTTGAGGTCTTCTATCAGGTCCTCGGTCGGTTCGATGCCGGCCGAGAGGCGCACGGTGTTCGGCCTGACTCCGAAACTGGTCCGCCGCTCTTCGGGCAGGTAGAGCATGGTGGTGAGCACTGGGATGCAGACGAGCGTCTCGGTGCAGCCGAGGCTGACGGCGTGGTAGATGAGCTGGAGGGCTTCGATGAAGCGCTTGGCCTCTTCCTGGGACTGGCCGACGTCGAAGGCGAGCACGCCGCCGAAGCCGTCGAACATCTGGCGCTGCGCGATTTCGTGTCCGGGGTCCGAGGGCAGGCCCGGATAGAGGACGCGAGTCGCCAGCGGGTGGTCGTGGAGGAACTCGGCGATGGCCATGGCGTTCACGGCCATTTTGGCCTCGCGGAGTTCGAGGGTCTTGAGGCCGCGTTCGAGACGGGAGGCGGACTGCGGATCCAGCGTTGCGCCGATTGCCTGGCGGGTGAACCATAGCGCGTCGTACTGCTCGCGGGTTGCGCAGCAGATCGCGCCGGCCATCAGGTCGTTGTGGCCGCCGAGCGCTTTGGTGGCGCTGTGGACGACCAGGTCGGCGCCGAGTTCGAGGGGGAGCTGGTGGCACGGCGTGGCGAACGTGTTATCCACCACGAGCATGGCGCCTGCGCGGTCGGCCTGCCGGCGCAGCCACTGAATATCCAGCACTTTGACGAGCGGATTGCTGGGCGTCTCGCAGAAGATCATCCTGGTGTTGTCATTGATGGCATCCGCGACATGTTTACTGTCCCGCGCGTCAAGCCATGTGACGTTAACGCCAAACTTCTCCAGCAGCAGGGACACCTTGTAATTCGCGCCGTAGGTGTCGTGGAAAATTATGAGTTGATCGCCGGCTGACAGGTAAGTCAGGAATGACATCGTGCAGGCCGCCATGCCGGTGGTGCAGATCACGCTGTCGTTGGCGTGTTCCAGTTGGGCGAGGTTTTTCTCGACGGCGCGGCAGGTGGGATTGTCGTCCCGGTGGTAGGTGTAGCCGTCAATCTCGCCGTCCACGATCTGGCGAAGAATCTCGAACGAGGTGTACTCGTAGTTCACCGCGTTCACGATGGGAGTGACCATCGGCTTGTTGCCGTACGGCGTGAGGGGGTCATCTACCATGGCACGGTTTCCTCTATCGAGGGGCAGGCGCGGGATCAAGGTGCGCTCAGGATTATACCGCACTGTGCCGTTGCATCAAGCGTCTTGCGCGCGCCGGCGGGTCGCCTTACTCCACCACCTCGAATTGCGCCCTGAGCAGATCCTCGTCCCGCGAGGACGGCCCCACCATCAGCTCGAACCGGCCCGGCTCCACGACCCACTCCAGGTCCGCGCTCACCAGCGCCAGACGTGCGCACGGGACCTCCAGCGACACCCTCCGCTTCTCACCCGGCTCCAGGTCAACCCGCGCGAACGCCTTCAGCTCTTTGCGCGGCGTCGTAACTGAGCTGTACAGATCGTTTACGTAGAGCTGCACAATCTCCGTGCCCGCTCGATCTCCCGTGTTTTCGACCTGGATGGAAACGGACAGCGTCTCGTCGGCGCGCAGCCGATCTGCCAGGAGGCTCAGCTCCGAGTATTCGAAGGTCGTGTAACTCAGCCCGTGGCCGAACGGCCAGAGGGGCTCGGCGTCCATATCGGCATAGCTTTCGGCGTGCCAGCCGGGGACCTGGTTGTAGTAGACCGGCTGCTGACCGACGTGTCGCGGCCATGAGACGCTGAGTTTGCCGCAGGGGTTAACATCGCCGAACAGGACCTCGGCAATCGCCCTGCCGCCTTGCATGCCGGGGTTCCACGCCGCCAGCACGGCGGGCACGCGCTGCGCGGCCCACTCGATGCTCAGCGGCTTCCCGCTAATGATAACCAACGCCACCGGTGTGCCCGTCTCGTACACGGCCATGAGCAGTTCCTGCTGCGCGCCCGTCAGTTTCAGGGTGGCGCGATCGCGCCCCTCGCCGTTCAGGCTCGTGTCGTCCCCGAGCACGCAGATCGCAACGTCAGCGTCCGCCGCTATCCGGACGGCCTCCTCTATGGCGTTGGCTGGCTCGTCCCGACGACCGCAGCCGGCGCAGTATGCGACCTCACACCTCCCTGCCAGGCGCTCGCGAATCCCATCGAGAGCTGTCACGATGTTCTCGCGCGGATGCTCCCCCCTGCCCTTGTGACTGTGGCCGCCGCCCAGCGACCAATCGCCGAGTTGCGCGTCGGTATCGTCCGCGTTCGGGCCGATCACCGCCACTCTGCCCAGGTTGTCCGGCAGCGGCAGCAAGTCGCCCTCGTTCTTCAGCAGCACCAGCGACTCCCGAGCCACCTCAAGCGCATACCCTTTGTGTTCCTCGCAACCGATGACCTCGTCGGCCCCGGACAGGTCGGGATGCCGGTTCTCGTCGAACAGGCCCATCGCGAATTTGAGCCGCAGTATGCGCCGGCACGCCCGATCAATGAGGTCTTCGGACAGTCTGCCCCCCTCGACGGCCTCCAAGACCCCTTCGTAGAACGCCGGGGTGTGCATCATCAGGTCATTGCCCGCCTCCACCGCCCGGGCGGACGCTTCCGTAAACGTCTCACACGTCTTCTGCTCCTCGTGCATGCGCCCGACGTTGTCGTAATCGGTCACCACAACGCCTTCGAATCCCCAGCGCTCGCGCAGCACTTCGGTCAGCAGCCAGCGGTTCGCCGTGCACGGAACGCCGTCAATCGCCTCGTAAGCGGTCATCAGAGTCGCGCACCCGGCGTCGCAGACGGCCTTGAAAGGCGCCAGGAACACGCTCAGCAGCTTGCGCCGCGTCAGGTCCGCCTCGGACGCATCGCGCCCGCCCCGTGTTTCCGAATACCCGGCGTAATGCTTGCCACACGCCAGGACAGCGTCGGCGTCCGTCAGGCCGTCTCCCTGGTAGCCTCGCACAAGCGCCGCAGCGAGCTGGCCGATCAGGTAAGGGTCCTCGCCGAAGGTCTCGTCTACACGCCCCCAGCGCAGGTCCCTGACGGTCCCGCAAACCGGGGAGAACGTCCAATGCGCCCCGGTGGCCCGCGTCTCCCTGGCCGTAATGCGGCCGACGCGCTCGATCATCTCGGGGTTCCATGAGCTGGACATGCCGAGCTGGGTGGGGAAGACCGTTGCGCCCGGCCAGAAGGCATGCCCGTGAATGGCGTCAATGCCGAACAGCAGCGGTATGCCCAGGCGGCTTCGCTCGGCCCTTTTCTGCGCCTCGATCGTCTCCTCGCCCAGCAGGTTCAGGAATGAGCCGGCCAGCTTATCGCCCACCCATTCTTCCCATCCCCTATGAGCGTCTATCTGGCACAACTGCCCCGCTTTCTCCTCGATGCTCATTTGGGACAGCAGGTCTTCGACACGTTCCCCCACGGAAAGGCCGGCATCCATGTACGGCGCTTCATCGGTCATCTTGAGCGCTCCTGGCATTCGTGATTCGGTATGGGTCGCGAGGCCGCCGCAGTGTAAAGCAGCAGTGGTGGCCGGTCAACTGAGTTCCGGTAGTGGACTTCCTTCCGCTCAGTCCAGCCCCAGTTCCTCCATGCATCGCCGGTTGCTTTCTATCAGGCGGCGGCGCTGCTCCACCGCGCCGTGCGAGCGGCCGGGGTCCTCCGGGCTGTTGATCACGAAGTCGAGCAGCCTCTCCTCCGTGCTCGTCGCCACGTGGATGCGCGTGTCGGAGGATGCGTAGTAGATCAGCACGCTTCCGTCGCCCCGCAGCAGCGCTCCATTGCAGAAGGCCACGTTGGACACGTCGCCCACGCGCTCCTCCCCGCGAGGCGCCAGCAGGTAAGCTCCGGGCCGGTGCGTCACCCTGGCCGGCTCCTCCGGGTCGCACAGAAACGCGTAGAGCACGTAGCGAAGCCCCGCCGCGGTCGCGCGCACCCCGTGCGCGACGTGCAGCCATCCTTCCTTCGTCTTCAGCGGCGGCGGGCCCGCCCCGTTCTTCAGCTCGTTGACGCGGTGGTACGCGGTCGGCTCCACGATCCTCTCGTCCACCACCCGCGCCTCCGTGATGTCCTCGCACAAGCCCCAGCCGATCCCCCTGGCGCTGCCCGTGCTGATGAACTCGTCCTGCGGCCGGGTGTAGAACCCGTACTTGCCGTCCACGAACTCAGGGTGCAGCACGGCGTTCCTCTGCTGGGGCGAAGTGGTTTCCAGGTCGGGCAGTCGCTCCCACTCTTTCAGATCCTTCGTGCGCGCTATCCCGCACCGGGCCATCGCCCGCGTGGTGTTGCCCGGCGGCGCCAGCGAATCCTTCCGCTCCACGCAGAACACGCCGTAAATCCAGCCATCCTCATGGCGCGTCAGGCGCATGTCGTATAGGTTGACCGCAGACTCGTCCGCTTCGGGGATCTGAACGGGCTCCTCGCGGAACCGGAACCCGTCAACCCCGCTTCGGCTTTCCGCCACCGCGAAGAACGACTTCCGGTCCGCCCCCTCGACACGGCACATCAGGCAGATACTGCCGTCAATCTCAATGGCTCCCGGATTGAACACCGAATTGACGGGCAGCCTCTCGACAAGGAGCGGATTGGTGGCGTAGTTCAGGTCATATCGCCAGAACAGCGGCGTATGCTTCGCCGTCACGACGGGATGCAGATACCGCTCGAAAACCCCGTTATACCACGTCGGGTCCACCTCATTCTTCCGGTTCAGAAGCTCCTTGTGATCGCGAAACAGCTTCCGAACACGCCCCTGGAATCCCTCGATGTTCATCTTGCTCTCACTCCTTGCTCAGAGCCGCAGACTTGCGCGCCTGGCTGGTGATTATCCTCGGCGCCCCCTCCGCTGGCAAGTGGCAAGGCGTGAAAGGCAGCGGCAGCCTGGCCGTCGCCGGGTGGGCAGCATCAACCCGGGGCGCCTCTCCTCGCCGAAAGAAGTCTTGACAAAGGCCATCCAGCCCGTTACCATCACTCGCGTAGTGGGCAGCTTTTGGAGGGCAACGGGGCTCAGCGGGAAAGCCAGGCAAGCTCGCCGGAGCCCTTCGGTTCTGCGGTTACGCGTGGGACTAAGATATACGGGGCAAGAGAATCCTCACAAAACCGAAAGTCAAAGAGTTGCGCTGCGGTGGGCCGGGCGAGGATAAGTACGGCCAGGCGACCCCGCGCGGCGCCAAAATAATTCAACAACCCAGCAGCTCAACAACTCGTTTTGTCTGGCGCGGCGCCTCAGATTGGCAATGCTTAGAGGAATTGGATGGCAGTGACGACCTGATGGCGCGCTACACCTACGCGCCGGGTTACATGGACTCACCTGCCGTCCAGGAACGCGACCTCAACTCCGACGACGACTTCTCAGATGACGACGAAGTCGTCTACTACCACTCCAACACCCTCTACAGTGTCTACGCGCTGAGTGACGCCAGCGAAAACGTCATCGAGCGCTACCGCTACGACGCCTACGGCGCGGCCACGGTGCTCGACGCCGACTTCTCAGATGATGCGGACGGCATGAGCGACGTGCAAAACCCGTGTCTGTTCACGGGACGCCGTTTGGATCTCGAATCCGGCCTGATGTACTATCGCAACCGGTATTACGACGTCACCCTCGGCCGTTTCATCAGCCGAGATCCCATTGGCGAAGCTCATATCTATTGCTACTGTGCGTCAAAGCCGACCGGACTGACTGATCCGGCGGGATTGTGGGTCGTTGACAGAAAAGGCGCTGCGCGGGCTAGGGCGACGGCCGTGGAGGGCGACACGATTGACAGCTTGGCCACTCAGGTGAAGCTTAACACGTCGGACTGGAAGAGGTGGGTGAAGTTTGTACGATCGCCGATCCTTACAGTGGAAGGGCGCAAGGCCAAAGACGAACTGGATAGTGACTGCGAGATATGCCCCGGCGAGGTTGTAACGGTCCCGAACACTGGTTACATCGATCTGTTGACCTACAGTTACGGAGTTCTGGGTTGGCGCCTCATATACTACAAAAAAGGCGTGCAGAAGCGGTGGGACCAGGAAGGGCTCCGCGTTCTTATCAGATATCCAGTAACCGCGAGCGCCGTTACGCACAATTTGGCTGACGATGATATCTACAAATACCTGTATATCGGTCACGGGAGCGGGGGGTACCTGACCGGCCTCAGAGAGACGAAGGGTACTCCCAAAACGGAGTCCATAGCGCCCGGTAAGCTTACGCGGTACCGGATTGCGGAGATGCATCTGATCGCCTGCCAAACCAACACGGGAGTGGATGAGTGGTACAAGAATGTGTCCGCTGCGGGTTCGCTCCGCACCGTAAGCGGCAACTTGACGCAGCTTACGTTCAATCTCATTGAGGGGCATGGAATGCGATAATGCCGAGGCCAAGCACAACTCGTGCCATGAGCGGGCTAAAGGTTGCTCCACTATATGCTCACCCGCCGCGGCGATCGGTTCGTTCTCGAGCGTGCACCAATCCTCCAAAAGTGGGAGAATTGTAGCATGAAACAGCCAGACTACAACTGCGGAGATGAAACACGGCGTTCCGACATCCCTAATGACACACAAAAGGGCGGCGGATCACTTCGTCTGCGCTTGTGGATATATGCGGTGGTTATCGTCGGATGTAGCATTTGGATTCTCTGGAATGTCGTTGGATTCGACTCCTTAGCAATCATTCCCCTTTTGGTGTTCGTGGCTATCATCGTTTCAGTCGTTCTCGTACTGACCGTCCGCAAGCGTTCGGCCAGACCATCTCGACCATTGAAAGGCCTTATCATAGCTCGCCTCAGTGCATGGTTGCTGGCCTTCGAGTTTTTGCTTTCCATGCTGGTGGATGCGAACGGCGAGTTGCTGGGCCTTGGGCAGCCCGTGAGCACTGTGGTCTTCGTTTCCGTCTTTGGTGGATACATAGGCACCGGGATTCTGCTGCTGCGACGGGACAAGAGGTGGCGGCCCTATGTTGCCGTGGGACTTGCACTCACAATCCTCCTCCTTGGTCCTGCCGTATATGCTTTTCAAGAGGTCATACTGCGTTTTCTAAGTTAAGCAAAGCACCGTCCTGCACTAACGCGTGCAGGGCCGTCGGAGGACGGACGATTGATTGTACTTACGAGTCTTCCGAGCAATGTCCCGATCAGCACCAGTAAGGAGGCGCATTGCCAATAATACCGTTGGAGTTGGAGCGGCGCTCTCGGCCTAAAAGAACATAGCAGAAGGACAAGGAGGATGGCACGTTCATGAGGGAACGAACCGTACAGAACGGCGTAGCACTGCTGGTCCTCGTTGCGTTCGCGCTTGGAGCCTTGTGCCTTCGAGGCCGGCTCTTTTTCGAGCCTTCACCGGAAGCAGCGCCTCTTGATCGTAGGGCCTTTCAGTTGCCCGGTGAGTGGGGTCAATACACTTGCGTCGTATGGCGGTATGGGGATCCCGTGTGTGCAGGGCCAATTGTGGTGTTCGAGACGACCAAGGCTGATCAGCCTGTGTTTTGGGTCGATCCGGATCCGCCTGATGGGCTAACTGGCTTCACGTGGTTCACGACCGAGGGTGAGGTACGACACGCCTCGTTTGATCCGGTCGGACCGCTGTTCAGGCTGGAGGACGGTGGACCTCTCAGAGCGGGGACGGTGGTTCTGTACAGACCGGACACGAGAGACGTCGTGGTACTGGCCGAACAGTGGGACGTACGGCTCGCCGACGCCGAGCATACGCCTGGTCTCGAGAGGTACGTGGTGTCCCTGCTCGAAGAGCGCGCTCTCTCGGAGTCTGAGTAGCGACTCGGGCCTCCGCTCCGGTGCACATTCTTAGCTGCTTGCGTAGTATTGTTCTGGCCTTGGTCTTACTCGTTCATCCGCAAAGAGGCACAAAAGTAGGGGCCATCGCACGTAACCACAGCGACAAGGCCGGTTGGACTCCTATGGGCCCCCGCTGAAATGTGGCGACAGCCCGCCAGTGAATGCATCCCACGGCCTGACCTGAAAATGAGTGGGCGGAAGCTGGGTTTTCGGCTCGACTTCGCCCGCAAAGTGGAAATAAAGCGAAAGGTCTTCGATCTGTGAATATCCGTGTCCATCCGTGTCCAATGCCTTCGTACACCTGGGATTACCGCAATCGCCTCATCGAGGT
>JAGHAF010000004.1 GCA_021161675.1 Planctomycetota bacterium | reverse complement strand
GTGCGGGGCACAGTGGTGGGGCTGCGAAGTTCGGGGGAACTGATCCTGCGCACCGATGAAGGCCTGCGCATGCTGCTTAGCGACGGGAAGGCGAAGCTGCTCCTGTGAGTTACATCATTTCAGCCACCTGAATGGCGCGCAGGGGGGCCTTGGCTTTGTTGAGGGTTTCCTCAAACTCTGTCTCTGGCACGGAATCCGCGACTATTCCTCCGCCGGCCTGCACGTAGGCCTTCTGGCCGTCGAGGACCAGCGTTCGGATGGTGATGCAGGTGTCCATGTTGCCGCTGAAGTCGAAATAGCCCACGGCGCCTCCGTAGGGGCCGCGCTTGGTGGGTTCCAGCTCGTCTATGATCTGCATGGCGCGGATCTTCGGCGCGCCGCTGAGCGTGCCTGCGGGCAGACACGCCGTCAGCGCGTCCAGGGCGCTCAAGTCATCCTTCAGCTCGCCGGTGACGTTGGAGACGATGTGCATGACGTGTGAGTATTTCTCGATGACCATCAGCTCATCGGCCTTGACGGTGTCATACTTGCAAACCCGGCCGACGTCGTTTCGCCCCAGGTCCACCAGCATGACATGCTCTGCGCGTTCCTTGGGATCGCTGAGCAAGTCGGCGGCCAGTTCTGCGTCTTCCTCTTCGTTTCGTCCGCGCCTTCTTGTGCCGGCGATGGGGCGGACGGTCACCTGGCGGTTCTCCACCCGCACCATGACCTCCGGGGAAGACCCTATGAGGTGGAGGTCCTTGAATTTCAGGAAGAACATGTATGGGGAGGGGTTTATCACGCGAAGGGCGCGATAGATGTTGAAGGGCTCGGCGCTGGTTTTCGCCATCAAGCGCTGGGACGGAACGACCTGGAAGATGTCCCCGGCGCGGATGTACTCCTTTGCCCTGCGCACGGCGTCCAGGTAATCGTCCCGTTCGAAGTTGGACTCGTAGGGCAGGGTGATGTCCCCGGCCGGCTCTATGTCATCGCTGACGGCGCTGACGGGGGTTTTCAGCTTCTCTATTGTGTTCTCGATCGTCGCTACGGCGCTGTCGTAAGCCTCTTCGGCGGACATGCCGTCCACCCGCTGGCTGCAGACCACTTTGATAGTCTTGTTGAGGTGGTCGAATATGACGATCTGGTCGTAGAACATGAAAACGATGTCGGCAACGCCGCGATCGTCGGGCGGGCAGTCGGGCAGCTCTTCGACGAACCGCACGACGTCGTAGCCCATATAACCCACGGCGCCGCACGCGAAACGCGGCAGCTCTTCCAGGTGGACAAAGGAGAACCTGCCAAGGTAGTCCCGGAACTCTTCCAGCGGGTTGTCAACCGTGTAGGTGCGCTCGCCCTCGCCGTCTCGGATGGTGACCTGCCGGCCGGCGCTTTGAAACAGGGCGAAGGGGCCGCTGCCCAGGAAGCAGTACCGGCCGATCTTCTCGGGCCCGCTGGTGCTTTCCAGCAGGAAGGCGTGCTCATCGGGCTCCAGCTTCTCAAAGGCGAGCACAGGGGTCAGCGCGTCCGCCATGAGCTGGCGATAAACCGGGACCATGTTGCCCCGCCGGCATAGTCGGGCGAACTCTTCCCTGGAGGGGTAGTAGCGCGGCTTCATTGTTATGGCTCCTTCGTTTCACGAATCATGGGGTCTATTTCGCTTGCGAATCCGGCTGGAGCGTATGTTATAATCATCAGTGAGTCGCAACTATAACTTGTCGGCTCCCAGACGTCTTGTCACCTTCTCAAGAAAAGGGAGGAAACGTTGAGCGCATACATAGTGGGCATGATCGCAGGGGCGGTCTCCATGATAGCGCCTCTTGTGTACCTGATGAACGTTAACGTATGCCGCGCCACGATATTATCCACGGGAGCGGGCGGGGCGGAGGCTATCGCTCAGTTCGGCCAGCTCACCCCTAAGGCCCTTCCGTGGCTCATCACCGTAGTCGGCGCGGTGGTCCTGATCCTCAGCGCGCTGATGGTGGTTTACACCGGCCTCATGCGGCTGCGGCCCCGTAAGCCGCAGCCTGAAGAAGAGCCGCAGGCGCCCGAAGACGCCGAGGGCGCCAAGTATGAAGGATGAAAGATGAAGGCAAGAAAACGGCCACGACGAACGGCGGATTAGATGCCGCGTCCCGAACTGCGCCTTTAACTTTCCGCCTTTCTTTTTCATCCTTCATAACTCGTCCTTCACATTTCTGTTTTCCTCCCTTTTCACGCGCTGGCAAAGCCGGTTTACGGCGGCGAGGTAGGCCAGGGCGCCCGCCTCGATGATGTCTGTCCTGGCGGCTCGCCCGCGCTCAATGAAATCGTGCGAAACGACTTCAATCCTTACCTCGCCCAGGGCGTCCTTTCCTTCCGTGATGGCCCGTATCTCGAAGTCCCGCAGGTCGCACGGGAGGCCTGTGATCCGGTTGATTGCCCGATACACCGCGTCAATTGGGCCGTCGCCGATGGCGGCGTCGGTCTTGACGCCATCGTCGGCCACCTCGATTGTTACCGTGGCGGTGGGGGTTACGCTGGAGCCGCTTGTGACGTGGAAGTCCGTCAGACTGAAGACTGCGGGCACGTCCTCCATCTCATCACGCACCAGCGTCTCTATGTCTTCATCGTAGATCTGCTTCTTCTTGTCGGCCAGCGTTTTGAACTGAGCGAAGGCGTGGTCGAGCTGCTCAGGCGTCAGAACGATGCCCAGTTCGTTGAGCCGCTCGCGGAAGGCGTGTCTGCCGCTGTGCTTGCCCAGGACGAGACGGCCGTGCTCGAGCCCGATGTCTTCGGGCCGCATGATCTCATACGTGCTTTTCTTCTTGAGAATGCCGTCCTGGTGGACGCCGGCCTCGTGCGCGAAAGCGTTCCGGCCGACGATGGCCTTATTCGGCGGCACGCGCACGCCGGTCACGTTGGCCACCAGCCGGCTTGTGCTCATGATCTCGTGGGTGTCTACCCCTGTTGTCAACTCGAAGTAATCCGGGCGGGTTCTAATCGCCATCACGATCTCCTCGAGGGAGCAGTTGCCCGCCCGCTCGCCGAGCCCGTTGACGGCGCATTCCACCTGGCGCGCGCCCGCCTTGAGGGCGGCCAGTGAGTTCGCCACCGCCATGCCCAGGTCGTCGTGGCAGTGGACGCTGATGACCGCCTGGTCGATATTGCCCACGTCGGCTTTCAGCATCGCGATCAGTTCGGAAAACTGCTCTGGAATGGCATACCCAACCGTGTCAGGGATGTTTACGGTGGTGGCGCCGGCCTCGATCACGGCCTCGACTACGTCCCGGAGGAAGTCCGGTTCGGTCCGGGCGGCGTCCTCGGGACTGAACTCGACGTCGCGGACGCATTGGGCCGCCCTCTCGACGCCTTCCACGGCTCGCCCGATAACGTCCGCCCGGCTCATCTGGAGCTTATGCTCGCGATGTATTTTCGAGGTGGCCAGGAAGACGTGGATACGCGGGTTGCGCGCGTCGGCGACGGCCTCGGCGGCGCGATCAATGTCCCGATCGACGCAGCGGGCCAGCCCGGCCACTATCGGCTCGGCTACGGTTCGGCCGATCTCGCGCACACTTTCGAAATCCCCGGGAGAGGCGATGGGGAAACCCGCCTCGATGACGTCCACCCGGAGCCTCTCGAGCTGGCGGGCCACCATGAGCTTCTCTTCCAGCGTCATCGAGCAGCCCGGGGCCTGCTCTCCATCCCTGAGGGTTGTATCGAAGATGATGATTTGATTGTCATTCGTTTCCATCTTGCTCTCTCCCTTATGGTTTGCGCGCTTTTCTCCGTGTTCTGCGCGCCTCCGTGATAATGGTCAGCCCGGACGCATTAAAAGCTTAAGAATCGAGAAGGCCCTCATGTTACTTTAGCTGCTCGAAAGTAGTCGAAGAAAAAGCCCTGCGACTCCTTTGCAGAGGCCGCAGGACTTGTTGTCTGCCAACTATGAGGGTGTACGGACGCAGACCGCCTTCGCCTCAAGCCCCTGGCTCCCGCCAGGATAGGGCCGGCCAGCATAGTGCGAGGCTCTTACGGGTCTGTGCCATCTGGCTTCTCATGACGTAGAGATTATACCTGCTGATCATCGAATGTCAAGCCTCTGCGGCGGAGGGAAGCGGGGGCGCCGAGGAGGAAATCTTGATATTTCGAGCAGAATCACTTGATACTGCCCGTTTACTTGTTACAATAAGCGCTCTCGTTGCCTCTTTTACGCGCCCGCGTGAGGTATGCGTCCACGGTCTTCGGAGATGGAGTCGAGTTGTGGCACAAAGTAGGATACGGATTCGGATGGAAGCGTATGATCATCGGGTTCTGGACAAATCGGCGCAGAAGATCGTGGAAACGGCGATCCGAACCGGGGCTCGTGTGAGCGGTCCTGTGCTCCTGCCCACACACGTGGAACGATATACGGTGCTTCGCTCGCCCCACGTGAACAAGACGTCCCGAGAACAATTCGAGATACGGACGCACAAACGGCTGATTGACATAACAGACCCTACAGTCCGCACGGTGGACGCCCTGAACAATCTGAGGGTGCCCGCCGGCGTGGATATCAAGATTAAGGTGTAGAATCCGGCGACTGAGAAGGTCGGTCCCTGCCGCCCGTTCAGAAGGGAGGGCTCGATGCGCAGCGCGAGAGTCTCCGGCTGAACGGCGGGAAGGAGGCGCCAAGTTTGCCGGGAGGGGTAAGGTCGTAAGGACTGCCGAGAAGTGATTGAGTTTTAGTCACAAGCCACGGGGCGTATGTTCTAATACGCTTTTATGCCCCGGTTCTTCGGGACCCGGGTTTAGTCTGCCGACCTCGACCGTCCAGAATATATCCGAGGGAGGGTGTTTCTGCCGGTTTGGGCGGAATCCTTTTTGACGCGCACGCAGGTTGGTAAAGATGGTGAAGATGCTAATAGGCGAAAAAAAGGGAATGACGCAGATATTCGACGATTCCGGCACGCTTGTGCCCGTGACCGTTCTGCAGGTGGGGCCGTGTGTAGTCACTCAGGTGAAGACGCTGGCCAAAGACGGCACGGACGCCGTGCAGATCGGTTTCGGGGAAGCGAAGCCCGGCAACGTGAACAAGCCCCTGAGAGGACATTTTGCCAAAGCGGGCGTCACTGCCAGGACAGTGCTGAAGGACGTTGTCCCGGAAGGCGACCAGATGCCGCAACTCGGCGACGAACTGCGCGTGGGAAGCGTATTTGACGGTGTGAGCCACGTGGATGTGATCGGCATCAGCAAAGGTCGCGGTTTCGCCGGAGTGGTCAGGCGCCATGGTTTCAGCGGCTCGCCCGCCACTCACGGCGGTCGCTTCGGCAGGCACGGAGGCTCCATCGGCACGAGCGCCACGCCGGCCCACGTGCTGAAGGGAAAGAAGATGGCCGGCCACATGGGCGCCGAGAGAATTACGGTTCGAAACCTGGAGGTCGTGAAACTGGACGCGGATCATGATCTCCTTTTAGTTAAAGGATCTGTTCCGGGCTGCAAGGGCGGTTACGTCCTGGTGCGCAAAGCGTTGAGGCGCTGAGCGGCCGGCCCCGGCTTGACGTGGAAGAAAACGGACATGCAAATACCGGTCTACAACATGGAAGGCCAGCTCACGGACGAGCGAGCGGTGGACGAGGCCCAACTGGGCGGGACGCCCAACTACGAGCTGATCCGCCAGGCGGTGCTGACCTATGAGGCCAACCGGCGGGTGGGATGCGCCCGGACTAAAACCCGTGCGGGTGTGAGCCGTTCGCGCCGGAAGCCCTTCAGACAGAAAGGCACCGGGCGCGCGCGCCAGGGCGATTCGGGCAGCCCCGTGTTGGTCGGAGGCGGACGGGCCCACGGCGCCCGGCTACGCAACTTCCGCATGAAAATCTCCCGAAAGGCGCGAGGGCGCGCGCTGGCGTCCGCCTTTCTTGCGAAGGCGATGGACGAAGAGATAATCGCCTTGAGCGAGCTTGAGCTCCAGGAGCGCAAAACCCGCGCCATGGCTGCCGTGCTGCGGCGCCTCGGCGTGAAGGGCACGTTCCTGATCGTGCTGCCGGAATATGACGCGGACCTGTGGCGTCTGTGCCGTAATATCCGGGGCGCGGCGATGATGTCCTGCCACGAGCTGAACACTTACGAATTGATTCGACCGTCGCGGGTTATATTCACCGTCCAGGCCCTGGAGCAGTTCCTGACTGACGCCACCAGGGAGAACCGGAGCGTAAAGGTAAGCGCGGGAGATAGCGCCGATGAGTAGCCATCAGATTATCGTGCGGCCGCTGCACACGGAGAAAAGCGTGGACGACATGCGCGCCACCAATACCTATCACTTTGAAGTGAGCCGGAGAGCGAGCAAGAGCCAGATCCGCCATGCGGTGGAGGAGATTTTCCCCGGTTGCAAAGTCAAAGGCGTGCGCACCATGCGTGTGAAGGGCAAGATGCGCCGCGTGGGTTGGAACGTGGGCCGCACCAGCGAGTGGAAGAAAGCTATAGTCCAACTGCGAACCGGCGACAACATAGACATCGGCTACTAAGTAGAGCAAGGAGCTGAATAGCTTGGGCATCAAGATATACAAACCGACCAGCCCGGGACGGCGAAACATGAGCGGCCCCGACTTCTCGGAGATCACCAGGTCGAAGCCGGAGAAGTCCCTGCTCAGGCCGCTAAAGGGAACAGGTGGGCGAAACAACCAGGGACGCACCACCGCCCGGTTCCGGGGGGGAGGCCACAAGAGGCGTTATCGCGTGATTGACTTCACCCGGGACAAGGATGGCGTCCCCGCCGAGGTTCTGAGCATAGAGTACGATCCGAACCGGACTTGCCGCATTGCGCTGTTGGAATACGCCGACGGAGAGAAACGCTACGTCCTGGCGCCGGAAGGGCTGCGAGTGGGCCAGCGGATCAGCAACGGCCCGGACGCCGAACCCCGCGTGGGCAACTGCCTGCCACTGCAGCGCGTCCCGCTGGGGCTTTTTGCGCATAACATCGAGCTTCAGCCGGGCAAAGGCGCCCAGCTCGTGCGAAGCGCCGGCGCAGCGGCGCAGGTCAGCGCTCGCGAGGGCGAATACGTCCACGTGATCCTGCCCAGCGGAGAGATCCGGCAACTGCCAGGCGCATGTCGTTGCACGATAGGGCGTTTGAGCAACTCCGACCATCAGAACGTCAAACTGGGCAAAGCGGGCCGTGTGCGCTGGATGGGCCATCGGCCTCACGTGAGTGGGAACGCACAGAATCCCGCCAGCCACCCGATGGGCGGCGGGGAAGGACATCGGGCCGGCGGCAGGCATCCATGCTCTCCAAAGGGATTGCTTGCGAAAGGCGGCAAGACGCGCAGAGGCAAAAGATATAGCGATCGGTTCATTGTGCGCAGGAGGAAGAAATAGACGATTGTGAGCAGGTCACTGAAAAAAGGACCGTATGTTGACGAAAAGCTGCTGCGCAAGGTAATGGCGCAGAAGGAAGCCGGCGGCCGCGAACCGATCCGAACATGGGCGCGCGCCTGCACTATTATCCCCGAGTTTGTTGGCCACAACTTTCTGGTGCACAACGGCAGAACCTTCGAGAAGGTGTTCGTCACGGAGGATACGGTGGGGCACAAACTCGGCGAGTTTGCGCCGACCAGGACATTCCGTGGGCATGGCGGGCGCGCCCGCTGACGGCGCACAGTAAATTGAGGATCGACGAGTCATACGGATGGAATATCGAGCAAGCCATAGATACGCCCCCATAACCGCCCGGAAGGCGAGGCTGGTCGTGGACCGGGTTCGCGGCAAGCACGTTGACGATGCCCTGCAGATCCTGCGGGCCACGCCGAAAAGGGCCTCCTATTTCGTGGACAAGGTGCTGCGCTCCGCTCTGGCGAACGCGGACCAGAGCCTGGTGGCGGAAATGGAGGAACTGCGCGTGGCGCGGGCCTGGGTCGACGAGGGGCCTTCGCGGCGGAGGATAAGGCCGATTTCCCGTGGACGAGCGCACGTGATAACCTCCCGGACGTCGCACATTAACATCGTCCTGGACGACGGACAATAACAGGAGAGTAAGAGATAGCGCATGGGACAGAAAATCCATCCTACAAGTCTGAGACTGGGGATCACAGAGGACTGGAGATCCCATTGGTTCGCCGACAAGAAGCATTTTGGCGATTACCTGGTGGAAGACGAGCGCATCCGCACCTACACCCAACATCATTATTACTACGCCGGCATATCTCGCATCGAGATCGAGAGGACCAGGGACCAGGTCCACGTCAGTATCTATTGTGCGCGTCCCGGCCTGGTGATCGGACGGCGCGGTGTGGAAGTGGAACGCTTGAAGAACGCGCTTGACGAGCTGGTGAGTGAGCCGGTGGAAGTCACGGTGGAAGAGGTGCGGCAACCCTTGCTTGACGCCCAACTCGTGGCCGAGGAGCTGGCGCAGCAGATCGAGCGGCGCACATCCTTCCGGCGGGCGATGCGCCGCAGGGTGGAGATGAGTATGGGCGCCGGAGCGGAGGGCATAAAGATACAAGTGGCCGGGCGGCTGGGCGGATCCGAGATGTCCCGGCGGGAGAAGACGATCGAAGGTCACTTCCCCCTGCAGACGATGCGCGCCAAGATTGACTACGGCTTCACCGAGGCCAGAACGAAGTACGGCCACAT
Source organism: Planctomycetota bacterium (assembly GCA_021161675.1). Lineage (GTDB taxonomy): Bacteria > Planctomycetota > Brocadiia > SM23-32 > SM23-32 > JAGHAF01. The sequence continues at coordinate 29,295 of JAGHAF010000004.1, read as the reverse complement.
AGGCGTCAAAGTATGGATCAACCGCGGCCTGCTGCCCCCGGGACACCGCATAGATACGACGAAGAGAGGTGAACCAGATGCCCCTGATGCCTAAACGCGTAAAGTACCGCAAGATCCAGCGCGGCACATTGAAGGGCAAAGCCACACGCGGTAACCGTGTGTCCTTCGGCGAATACGGCCTGCAGGTGATGGAACGCGGTTGGATCACCTCCCGCCAGTTGGAAGCCGGCAGGCTCGCGGTCATGCACTTTCTCCGAGGCGAGGGCAAGCTTATCACGCGCGTCTTCCCTCACAAGAGCATGACGGCCACGGCCAGTGAGACGCGAATGGGCAAAGGGAAAGGCGAGATATCTCACTGGGTGGCCAGGGCCAGGCCGGGCCAGATTATCTACGAACTGGCCGGTGTGCCTGAAGAGCTGGCCGTGAGCGCTTTCGCGCGTGTGGCGCACAAACTTCCCATAAGGGCCCGGTTCGTTCGACGGAGAATGCACCCATGAAAGCCGTGGAACTCAGAGGGATGGTCCGCGAAGACCTGCGTCGCGAACTGAAAAGACTTCAACAAGAGCTTTTCAACATTAACTTCCAGTGGCAGACGGAAGAGAATCCGAACAGCAGCGAGAAGAAACGCCTGCGAAAGGACATCGCCCGTTATAAGACGGTGTTGCGCGAAATGGAACTGGCAGGGCAGAAAGAAGATGCCCAACAGTGAATTCCGATTCTCCCGAGAGGACGCTCAGAGCGAAGATGACCAAACGGTCGAACAGAGGAAAGAAACGATTCCGCGGGACGGTGCTGAGCGATAAGATGGACAAGAGCATCACCGTCCAGGTGGAGCGTCTTGTGCAGCATCCGCTGTATAAGAAGTACCTGCGGCGCAAATCCAAATTCATGGCCCACGATCCGCATAATGACGCCAGGGAGGGCGACCTTGTGGAGATAGAGAGCATGCGCCCCCTGTCCCGCCGCAAAAGATGGCGGGTGGTCCGTATTCTGCGGCGCGCCCCTCAGGTTGAAGCTGCGGGGTCTGCCGCTACGGCCGATGAGTGAACGCCAGCTATAAGTCCGAGCACGAAGAAAAGGCCAGCGATGATTCAGGAACAGACAGTGTTGGACGTGGCGGATAACACCGGCGCCCGTGCCGTCCGCTGCCTCAAGGTGCTGGGCGGCAGCCGCCACATCTACGCTTCGGTGGGCGATCTGGTAGTCGGCAGCGTGATCAAGGCCGTTCCGGGCAGCGAAGTGAAACGTGGAGAGGTCGTGCGGGGCGTTATCGTCCGCACCAAATCGCCCGTGCGCCGGCCCGACGGAAGCTACGTGCGCTTCGACCGCAATGCGATCGTGCTGCTCCAGGCGGACGGCAATCCGCGGGGCACGCGAATCTTCGGGGCGGTCGCCAGAGAGCTGCGTCAGCGCAACTACATGCGGATCATAAGCCTTGCGGCGGAGGTGGTTTAGACAGTTATGGGCAAGCGCAAGAAAAGACGCGGTTTGCAGGTGCGTCGTGGCGATACGGTCGAGGTCATCTCCGGTAACGCAAGAGGCGCGCGCGGACGCATATTGCGCGCCATGCCTCGAGCGAGAAAAGTCGTCGTTGAAGGTGTCAATCTGCGCTGGAAACACATGCGTGCGACGCGGCAGGGCCAGCAGGGCGGGAGGGTGTCCATTGAGGCCCCTATGGATGCCTCCAACGTCATGTTGATCTGCCCGAACGGAGAGTGCGAACGCGCAAACCGGCCGGTCAGGACCCGAAGCGCAGTTACCGACGAAGGCAGGAAAATAAGAGTCTGCGCCAAATGTGGCGCGGAGATACCAACAGCCGAATAGGCCAAAGAGGCGAGCCGGAGCTTTCATGAGCGATACGTCCGAACAAGAAGTGGCGGTTGGGCAGAGCTATCAGCCGCGCCTGAAGGCGCTCTACGAGGAAGAAGTGACGTCAGCGCTGCTGGAGCGTTTTGGCCTGGAGAACAGACTGGCCGTGCCACGGCTGGAAAAGATCGCGCTCAACATCGGAATCGGCAGGGCCGTGGATGACGCTTCGGCAGTCGAGGACGGGATGGCTACTCTGCGGGCTATTAGCGGCCAGCAGCCTGCCATCACGTACGCGCGCCGCAGCGTGGCGGGATTCCACCTGCGAGAGGGAAAGGCGATCGGGTGCAAGGTCACGCTGCGCCGCAACCGCATGTATGAGTTCCTGGACCGGCTCATAAGCGTGGTGCTGCCGCGTGTGCGGGACTTTCGCGGCCTCTCGCCTGACTCTTTCGACGGCACGGGCAACTACAGCCTCGGGATGCGTGAGGTGGCAGTGTTCCCCGAGCTGGCTCTGGATTCGCTAGGTCACATCTTCGGACTTGACGTGACAATAGTCACCAGCGCCGGGACAGATCAGGAAGCATTCGAATTGCTCAGGATGCTGGGAATGCCCTTCCGGCAGTAGGCGATTATTTTTTTGGAGGTGCGCTGTCTGAAATGGCTCGGAAGGCGATGATAATAAGAGCGTCACGCGAACCAAAGTACAGCACCCGGAAATCCAACCGGTGCAGACTCTGCGGCCGGCCGCGAGGATACCTGCGGAAGTTTCAGATATGCCGTATCTGCTTCCGTAACCTGGCCCGGCAGGGCAAGATACCCGGTGTGACTAAGGCAAGCTGGTGATACACGCGCCGGCATGACAATACCAGATAGGAGAGTTCAAGCCTAAAGGCGACCGATCATGATGACCGATCCTGTGGCCGATATGCTGACGCGCATCAGGAACGCGCTGGCAATACGCAGAGAGACAGTAGAGATGCCATCCTCCGTGCTGAAAGTGGACATCGCGCGCGTTCTGCGCGAGGAAGGATTCATCGAGGACTACCAGGTGGCGGGCGAACTGCCGCGCAAGCTGCTGAAGATATATCTGAAATACGGGCCGCTTGACGAGAAGGTGATCAACCGTTTGGAAAGGGTTTCCAAACCCGGGCGGCGGATCTATCGCAGCGTAAACGAGCTGGGCTATGTGGGAAACGGACTCGGCATCTGGATTGTGTCCACCAACCGCGGCGTGCTGAGCGATCGAGAGTGCCGGCGGGACAATGTCGGCGGAGAAGTTATTTGTCTGGTTGTATAGCGGAGGGAACTTCCCATGTCGCGCGTAGGCAAACAGCCCATCCCCGTCCCGGATGAAGTGGAAGTGACGATCAACGGGAACGAGATTGGCCTGAAGGGCAAACTCGGAGAGCTGGATCACCAGGTCCCCGCAATCCTGGGGGTTGAATACGATGTTGATAAGCGCGAGTTGCGAGTCGAACGCAAGCGAGACGACCGCCAGGGCCGTTCCTTCCACGGCCTGCATCGGGCACTGCTGATGAACAAGGTTCAGGGCGTCCACGAGGGCTTTCTGAAAAAGCTTGAGATCTACGGAATGGGCTACAAGGTGGACCTTCGCGGCAGCAAACTTGTTCTCCAGGTCGGATTCTGTCACGAAGTGGAGTTCGAGCTGCCTGAAGGTATCTCCGTAGAGGTCGAGCGGGCCAACGCCCAGCAGGAGAACCCGGCCCGTTTTACCGTGAGCGGGATTGACAAACAGAAGGTGGGCCAGTTCGCGGCGCGCATCCGGGCGGTGCGCCCGCCAGAACCCTATAAGGGCAAGGGAATACGCTACTCCGGCGAATACGTGCGCCGCAAAGAGGGCAAAGCTTTCACAGGACTGCAATAGAAAAGATGAAAAAAGCGAAACGAAAAGCCCATCTCCACCGAAGACGGCACCGCAGTGTGCGCAAGAAGGTGGGAGGATCAGCCGAGCGCCCCCGACTCTGTGTGAGTCGGAGCAATAAGCACATTTACGCTCAGGTCATTGATGACTGGGATCAGAAAACGCTGGTCGCCGCCTCGACACTCAGCCCCGAGATCCGCGACGAGATCGGCAGCGGCGGCAACATCCAGAGCGCCGTGAGAGTGGGAAGGCTGGTCGCCCAAAAGTGCCTCGAGCATGGCATAAAGGCCGTCGTATTCGACCGAGGCGGCTATAGTTACCACGGCCGCGTCAAGGCGCTGGCCGAAGCGGCGCGAGAGCAATTCAAAGAAGCAGGCGCGGAAGGGTTCTGAGGAAATAACCGGGAGGTCGAATGGCCTACACAGATAGAGAGAGTGATTCCGGACTGATGGAGCGCGTGATCGCTATCCGCTTCCCCAGTAAAGTCACCAAAGGCGGACGCAGCCTGAGCGTGTCGGCCCTGGTGGCGATTGGCAATGGAGAGGGTCGTGTCGGGATCGGCTATGGGAAGGCCCGCGGCGTGCCCATGGCCATCGAGAAGGCTAACAAGGAGGCCCGGATCGCGATGACCGACGTCTACCTGGTGGGTGACACCGTGGGTCACGAGGTCACGGGCGAGCAGGACTCGGCGCACGTCCTTATCAGTCCCGCCAGCCCCGGGACCGGGGTTAAGGCCGGCGCCACCGTCCGGGCCATCCTCGAGGTGCTGGGCGTGCGCAATGTGCTGACCAAGGTCCGGGGCAGCGGCAACGCTCTGAACGTCGCCAAGGCCACTATGAACGCCCTCAGAAAGATCCGCTCCCCCGAACAGGTAAGTGCGCTGCGGGGCATGGAGGTCAAGCTCCATCATCCGCAGGCAGAACTGAGCAGGCAACCAAAAGAGGCGAGCGCCGAAGAATAGCTTGCGGCGGAACCAAACTGGTCAACTCTCACCCGAAAGGGATATGGCGTCATGGACATCAGCCAGGCAAAAAGACAATCTCACGCCCGAAAGCGGCGCAAGCGGGTAGGGCGTGGCAGCGGCAGCGGCAGCGGCAAGACCTCCGGGCGCGGCCATAATGGCGCCAGGTCACGAAGCGGGTGGAGCGTGCGCGGAATGACGGGCGGCAACATTCCCCTGTGGCGTCGCCTCCCGAAGCGAGGCTTCACGAACGCGCGCTTCCGCAAAGAGTACAGCGTGGTGAACGTGGGCCAACTGAACCGTTTCGAAGAAGGCACGGTTGTCACGCCCCGCTTGCTGGAGGAGGCGGGGCTGGTGAAACAGCCCGCGTCGAACGGCGTTAAAGTGCTTGGAGAGGGACAGTTGACCAGGCCCCTTACTGTCCGGGCCGATGCGTTCAGCAAGAGCGCCGCCGCCAAAATCGAGCAGGCCGGAGGCGTGGCGAATCCCGCGGGCGCGGCCCGGGGCGCTCTGCACGCCGCCGCTGACGCCACTGAACGGTCCCAGCGCTGCGAAAGCTCGGAAGAATAAATGACTCTAATGGAACAGATGGGTAACGCCTGGCGCATTCGCGAATTGCGCCAAAAGATGCTCATCACGGTGGGGTTGCTCGCGATCTGCCGCATGGGGGTCTACATCCCCCTGCCGGGCATTGACGTGGCTGCGCTGGGGAAGTATTTCGAGCGCATGGGCGGGGGCGTAATGGGCATGCTGAACCTGTTCAGCGGCGGCGCGCTGAGCAGGGGGGCCGTCTTCGCGCTTGGCATCATGCCTTACATCACCGCTTCCATTATCTTCACCCTGCTGGGCAACGTTGTCCCCAGCCTGGAGGCGCTCAAACGGGAGGGCGCGGCGGGGCAGCGCAAATTGAACCAGTACACCCGCGTTACGACCCTTGGCGTCTGCATGTTTCAGGGCATCATTATGACCAAAGCGCTGCTCGCCGGCACGGACATCGTGGCGGGCAGCATAACGGCGACATGGTTCGGTTCGGTGAAGTTCGTGTTCGTCGGCGCGCTGCTCCTGACCGCGGGCACGATGTTCCTGATGTGGCTGGGTGAGCAGATTGATCAGCACGGCATTGGCAACGGGATATCAATGATCATCATGATCAATATCCTTGCCAGATTTCCGCGGGCCATCATGCAGCTTAGCGAACGGATTCAGAACGAGGAGAGCCAGCAAAACGCGATCCTGACGGTGATTGTGCTGCTGGCGCTGTTTGTCGGCATAATCGTGGCGATTGTCTACATCACCCAGGGCGAGCGGAGGATACCAGTCCAGCAGCAAAAGCATGTGCGAGGGCCGAAGGTCTACGGCGGCCAGAAGCATTACCTGCCACTGCGTGTTAACACGGCCGGCGTTCTGCCGATCATCTTTGCCTCGGTGCTTCTTCAATTCCCGCAGTTCATTGCGAAATGGGCCATCAACTCGATGAAATCGGGGAGTTTCTGGTACGGATTCTTCAAGAAGATAAGCACGATGTTCGGCCCCACGGGCAAGAGCGTGCCCTTTACGTACGTGACGGTCTACGGGCTGCTGATCTTCTTTTTCTGCTACTTTTGGACAGCCGTGGTTTTCAACCCGAAAGAAATGAGCGAGAACCTGCAGAGCTACGGCAGCTTCATCCCCGGCATTCGGCCCGGCCAGCGCACCGCCAATTACCTGGAGGGCATTATGAACCGTATCACGCTGGCGGGCGCATCGTTTCTGCTGGCCATCGCTCTGCTGCCGACGGTGATTGCCGCCAGCCTCGGCGGTTACTGGGGCGTGGCAGGCTTGATGGGCGGCACCAGCATTCTGATCGTGGTGGGCGTGTCGCTGGACCTGGTGCGGCGGATCAACGACCATCTCGAAATGCGACGTTACAGCGGTTTCGGCGCCGGAGCCGGAGGACGCCGGCGGAGCCGACGGCGCTGAAAGCGGGAATCAGGAGACAGGAGGCGGCGGCGCGAGAGCGACGGAGGGCTTTCTGCTGGCGCCTGTTCTCTTCTCTTGCTCAAACAGGAGACATGTGAGCGTGAAAGTAGTTTTCCTTGGGCCTCCCGGGGCCGGAAAGGGCACCCAGGCGCAGCGAATGGCGAAAAGGTTCGCCGTCAGCCACGCTTCGACGGGCGATATCTTCCGCCGGGCTATGGCTCAGGGCTTGCGGCTTGGCCTCGAGGTCGCCGACTACCTTGACAATGGCAAGCTGGTCCCAGACGAGCTGACCTCCCGAGTGGTCGCGGAGATGGTCATCGAATCCGTGGAGGATTACATATTGGACGGCTATCCGCGGACGATCCAGCAGGCCCGCGACCTCGAGCGCATGTTACTAGAGCGCGGCGAGGCGCTCGACGGCGTGCTTTTCTTCGACATACCCGAGGATGCAATCATTGAGAGGCTGACGGGGCGCCGGATATGCGCCCAGTGCGGGGCCAATTATCACATAGTGTTTATGCCGCCGGCCAAGAGCGGCATATGTGACAGGTGCGGCGGAGAGCTAAGAGTGCGCAGCGACAGCTCAGAGCAGGCGATAGGGAAACGGCTTGCCGAATACAGAGAGAAAACGCTGCCGCTGGTGGAGTTCTACGATCAGAAGAATCTGCTGCGGAGAGTGGACGCCACCGCCGAGCCGGATGAAGTGACGCGGCGCACGGAGATACTGCTGCGCGACGTCTTGATGTCACGGCAAACTGGAACGTAAATGGCCGAGATCAATCTGAAATCCCCACTCGAGGTGGCGAAGATGCGCTCCGCCGGACGGATCGTTGGGGAGACGCTCCAACTGCTCTCAGAGATGGTCGAACCTGGAATCAGCACCAAAGAGCTTGACAGCGCCGCCGCCGACTACATCCGGGCGCAGGGCGCAAAGGCGTCCTTTAAGGGTTACAGAGGTTTCCCCGCCAGCATCTGCACGAGCGTGAACGAAGAGATCGTCCACGGCATTCCCGGCGCGCGCAGACTGAAGGAAGGCGACCTGCTGAAGCTGGACGTCGGCGTCGCGCTGGACGGTTATCACGGCGATGCGGCGATCAGCGTGCCCGTGGGAAGCGTGAGCGAGGAGATAGAGCGGCTCATGGGCGCCACCCGCGACGCCCTTAGCGCGGGCATCGCGGCGTTGAAGCCGGGCGTGAGGTTGCGCGAGGTCTGCTCCAGCATACAGCGCACGGCGGAGCAGCGCGGCTACAACGTGGTGCGGGACTACACCGGGCACGGCATCGGCCGGGAGCTGCACGAGGAGCCGAAGGTTCCCAACTACGTGCCGCGGCGAGTAATGTGGCAGGGCCCGGTCCTGGAGCAGGGGATGGCGCTGGCCATTGAGCCGATGCTGAACGCCGGCACGCACAGGACAAAGGTGCTATCCGACGGCTGGACCGTGGTGACGAAAGATGGAAGGCCCTCGGCCCATTTCGAGCATACGGTGGCGATCGACGCAGACGGGCCGATTATACTAACTTTGAGCTAAGACTTTTGCAGGACGGGCATGGAATTGCTATAATCCCCCGAGTGTGTTGAAAAATGGCAAAAGAAGAACCCATCAAAGTGCAAGGAACCGTGAAAAAAGCCCTGCCCAACGCCAGGTTCAAAGTGGAGCTGGAAGACGGGCACGAGGTGCTGGCTCACGCTTCCGGCAAGATGCGAATGAGGTTTATTACTATTCTGCCAGGGGATAGCGTGACCCTGGAGATGTCACCTTACGATCTGACGAAAGCGCGCATCGTGTGGCGTGATTGAATCACGGCTGTCGTGTTGACGCCATTTGAGTGATAAAGGGCCAGAGGAAATGAAAGTCCGGGCATCAGTAAAAAGAATGTGCGAGGACTGTAAGATCATCCGCCGCAAGGGAGTCGTAAGGGTTATCTGCCGCAACCCGCGGCATAAACAGCGCCAGGGCTAGCCCTGGGAAAATAAGCGGAGGCTCGAAGCGGAAAATGCCTCGTGTTGTAGGAGTTGACATACCGGCGGATAAGCGCACGGTCATCGCGCTGACATACATCTATGGGATCGGCCGCACATCTGCGGAGTCCGTATGTGCGGTGCTCGGCATTGAGCCGGACAAGCGAGCGCATCAGCTCAGCGAGGACGAACTGAGCCGAATCGCCGCCTACGTGGATAAGAATTTCATTATCGAGGGCGAGCTGCGGAGACTGGAAAGTTCCAACATCGCTCGGCTGCGGGAGATTAACTGCTACCGTGGCACGCGTCACCGTAAAGGCTTGCCCCTGCGAGGACAGCGAACACGAACGAATGCCCGCACCCGCAAAGGCAAGAAACGCACCGTGGCCGGAAAGAAGGGCGTCAAAGAACTCGGACACTAACGCGTACTGCCGGGCCGCTCGCCCCCAGGGACTAAACCGTGCAGAATGGTGACATACTGCGGCGTCTGCGGGCGGATGCGGAATTGCTCAAAACGCTGGAGTTGATGGGTCCGCACGGGCAACTCGACTCTCGCGGCGACAAGAAGCTGCGTGAGGTGGCCGGGTTCTGCGAGGTTATCCTGCGCTACGTCCGCAGCTTTCTCGCCAAGAAGAACAGGCTGCGCATCGCGGACTTCGCTTGCGGGAAAAGCTACCTCGGTATTGTGTTGTTGAAGCTTCTCGAAGAGCTGGATGGCAAGCAGGTCGATCTGGTTGCTGTTGACACCAACGAACAGCTCATCGAAAAGTGCCGGAACATAGCCTTCGCGCTGGGTCTGAAGCGGGTGCGCTGCGTCGCCGGCCGGACGCTGGAGTTCGAAAGCGAAGAAGAGTTCGACCTGGTCGTCTCGCTTCACGCGTGCGACAGCGCCACGGACGAGGCCATAGCCAAGGGCATCCAGCTCGGCGCGGCGCTGATACTGGCGGTGCCTTGTTGCCAGAACCAGATACGCGGCCAGATAAAGAACGGCCCCGGGCTGCGGCCCATGGCGGAGTTCGGGCTTATTCGTTATCGGCTGGCGAACATGCTTACCGATGCGCTGAGAGCGCAGTTTCTGAAGAGCGCCGGGTACTACGTTGAGATGCAGGAGATCGCTTCTCCCCGGCTGACGCCGAAGAATCTGTGTATCTGCGCCCGCAGGACAAGGCGGGGCAAGCGCCCCGGCGCCGACGTGGGTTACAAAGCGCTGAAGTCGTTTTTCGGCGTTCAGCCCCGCATAGAGAAGTACTGTCCAGGAATAATCACGGAAGAGGAATTGTGAGCGAGGATCAGCGCACACTGTAGTGAAGGGTCCGGGCAATGGCGAACAAGAAGAGGCTGAGCCGGCGTGTGGGCAGCAGGGCTATCGCACACGTGCAGGCGACTTTCAATAACATTCGCATCACGATCACCGACCTGAAAGGGGACGTGCTGTGCTTTGAGACTGCGGGTTCCTGCGGGTTCCAACACACCCGTAAGGGAACGCCCTTCGCAGCTCAGCGAACGGCGGAGCGCGTCGCGGAGAAAGCCCGCCGCCTGGGTATCGAAGAGATAGAGGTCAAACTCAAAGGACCTGGCTCGGGGCGCGAACCGGCCGTTACAGGTCTGGAAGGGGCTGGACTGTCGGTCAAGTCCATTGAAGACGTGACCCCGCTGCCTCATGACGGGTGCCGTCCGGCCAAACGCCGTCGCGGCTGAGCGGGCGCCGTAGTAATCGAACATAAACCTGCAAACAGGGTTGGAAAACATGGCGAGACAGAACGGACCGAAGTGCAAACTGTGCCGACGGGAAGGGGAAAAGCTCTTCCTGAAGGGCGCCCGCTGTCAGGGCGCCAAATGTCCCATGGAGGGGCGGAACAAGCCGCCAGGCATGCACGGTTGGCGACGGGGACGGCCAAGTTCTTATGCGGTTAGACTGCGCGAAAAGCAGAAGTGCAAACGCTACTACGGGGTGCTGGAGAGACAGTTCCGCCGTTACTTCAGCGATGCGGCCAAGGCCAGGGGCAACACGGGCGAGAACCTGCTGAGCAGGCTGGAACGGCGCTTAGACAGCGTGTTGACAGTCTGCGGGTTCGCCGTGTCCCGTCCGCAGGCCCGGCAATTGCTCACCCACGGGCACATTCAAGTCAACGGAAGAACTGGTGACCGCCCGGGCTATCTCATAGAAGAAGGCGACGTGATCCGTCCCGAACCGAAGGATGCTGTTCTGGACATGGTTCGCTCGAACCGGGAAGAGATGGGTCACCCGGAGACTGGTTGGCTCGAGGTCAACGACGCCGACCTGACTATAAGATGCGTGCGGATGCCCGTTAGGGAAGACGTCACGCTCCCGATAGATGAAGGGCTGGTCGTGGAGTTCTGTTCGCGCTGAGACGGGCCGCGTGGTTGGGACCTTACTTTCTTTTTTCTCGACTAACCGGAGGCAGATACATGGCTGTCAGAGTCAGGTGGCGTGGGCTGGAGCTGCCTTTCCAGGTGATAGTTGATAAGCAATCTCTCACCAGCACGCACGGCGAGTTCACGGCAGAGCCCTTCGAACGCGGGTTCGGCCACACTGTTGGAAACAGCCTGCGGCGGGTGCTGCTGTCTTCTATCGAAGGAGCGGCGGTCATAGGCGCCAGGATAAAGGGGGTGAGCCAGGAGCTCACCGCTCTTGACGGCGTCTTGGAGGATATCCCTGAAATCCTGCTCAACTTGAAAGAGGTCGTCCTGAAAGTCTACCCGGATGAAGAAAAACAGCTCCACCTCGTGGGGCACGGAAAGGGACCGGTCAGGGCCGGCGACATCGAACCCGATTCCGACGTGGAGGTCGTAAATCCCGGGCGTCTCATCGCGACACTGACGGACGCCGTCGATTTCGAGTGCACCCTAACCGTGCGCAAGGGGCGTGGTTACGTCCCCTCAGAGGAGTTGAATCTGGATAGGACGGTCGGCTTTCTTCCTGTAGACGCCCTCTTCTCGCCCGTGCAGAAAGTGAGCTACACAGTGGCGGATACCCGTGTGGGGCGCCGGACTAATTATGATCGCCTGCTCCTCAGCATTGATACGAACGGAGCGGTCAGCCCGGAGATGGCCCTGGTGGAGGCGGCCAAGATCCTTCGCAAGCACCTGAACCCATTCGTTGAATACTTCGAGCTCTCCCGACGGCTCCCTCAGGAGGCGCCGGAACCTATCCCGGAGGTCAAACACCTGGAAGAGCCCGAGATCCCGGAGTCGAAGCTTTCTATGCCGTTGGCGGCGCTTGACCTGAGCGCGCGGGCGTCAAACTGCCTGAAGAATATTAAGGCCAAGACCGTGCGGGACCTGCTACGGATAAGCCCGGATGATCTGCTCAAGGTCCGCAACCTGGGCAAAGTCACTATGGATGAACTGGGTGAGAAGTTGGCCGAACAGGGCCTGGAAATCGGCCAGTTGGCCGCGCAAGAGCGACAGCCTGAAGAAGAACAAGAAACAGATGAAGAGGAATAAACCAATCGCCTCAGCACCCGATCAGTTGGCTTCGAAAAGCAATCATGAGACACAAGAAAGCAGGACGCAAACTCAATAGAACCGCCAGCCACCGCAAGGCGCTGCGCAGGAACATGGCCAGTGCGCTGCTTGAGCACGAACGGGTCATCACCACCCCGGCCAAGGCGAAAGAAGTGCGCCGTTTCGTCGAGCCGCTCATCACGCTCGCCAAGCGGGCCCTGCCCTATAAGGACAGCGACGAGCAGGACGCGCGCAGCAAGTACCTGCATTACTACCGTCAGGCCCTGTCTCGGCTCCAGGACAAGAAGATGGTCCAGAAGTTGTTCGGAGAGGGCCAGTGGCGTGATGGTGAATCTCTGGCGCAGAGATATGCCGGGCGCCCCGGGGGATACACGCGCATCGTTCGGCTCGCAGGGAGCCGTCTGGGCATGCCAGTGGGAGGCGCGGTGGATGAAATCCCCAAGTTCTTCTACGAACTGGGGGGCAAGGAGCGCTCCATCAAGCTGACCGGCAACCGGCTGGGGGATAACGCGCCGCAGGTTGTTTTCGAACTGGTGGAGAAAGAGATGCCCGCCCAAAAAGAGAAAGACGTGACGCCGGCGATAACCGTCTCCGAGCAGCGCCCTCCTGAAGAAAACGAGCCTGAAGAAGAGGCGGAAGCATAGCCCCGCCATCCTCGCCCGCCGGCTCAGCATCCGATGGGGGGGGTGCCCCGTCTGCAGTCTAATCGCCTATAGCCTGATGGCCGGTCAGCTTATCATCTCTTCGATTACGGCCTGGTAGGCGGATTTCGGACGGACTCCGATCAGGCGGTTTTTCTCTTCGCCGTCCGCGAAGAAAAGTATCGTGGGTATGGCCTGGATGCCGAAGCGCACGGCAGTTTGTGGATTCTCATCTACGTTTATCTTGCAGAGCTTGACCTGCCCTGCGTGCTCCTCGGCCAGTTCCTTCAGTAGGGGGGAGATCATCCTGCACGGGCCGCACCAGGGCGCCCATAAGTCAAGGACAACGGGTAGCTCGGATTGCATGACCTGCGAGTCGAAATCGGCGTCGGTCACTTCGATCACGCGTTCACTCATGATGGGTCCTCTTGTGTAGGGATTGTATCCAGTATGTGTTGAGCTTTGTGCTTCAAGGTGAACAGAGCGCGCTTGGTGCCACGTTTGTCATACTTGACTTCCCTGCGCCTGTAGCCGTGCTTCCAGGCGTTGTTGCTGTTTTCCTGAGTGTAGTATTCCGGCGGTTCGATACGCTCCGCGGCTTTCTCAATGTCCTGGACCAGCAATTTGGCTTCCTCGCGGGCCTTCTCGTATTGCCTGGCCGCCTGCCAATCCTGTATCTGCTGAAAACGTTCAAGGAAGGGGCGGAAGATGTCCGGACGTGTTCTAACGAACCCCTCAAACCTGCGCTGGAAGAAATAACCGGAAATGATCAGCAGGCAAAAAGCCAATACCACTGTCGCATAAAGGCCACCAGCAATGGCCTCATGGTGTTTCTCTTTGCCGCGAGCCTTCTGCACTCGCGCCTCATAGGATTCCCCGCTTTTCAAGTTCACGCCACACTCCGGGCAGACAATATCACCCAGGTGAACGGAGGCGCCGCAACTTGGACATTTTAGTATCGGTTCTGCCATAATCGCTTACCCTCACCTACGAGTTTTTCGCTCCTATTCCTCCAATTGTATCCCTCCGGTGGGCGTAGTCAAGTATGTCTCATGCAAGGGGCCCGCTCCGGCACTCTTTTTTTCGCCGGGTAGGGAAAGGAGGCCGGGGTTGCCGGGGGCCTTTTCGTTCTGTTATCCTGCAGCGTCGACCTGATGGAGTGAGGGATGTTGCGCAAACTTCTCAAATCTTTCGCCGGAGATGTCTCCTGGAGGCGTATGCCGTGGCCTCTGCCATTGCTCGCATTGGCGCTGACGCTCATCGGGGCGGCCTTCATCTGGAGTTCCCATTCGGAGGCGCTGGCCCTGAAGCACTGCATCTTTGCGCTCATAGGGATCGTTGTCTTCGCGCTGGCCGCCATCTTCGATTACCGGCGCTTATCCGGGGTGACGTTTCTGCTCTACCTGCTGGGCATCCTGACGCTGGCGGGCCTGTGGAGTCCCCTGGGAGTGACGAGGAATTACGCCCGCCGCTGGTATGACGTCGGGTTCTTTCTCGTCCAGCCCTCGGAACCGATGAAATTGTTGCTGGCGCTGGCGCTGGCGGATTACTTTCGCTCCCAGCGGCGCTGGCAGCGGCTGCGGGACCTGGTATACCCGATCACTATAACCGGGGCCGGGATGTTCTTGATCGTGATCGAGCCGGACTTTGGCACGGCGTTGATGCTGGCGCCCGTGTTCTTCGGCGTGGCGTTCCTCGGAGGGGTGCGGATGCGCAACCTGGTCTTGCTTGTCGTGCTCGGCGTTGCGCTGCTCTGCGCGGCGTGGTTTACGCCGGGGGTCATGAGACCATACCAGAAAGCGCGGCTGATAAGTTTCATCAACCCGGAGGCCAATCCGGAGTCGAGCGCAGCTTACAACGCCGAGCAGGCCATGCTGGCTGTTTGCGCCGGAGGAGTGAAGGGGCAGGGGTGGGGCCGGGGTGTGCTGAACCGGCTGGGCCGCGTGCCGGAACGGCACACGGATTTCATTTTCCCGGTAATCGCCGAAGAATGGGGCCTGGTCCGGACCGGCGGCATGATGTTACTGCAAACCTTCCTGATTTTTTACCTCGGGCTTCTGACTTTGCGCAATCGCGAGCCATTCGGCAGGCTGGTGGCGGGGGGCGTGCTTTCGCTGTTCGGGTTTCAGACGTTCTTGCACATCGCTATCGGCCTGGGGTTTGCGCCGATTACGGGGCTTACGCTTCCTCTGGCCAGCTATGGCGGTTCCTCCCTGCTGACGACTTATGCCGGTTTTGGCCTGGTGGCCAGCACACGCATGCACCGGGACATCGTTTTCAGCGACGCGACGACCGGGTAGTCTGATCCGGGCTGTTTGCAGGGCCGGCGTTGAGCGCCTACAATGCGTTCATTGCTATCGAGCCGCGTAGAATTCGAAACCCCCATGAGAACGGAGAAGACGAATGCTGCACCCGGTTTTACTGCCCCAGTTGGGCCAGACGATGGAAGAGGGCACCATCGAGAAATGGCACAAGCAGGAAGGGGACGATGTCCGCAAGGGGGAGGCGCTTTACGATCTGACCACCGACAAGGCCACCCTTGAGGTCGAGGCGTTCGCCTCGGGCACTTTGCGCAAGATACTGGTCCCGCAGGGCGAGACTGTCCCGGTAACCACAATGGTGGCCGTTATCGGAGACCCGGATGAGGAATTGACTGAGGAGTTCCTGACGAGGACGGCGCTCGCGCCCAGGCAGGCGCAAGCCGCCGAAGGGGAGCGACCTGTAGCCGCCGAGCGGAAGCAGGAGGCGCAACCGCTGCGGACCGGAAAGACGTTGGCCTCGCCCCGGGCCCGCAAGCTCGCCGTCGAGTTGCAGGCGCCGCTGGCGGCGCTCGAGGGCTCAGGCCCGGGGGGGCGGATTATCGAGCGGGACGTGCTCTGCTATGCGGAGCGGCTCGAACGCATCTCCTCCACCGCCACGGCCCGCGCGGTGGCCTTCGAGCAGGGGGTGGACCTGGTGGCCTTGGCGCGCGCGAACCCCGAGCGGCGAATTCGATTGGCGGATGTGGAGGCGGCCGCTCAGGGGGCCGGCGCGAGGCGCGTGGAACTCTCGAAGATGCGGCGCACCATTGCGCAGCGCATGACTCTGTCGAAACAAACGGCTCCGCACTTCTACCTGAGCGGCGAGGTGCAGATGGATGCCGTCCAGGATTTCATAACCGGATTTCGCGCTGAAACGGGGCAAAGGGTCACCGTGACGGCCGTGCTTGTGAAGGCGCTGGCCCTGGCGCTGAAGGCACACCCTCGGCTGAATGCCCGGTACGATGATGGGGGAGTGGCGCTTGGTCAAGGCTGCAACGTGGGGGTGGCCGTGGCCACGGAAGACGGCTTGTTCGTGCCGGTGATCCGCGACGCGGACGAGAAGGATCTGCTTCAGATCGCCTCCGAGCTGGGTGTCCTGGGGGAGTCAGCGCGGCGAGGATCGCTTCTGCCGCAGCAGTATGAAGGCGGCTCGATCACGTTGACAAATCTGGGGATGTACGGCGTGGCTTCGTTCCTGGCTATAATCAATCCCCCCGAGAGCTGCATCGTTGCTGTCGGGGCGATAACGCAGAAACCGATAGTGCGGGAGGGCGAGATCGTAGTGGCCGGGATGATGAACGTCTCGCTCAGCGCCGATCACCGTGTCATTGACGGAGCCCAGGCCGGCGAGTTCTTCCGAACGCTAAGAGAACTGCTGGAAGAACCGGACGGGCTCAGAGAATGACCTTGTTCAGAGAGTACTCGATGATCCCCTCGGCGCCGGCCCGCTTGAGCTTGGGAATGAGCGCGCGAGCGACCTTCTCCTCCAGCACGGTCTCCACGGCGTAGCCGGACTCGTCGGCCAGGTTATTGACGGTCGGGTTGCGCAGGGCGGGCAGCAGGGACAGTATCTTCTCAAGGGCGCTGGTTGGCACATTCATTTTCAGCCCGACTTTGCTCTGGGCGATGACTGCCCCTTCGAGCAGCATTGCGAGGTCCTCGATTTTCGTCCTTCGCGACGGGTCTTCCCAGGCTTCATGGGAGGCGATCAGTTGGGTAGCGCTTTCCATGACGGTGTCGATAATGCGCAGTCTGTTGGCGCGCAGGCTTGCGCCGGTCTCTGTCAGTTCCACGATGGCGTGGGCGAGTTCGGGCGCCTTGGTTTCAGTTGCGCCGTGGCTGAACTCCACTTCGGCCTGGACGCCCCGCGCGGCCAGGAACTTCTGGGTTACGTTCACCAGCTCCGTGCTGATGGTTTTTCCCTCCAGCTCCTCCACCGAGTTGATGGGGGAGTCCTCTGGGACGGCTATCACCCAACGCACTGGCGAGAGTTCCTGCTTGGCGTAGAGCAGTTCGCGGACGGCGACGACGTCGCTCTCATTCTCCGCCACCCAGTCCGCTCCCGTCAATCCGGCGTCCAGCGAGCCCTTTTCGACGAAACGAGGCATGTCCTGGGGGCGAAGGAGGCGCAGCTGAATGTCAGGGGCGTCAATGGCCGGATAATACGAGCGTGGGCTGATGCGGACGCGGTAGCCTGCCTTTTGAATCAACAGTACGGTGGATTCCTGCAGGCTTCCTTTTGGGATTCCGAAGCTAAGCTTGCTCATGGTTCTGCTCCGTTGCGCTCAGGGCTGGTTGTTCTGTCTTGCGGAGGGGCATTTCGGGGCCAGGCCGCATTCTTCGCAGAGCGGGGCCTCGGGCAGGCAGCACTTCTCAACCCTGTCGCAGAAGAAGAGGTGTACCGGCACGTAGTATTGCTCGTCAAAAAGCTCTTGGAGCTGCTTCTGGTTGGCCACAGTCGGCCGGGGGTTGTCAAGGATGCCCATCCGGTAGCAAGTTCGGGCTGTCGTGGCGGAGACGGGCAGAACGGCCTCCTGCAGGCTGAGCAGGAGCACTTCGTCCGCCAGGGGGCGCGGGACGTTGGGCAAGCACTCCAGGCAGCTTCGCGCCTGCTGGGCAGTCAAGTCATGCAGGAAGTCCAGGTCGCTGCGATGATGAAACCTGACCAGCTCTCGCAGCAACCAAACGATCCTCTCGGAGCTGTGGAGGGCCCAGGGCGCCGAAGACAAAGCGCTTGCCACTTCGGCGGGGTGGCTCACGCGCACTTCATTCCAGTCCGCGAAGGTGCGCTTGAGTTGCCGGAGGGCGCGAGTCGCCCGTCGGACGCTCACCTCGTGGTAGAAAGTGCTCAAGATCAACTGGTTGAGCGGTGCGCGCATCTTACGCCCCTTCAATGTGCCGAAACACTCGAGGGCGCATTGTGTGAGGGCGTCAGCCTGATAGCGGCGTGCCTTTTTCGAGAGCACTTTCCCAGTAACGTCCATGTCTAAGAGTATCTGAAAACCTGGCGCCGCTCGATCATAGCCGCCTCTGGCGCCAGGGGCCAACATCAATTGCGGAACTCGCGGTCCTCCCTTCGGGCCTTGTCGATCAGGTTGCCGATCTTCAGCGCCCTCAGCATCGCCTGGTCTTCGACGAAGCTCAGAACGGGGGTGTAGCGTAGCGACAGCCGATTGCCAATCAACTCCTGGATATAGCCGCGGGCATGACTCAGGGCCTGGAGCGTGCGCGAGGTCTCTTCGCTCTCCCCGCGCACCATCAGTCGGACTTCGGCAGACCTGCGGTCTTCACTCAGCGCAACTCCGGTGATTGAAAGGAATCCTGCCCGAGGATCGTTCAACTCGTAGAGAATAATGGCGCTGAGTTCGCGGCGCAACATTTCTTCGATTTGTCTTTTCTTGCGCGGATTCATCGCTCTGCCGGCCTTCAGAAGACCTCTATCGAGTAGTCAATCAATCTTGCGGCGGGAAAGCGGCGCACAAGATCGATCAGTTTGTTCAGAGTCCCGTCCGCGTAGCGACTATCGTTGGACACGTGGGCGACACCGAGGGTCGCGCTCCGGATGCAATCCAACCCGTCCACTTCGGCGACACTGACATTAAACTTGGCGCGCAGCTGGTCTTTCAGACTGGCCAGGGTGCGCCGTTTGTCTTTCAGTGTTCTGGCATCGGAAAGGTCGAGACGGATTTGAGCGGTTGCAAGGATCATAATCGGGCTGTCACGTTCTCAGGCTGTCTGCGTTTCGCCGGCGGCTGAATCCGCAAGAGTCCGCTGCACGGTGACAATGCGATAGCATTCAATTACGTCGCCCACCTGGAAATCGTTGAATCCCTGGATATTGATACCGCACTCGCGCCCGCTGTCCACCTGCCGGACGTCGTCTTTCTCATGCCGCAAGGAAGCAAGGGGGCCATCATGTATGGTTTCTTCGTCCCTGATGACGCGTACACGGCCGCTACGCAGCAAAGAACCCTCGGTAACGTAGCAGCCGGCGATCCTGCCATAGCGGCTGATCTCGAAAACCTGGCGCACTTCCGCCAGGCCGATTCTTTCCTCTTTCTCCTCCGGTTCCAACAGGCCTTCCAGGCCTTGTCTTATTTCCTCTGTCATGTGGTAGATCACATCGTAGCGGCGCACCTCCACGCCGTATGCTGCGAGCATCTCGCGCACCTTCTCGTCTTCCCGGACGCGGAAGGCCAGGATAAGCGCATCGGACGCCTCGGCCAGGAGCACGTCGCTCGTGCTGACGTGCCCGACGCCGCTGTGGATAATCTTGACGGCGACCTCGTCCGTTCCGAGCTGGTGAAGACTCTTGACGATCGGATCCAGTGAGCCCTGCACGTCGGCTTTTATAATGATGTTCAGCTGTCTGGTTTTGCCGCTCTGGATACGGTCGTACAGGTTCTCCAGGGTCACTTTAGGCTGGTTTTGCCGCAGCCTCTTCTTGCGCAACTGCTGCTGGCGTTCGTCGGCGACTTTGCGGGCCACGTCCTGATCTTGAACCACCAGGAACGTCTCCCCGGCTTCGGGGACCTTGTTAAGCCCGCTGATGGCCACGGGCTGGCCTGGCAGCGCCCTATCAATCTCCCGGCCTCGATCATCATAGATAGACCTTGCCGTCCCGAACGCGTTGCCGCAGACCAGCATGTCGCCCTGGTGGAGCGTGCCGTTCTGAACGATGATGTCCGTCACTACGCCGCGCCCCGGTTTCATTCTGGCTTCCAGGACGGCGCCGGAGGCGGCGCGTTTGGGATTGGCCTTGACCTCGAGCAACTCGGCTTCAAGAGTGATCCTCTCCAGCAGGTCGTCTATTCCCTGGCCCGTCACTGCGCTCACGTCCACACAGCCGACCTCGCCTCCCCATTCCTCCGCCGTCAGCTCGTGCGCCGCCAGTTGGTGGCGCACTTGAGTGGGATCGGCGTCGGGCTTGTCGACCTTGTTGATCGCTACTACAATGGGCACCCCGGCCGCTCGCGCATGGTCGATCGCTTCCACTGTCTGCGGCATTACGCCGTCGTCCGCCGCCACCACGAGCACGACGACGTCGGTCGTCCTGGCGCCGCGGGCGCGCATTGCGGTGAACGCCTCGTGTCCGGGTGTATCTATGAAGGTGATGGATTGTCCGTCCTTCTGCACTTGCCAGGCGCCGATATCCTGCGTGATACCGCCCGCCTCGCTTTCGGCCACGCGCGCGTTACGTATCTGATCCAGGATGCTGGTCTTGCCGTGATCCACGTGGCCCAGCAGCGCGACCACCGGGGGACGCGGCGCCAGGTCCTCCTGTTTGTCCTTAGGGAGCGATTGGAGCAGTTTGTCTTCGGCCGTTTGAGGCTCGATCAAAGTTATCTCGACCTCGTGGCTCAGGCCGATCATCTGCACCAGGTCGTCGCTGATGGTGTGGTTGATGCTGGCCCGGACGTCGTGCTCGAACATCAACTCTTTGATGATACTGCTGGCGGAGATGCCGAGCCGCTCGGACAGTTCCCGCACGCTGACCGGGGAGACCATCTCTATCTCGGTTTCCTTCTTTATCTGCGGACGTGGCCTGCTCGGGTGTTTGAAGACGATTGTCCGCTTCTTGATCGTGCCCGTCTTCTTCTGGTCTCTCGCCTTGTCTCTGCGTCTCCCTTTGCCCTTCTTGGGGGCGGGCGCCTCTTCCTTCTTTGGCTTTGGGGCGTGCGCCTGCGGGACGGTGGGGATGGGCGGCGGCACGGGTTTCACGTGCTTGGTGGAAGGCAGCCTGTCCTTAGTCTTTTTCTTGGGTTCTTCCTTCTCTTTTTCTTCCTTCGGCTTGGCCTTTTCCTTCTTTGGGGGTCTGGTTTTCTTCTTCAGGACGGGCTTTTCTTTGGGCCGGTAGAGTCGAATAACGGTATTGCGTATGCTCTCGGCTTCTCCAGCCGGCACACTGTTCGATGGATGGGTAATGTGATCGAGGCCGGCGCGGTGGCATACGGCAATCAGTTCGGCGCTGCTGATGCCGATGGACTTGGCGATCTCGTGGATTCTTACGGTTTTTGGCACGGCAACCACCCGCTCTCCATAGTAGTGAGCTGTTGCGCCCAATAGGCGCAGGCAAACCGAAGCTGAAACACTCAGATGGCGTCTTCGGATGCGCTGAGTTCTTTCTCGACTGGTTCGTCTTGGAGCGCCTGCTGTTCGTCGCCGGTCTGTTCGGCCGTTTCCTCGATCTGTTCGGGGACTTCTGATTCCAGTTCTTCTATGTTTCCGGGCTCTGCGTCCTGTTGGGCCGTCGCTTCTGGTTCTTCCTGCTGTTCGTCTTCTTCTAGCGGCTCCGGTGAGACGATGTCGATGTCCCAGCCGGACATTTTTACCGCCAGGCGCACGTTCTGGCCTTTCCAGCCGATTGCCAGGGCGAGCTGATCTTCCGGGACAGTGACTGTTGCGCGTCTAATGCCTTCGCCCTCTTCGAGCATGATCTGAAGTATTTCGGCAGGGCGCAGGCTTGCGGCGATCAGAGTTTCGGGCGCATCGCTCCAGGGGATGATGTCAATTTTTTCGCCCTTGACCTCGTCTATAATGCTTTTGATGCGTGTGCCCCGAACGCCTACACAGGCTCCGATGCAATCCACACGGCTGTCCAGACTTTCCACCGCGACTTTGGTGCGCAGGCCGGGCTCGCGGGCGATTCTCCTGATTTTCACGACGCCCTCGGCGATCTCAGGCACCTCCAGCTCGAAGAGCCGCTTGATGAATTCCTGACTCGTGCGGGACAGGAATATCTTCACGCGGTTGCTCTCGAGACGCACGTCCAGGATGACGGCCCGGATGCGTTCGCCTGCCTGATAATGTTCGCCCGGGATCTGTTCGGAGCGGGGCAGTATAGCTTCGGTGCGGGGCAAGTTGGTGATGATCGCGCCCCCCTCGAAACGCTGCACAGTGCCAGTCACGGGGGTGCCCAACCGCTCGATGTATTCCTCGTAGATTGTCTCGCTTTCGGCTTCTCGGATTTTCTGCGTTATGATTTGCTTGGCGGTCTGAGCGGCTATACGGCCCAGCGTCTCAGGTTCGATGCGCTGACCTGCCCGGATGGCGGCCAACTCGCCCGTTTCCCGATCGATCTGGACCACCACGTCCGTGCTGGCCCCGTAGTGCTTCTGGGCCGCTGATTGGAGCGCATTCTCGATGGCCTCGAAGATCACCTCCTCAGCGATGTCCTTGTCGCGGTGGAGGCTATCGACCAGCCGAAGTATTTCTTTGCCTTGCATCTTGCCAACCCGTAATGAAAAAGGTGTTCCGCCCACCCGGCGTCGCTCAGAAGAACGCACGGGCACAACCAACGGCATGGGCAGCACACCGAAGCTCAGGACCGCCTCTGCGGTATCTAGAACGTTTTGGAGTCTAACGCAACGCACAAATACACACGATACGTAACCATTGTAGGCGCAGAGGGTGATTATGTCAAGCCGGTGGGGGGGAAAGGCTGCCTTTGGTGAACGCGGTGGCCTCAGTGGGGCACGAGCGGAGTCTGCCAGGCACGCTTCAGTTCTTCCAGGGAAGCGGCCAGAAGCGTCTGGCCCTGCGATCCACGCACTATAAAGCGGGCAGACTCGTCTGTTCGCCCAACGCGGGCGAAGGGAACGTTGGTAAGTAGCGCCTCGAATTCCTCCCTGTGCTCCGGCCGGACCTCGGCCAGGAATCGGCTGTTCGACTCGCTGAATAGGAGCGCCTGGTCGAGCCGCCGCTCGGGAGGGCCCCCGTAAGGAACGTCGGCAAGGCGAAGTCGAAGTCCTATCCGCCCGGCGATGGCCATCTCCGCCGCTGCCAGGCACAATCCGCCCTCCGACAGATCGTGGCACGCCCGGACCAATCCCCCTTGGATTGCTCGGCTCATGGCGTTCATCGTTGTGCGGGCTTGTTCCACGCGCACTTCGGGGACAGTCATCCCCTTCAGCCCGAACAGCTCCAGGTAGTGAGAGCCCCCGAGTTCGGGATAGGTTCTGCCCAGCAGGTAGAGCGCGTTGCCGGGCTCCTTGAGGTCCATTGTGACGGTCCGCCGCACGTCCTCCACGATGCTGATGGCGCTTATGAGAAGGGTGGGGGGTATGGTTATCAGCTCGGCCCCGGTGTTGAATTCGTTGTTGAGGCTGTCCTTGCCGCTGATAAACGGCACACCGAAACCGACGGCGAAGTCGTAACACGCCAGCGAAGCGCGCACCAGGGCGCCCAACTGCTCTGGCCGGTTGGTGTTGCCCCAGCAGAAGTTGTCCAATATGGCGGCCCGCTTGATGGCGCCGCCCACGGCGGTGATATTTCTGAGCGCCTCATCCATCGCGGACGCGGCGCTGTGGTAGGGGTCAATGTCCCCGTACTTCGGGTTCAGCCCGCAGCCGACGGCCACGCCCCGATGTGAGCCCAGGATCGGAGTGATAACGCAGCCGTCGCCCGGCCCGCTGTTGTCCACTCCCACCAGCGGCTTGATGACCGTCTGTCCCTGGACTTCGTGGTCGTACTGGCGCACGATCCATTCCTTTGAGCGGACGTTGGGCGCGGCCAGAATCCGACGCAGCGCCTCGGCGTAGTCCTCCGGCCCCTGGAGCGCCAGGCGGCACGCGTCGCGGCTCTCCTCGTCCCAGGTTTCTTCCAGAAACGGGTCGGCCAGTCGGGGAGGCGTCCATTTTGCAGAGCCCTCAAACCGGGGCAGGCCGTGGTGCACGAAGCCCATGTCCAGCCGGGCCACGACGTTGCCGCCGTACTCGACCTTGAGCATTCCGTCGTCGGTGAAATGCCCGATGACCGTGGCCTCGACGTCTTCGCTGGTGAAGATGCGCATCAACTCGTCCAGGTTCTCGGGTGGCACGGCCAGGACCATTCTTTCCTGCGCCTCGGAGATCCATATTTCAGTGTAACTAAGCCCTTCGTATTTCAGCGGCACATCCTGGATTTCGACCTGGACGCCGGTTTTCTTGCCCATCTCCCCCACGGCGCAGCTCAGGCCCCCCGCCCCGCAGTCGGTCAGGTCGCTATAGAGGCCGCGGTCCCTGGCTTGAAGCAGTGTGTCAAGGACCTTCTTCTCCGTAATCGGATTGCCTATCTGGACGGCGCCGCTGGAGACGGTTTCGCTCTGGCTGGTCAGTTCCACTGAGGAGAAGGTGGCGCCGTGGATGCCGTCCCGGCCGGTCCTTCCGCCGAGAGTGACCGCCAGGTCGCCCGGCCTTGCCTGCTTGAGGACCTGAGCGCGCGGTATAATGCCGATGTTGCCGCAGTAAACGAGCGGGTTGGCCGTGTATCGTTCGTCGAAGTATACGGCGCCGTTGGCGGTAGGGATGCCCATCCTGTTGCCGTAGTCGCGCACCCCGGCCACCACCCCCTTCATTACACGCAGTGGGTGCAGGGCGCCTTTGGGAACCTGGTCCTCCTTCATGTCCGGTGGGCCGAAGCAGAAGACGTCGGTGTTCATTATGGGTCTGGCCCCGAGGCCGGTGCCCAGCGGGTCGCGGATGACGCCGCCGATGCCGGTGTTTGCGCCGCCATAGGGCTCGATGGCGCTGGGATGATTGTGCGTCTCCACCTTGAAACAGATGCCGTAATTGTCGTCGAACTCGATGATGCCGGCGTTATCTTCGAACACGCTGATGCACCAGGGCTTGTTCAATTCGCGCGTGGCCCGCGCCACGGTTTGCGCGAGCAGATTGTCAAGCACCAGGCGGCCCTCTTCGTCTATGAACTCCTCCCAGCCGGCAGGGATCGGCCCTTCGTACGTGATGTGTCCTCTCAGGGTCTTGTGGACGCAGTGTTCGCTCCAGCTCTGGGCGAGTATCTCCAGCTCCAGGTCGGTGGGATCACGGCCCAGGTCCTCGAAATGCCGCTGAATGGTCTTCATTTCCTTGAGCGTCAGGGAGAGGACGCCCTCACGGCTTATGCGCAGCAACTCTTCGTCGCCGGCCGCGCGCAGTGGCGCGCGTTTCAGCTCGAACTCATACTGGAGGCTTTGAAGGGGATAGGCGACTTCCGCCTGGTCAATGTGGACTTCCTCGATGGTGTTGTTGGCGAGCGCCTTCCAGGCTATCTCTTCCAGCTGACGGCGGGACAGCTCTGCGCGGATCAGATACTTTGTGGCGGCTCGGACGGCCACTACGTGGTCTCGTAGGCCCAGGTCCTCCGCGCCTTTGAGGGCGCTCTGTTGAACGGGGTCCATCACCCCCGGTTTGCGCTTCACTTCGATGGAGTGGACGCCCTGCCCCTCGGCCCAGGGCCAGTCCTCCTGGCCGGGACCACATATCCGATAGCATTCGACTATCGGGTCGATGAACAGATTCTCAGTCAGTGTCCTGACCTGCGCCCGATCTAATTCGCCGTCCACCAGGAACACGTTCACGGCATGGATGTCCCGGACGCTCTCCATTCCGAGGTCGCGCACGTCAGCCAGGGCGCTGAGCCCGTCCGGGTCCTTGGCCTCCGGTTTGTGGATAACTTCTATGCGGTATTGCATGGTTCCATTGGAAAGCGCCGGTGGTGTCAGGAGAGCCGGTCGCGTTTAGCCTTGGCGGCCTGGAGCAACTCTTTCAGGCGGTTGAAATCCTGCTTGTCGAGGCAATCGGCCGTTTGTTGGAGTAGCTTGATGTATTCTTCGAGCGCGATTTGGATTTGCTGGCGGTTTTCCCGACAGATGTCAATCCACAGCTCAGGCGAGGAGATGGCTATTCGAGTGGAGTCGCGCAGCCCGCCGCCGCTAAGGTCCGCTTCGTCCTCCGTGACTAATTGCATCAGCGTGGCGGCGAGCAGATGGGGCACGTGGCTGATTCTGGCGACGAGCCGGTCATGCCCTTGGGGGGTCATGCTCACGAGGCGGGCGCCCAGCGCCTTCCACATGTCGACGACTACGCTCTTGACGTTCGGGAACGTGTTTGTCAGTGGGGTAATGATGCAGACGGCCCCCTCGAACATGTCGGCGCGGGCAGCCAGAGGGCCTTGTTTCTCGCTGCCTGCCATGGGATGGGTAGGCACATAGGCGACGTCCGGCCGCGCTTCTAGCGCGGCGATTATTGTTTCTATCACCCCGACCTTGGTGCTGGCGACATCGGTCAGGATGGAGTGCGGACGCAGAGCGTGCGCCGCCTCTTTTAGCAGGCCTTCGTAGGTGGCCGGGGCCGTAGCCAGGATGACCATATCCGCCCCCCGCACTCCTTCCGCGATACTCAACGTGGCCTTGTCAATGGCGCCTACGTGCAGCGCCCTTCGCAGGGAGACTTCTCTTCGTCCTATCCCCACCACTGTGGACGCAAGGCGCCGCTTACGCAGCGCCATCCCGATCGAACCGCCTATCAGACCGGGACCGACGATCGCCACCCGGTTGAACATATTAGGTTTGAGGAATGGAAACACGGTTACTCGTCGTCGCCTCCAGGTTCTGGGGGGATGCATGAGAGCATGTAATGGTAGGGGCGAGGCGCATCCTTGTCAACGGAGGAAGCATCCAGGTCAGCGAAGCTCTGCGTTCAACTCGTCCCGGAGGGCATCGAGGATGGTCTGGCGCGCCTGCTCGGCTTCTTCAGAGGTCAGGGTCGCGTCGGCGCGCCGGAAGGTCAAGGAAAACGCAATGCTCTTGTGTCCGGCGGGAATAGGATCGCCCCGGTAGACGTCGAATGGTTCTATCGACTCCAGGGTCTCATCTGCGCTGGCGAGGACGCATGCCTCCACGTCGGCCCAGAGAACGTCTTCGGCCACCACGATGGCCAGGTCGCGGCTGGTGGCGGGGTAGGGCGGGACGGCTCTGGCGGGCCTCACAAGCTGCGCCCTGCGCGCGAGAAGATCGAAGTCCAGCTCCATAAGAGCAGGCCTGCCGGCCAGGTCATAGTCCCGCGCGATCTCGGCGTCCAGCGTCCCGACGCAGCCAAGCAGGTCGTCTCCGAGATGGAGTGCGAGGGCCTCTCCTGCCTGGAACGGGCCTATGCTCTCGGGCGTTTCGCGGAGGTCGCCCTCTACGCCCAACTCGTCCATCAGGTTCGCCAGTATGCCCTTCAAGGCGCGCAGCCCCTCGTCGCGATCGGTCAGGAGGGTGAGGCATTCCTTCTCATGGGGCAGTTTCTCGTCCTCGCGGGGCAGGTAGACGGCGCCGATTTCGTAGATGTCAACGCGCTTGTTGCCGTGCATCTGGTTGAACCGCTTTATCCTCAGCAGATTGGCCATGCAGGTCAGGCGCAGGTGCGTCCTCTCGGAGGTCGTGGGGTTACGCACCTGGAGCGGCTGGCCGGCGTGCCACGGCTGGGCGAGCTGGACCGGCGTGGGGCGGATGAGGCTGCGTGTGAGCACTTCGTTGAAACCGGCGCCGGATATGAGCCTGCGCGCGCGGCGGCCCACTCGTTCTTCTTTCGCGGGCGCCGTGGGTCGCACGGGCATTTCGGTGGTTTCCTTGATCTTGTCGTAGCCGTAGATGCGCGCCACCTCCTCTATCAGGTCAACCTCGCGGCGCAGGTCCCCGCGCCAGCTTGGCACGCGCAGGATAATGCCGTCGGCAGATTCGCCAAGCGCCTCGAGCCCCAGCCCCCGGAATATCCGAAGCGTGACCTCACGCGGCACTTCGATGCCGAGAAGCATTGCCAGCCGGGCCAGTCGGAGCGTGAGTTCGGGAGTCAGCGTTTCGTCCGCACGCACCGCTCCGACGCCCGCGACCACGGCGCCTCCGGCCAGTTCGGCGATGAGCTGGCAGGCGCGCCGCGAGGCCCAGTCTGTGATTTCTGGGTCTATGCCCCTTTCGAAGCGGTAGGAGGACTCGCTGGCCAGCAGGTGGCGACGGGAGGTGCGGCGTATGTTCGTCGGCTCGAAGCGGGCGGCCTCCAGGAGCACGTCCGTTGTGTTGTGTCGAATCTCCGACTGTGCTCCGCCCATAACGCCCGCCAGGGCCACGGGTCGGGATGCGTCCGCAATGACGCATTCCTTCCCGGTCAGTTCGTGTTCGCCGCCGTCTATGGTGACTATTATTTCCCCGGGACGAGAGCGCCGGACGACGATCCGGCCGCCCTCCAGCAGGTGGAAATCGAAGGCGTGCAGCGGTTGCCCGCATTCCAGCATGACGTAGTTAGTTATGTCCACCACGTTATTGATGGGATGGATTCCGCAGACTTCCAGGCGGTTCCGCATCCACTCGGGCGATTCTCTGATGCGCACTCCCCTGATGAGGCGTGCCGTATAGTGAGGGCACAGGTCGGGGGCCGCCACCTCGACTGAGGACAGGTCGTCGAAGGACTGTTCGCCCCCCGCGTCAGGTCCGAGCGGGGGCCGCTTCGCGCTTGTTCCGGTCAGCGCGGCTATCTCACGCGCCAGCCCCAGGTGCGAGAGGCAGTCCGGCCTGTTGCTGGTGACCTCCACGTCCAGACGCCAGTCCGCTCCCACCGGTTCGAACGTCTCGACGTTCAGCCCCACGTTGCCCAGCTTCTCCGCCAGGCCGTGGGCCTGCATCTGAAAGTCGCAACACTCTTTCAGCCAGTTGTAGCTTGCCTTCATATTCCTTCCGCTGGGTTGTTGGGTTGCGAAGTTGCTGAGTTATTAAGGTCGGCGTTCCTCAGCAACTGAACAACTCAGCAACTTAGCAACTCCACTAAAACTGACTGAGGAAGCGCACGTCCCCCTGGTAGAGCAGCCTGCCGTCGTCTATCTGGTATTTCAGCATGGCGAGCCTCTCCACTCCCATGCCGAAAGCGAATCCGGTGTAGCGTTCGGAGTCGTAGCCAACAGCGTCGAACACTGCCGGGTCCACCATGCCGGCGCCGAGTATCTCGATCCACCCGCTGTAAGAGCAGGTCTGGCAGCCTTTGCCGTCGCAGATAACACACGTGCAATCCACTTCGGCGCTCGGCTCGGTGAAGGGGAAGAATGACGGGCGCAGGCGCAGCCCCACGTCCTTGTCGAAGAAATGCCTGGCGAAGATGTGCAGCACGGCCTTCAGGTCGCCGAACGTAACGCCCTCGTCTACCATCAGGCCTTCCAATTGATAGAAAGTGGAGAAATGGCGGGCGTCTTCTGTGTCCCGTCGGAAGCATCTTCCGGGCACGACCACCCGCACCGGGGGCGCAGTCTGCTGCATGATGCGTATCTGGCCGGGCGAGGTATGGGGTCGCAGCAGCACCTCGTCTGTGATGTAGTAAGTATCCCAGGCGTCCCGCGCCGGGTGGTCGGCGGGTATGTTCAGCGCCTCGAAATTATACCACTCCAGCTCCACCTGTGGGCCGTAGGCCACCTCGAAGCCCATTGTTCGGAAGATATCGTTCATCTCCTCGATGGTGCGCGAGACCGGATGGATGGTGCCGTTAGGGGGGCGAATAGGGGGGAGCGTGGGAT
>JAGHAF010000102.1 GCA_021161675.1 Planctomycetota bacterium | reverse complement strand
TCGTGCGCAACGCCATGATTTTCGAGCGGGGAGGCGACGATGAAAGCTGATGGGCTGGCCGTGACCTGTCTGTGCCCGACATATGGGCGGTTTCAGCAGCTCAGGGACGCAGTCGCCTGCTTTCTGCTGCAGGACTATCCGCACAAGCGGTTGCTCATCCTGAATGACGCGCCCGCCCGGATTGAGGCCGGCGCAGATGGCGTGCAGGTCGTCAATGCGCGCGGGCGGCTGGAGAGCCTCGGCGCCAAACGGCAGCGCCTGCTGGAGCACGCTGAGACGCCGCTGGTGGCGCACTGGGACGACGACGACATATACCTGCCCTGGCACCTGTCGGCCCTTGTAGAGGCATACAGGGCGCACGGGGTCGCCTGTGTGAAACCTGGCGCTGCGTGGTATGCCAAGGGGCCGCGGGAAATCTTCGAGATGCGCGGGCCCTGCCACAACACCTTTGAGGGGCAGATGCTGTTCGAGCGGGAGCGGGCGCTGGAGCTGGGCGGTTATCCCCCCTGCGACAGTGGTCAGGCAGCGGCGTTGCTCGCGCGCTTCAAAGAGGCCGGCGAACTGTACACCTGGAACCCGCCCGACGAGCGCGTGAGCTACATCTACTGCTGGGCGGACGGCCTGGGGCACATCAGCGCCATCGGCAACACGGAGGGCGGCGCCGCAGATTTCGCCCGCCGCAACAGAGACTTCGGCGGGCCCGGCATATCACTCGTCCCCGACACAAACCCGCACCGCTGGGCGGCGCGGCGCCTGGGAGCAATCTTCCGGAATGTGCAGCGCCGCCTCCGTGAGCTTCGGAAGGCAGACAGTAGCCCCGTCAAACGCTTCCCACGCCCTTCCCAAAATATAAGCCGATTTACAGGGCCAGTAAACGATGGATCAACATAATGCCCCTGTCCCTTGCGGGGCACTTATGACGTGGGGTGTAGGCGGGGTGTCACTACCCTATGCGAGGGCCGTGTCATGACTTGCGCTGGTGCAAGACCTCTCGGGGCAGAAGCTTGCGAATCTGAGCCCGGACGCGGCCTGCGAGTTCCACAGCCGCCTGCGCTTCCGCCAAAGGGACCGGGTTGTAGTCGCCGGGATAGCGCATAACTGTGGCATACTCGGTCAATCTGTCCTGTTCTAAATCATCAAGCAGAGGCCTAAGATCGGGGG
This sequence comes from Planctomycetota bacterium, assembly GCA_021161675.1. Classification (GTDB taxonomy): domain Bacteria; phylum Planctomycetota; class Brocadiia; order SM23-32; family SM23-32; genus JAGHAF01. The sequence goes on along the minus strand of JAGHAF010000102.1, from coordinate 8,292 downwards.
GGCAAAAGAGCTTCCAGTTCGGCGATTTCATGTGTTTTGGGTAAACCAATGGCCTTCCACACAAGCATCGCCTTGATGTATTTCTCGACGCATCGTTGCGCGTGGGAACATACCGTATCCGCAGGGCATTCTTCCCCCAGCTTGAGCGTATGAGCTGCGGTCTTGAGGTCGTTGTCAGCTTTGCTCACCCATTCGCGGACAACCGTAAGAGCCCTCTCAGAGCCGGGCATACAGGACCTTCCCTTCCAGGGCGCAGACGTGTTCAATCGTGCCCACAATCTCCCTGCGCCATTCGAACTCGTCCGGTCTGGTGACGATTATGTCCTTTGGCCCCCGAATGTCGTGAAGCGCCAGCCGGACCTCCAGTTGTTTCTCCCTCTTTGATCCCTCCACGGGCATCACCACCAGCAGGTCCACGTCACTCTCGGGCCCCGCCGCGCCCCGGGCGTGAGAGCCGAACAGTATGATCTGCTCCGGGCCGAATCGTTCCACGATCCGCCGCACCATTTCGTCAACTCTATCACTACAGCCGCTTGTGAGGTCTTTGCCATTTTTGCCGTCACCTCGCTACAGCCAGAAGCATGGCGACCAATAATCGCTTCTCCCCGTCCCTGGTAGGATACAGTGCAGACGAGGCCCTGGCAAGGCCAAACCAAGCGATACGGCGCCACTGCATCTTGACCAGGAGCCCACGCAGGCGTATGATCGCTGCGCAATAGGCGCCTGTTACCGTCAAGACAGCCTCGGAGGCAGAAGCCATGAGCGCCGAGCAGGACAAGAAGGTCAGATGGGAAGAGATGTTCCCGGAGGAGCTGTACCGGAAGATTCAGGATGAATCTGTGTGTTACCTGGTGTACGGGCTTGCAGAGCCCCACGGCCCGTACAACGCGCTGGGGCTGGACTGGATCAAGGCGTATAAGCTGGCGGAACTCGCGGCGCGGACGCATGGCGGCGTAGTGGCGCCGCCCTTTGCCTGGCATATGCAGGAACGCCCGGAGTTCCACGACGACGGGAAAGGACATGGATGGCTGCCATCGGTGGGCGTGAAGCAGAGCCTGTGCAGCTCCATCCCGTCGGATTTGTTCTACAGGATGGTTTTCCATCAGATTCGCGACGTTGACGCCCGTGGCTTCCACGCGGCAATCCTGATAACCGGGCATTACGGGGGTCTGGAGAGAACCCTGCGGCTGATGTGCGAATATTACGGCCGCCGGACGGGCTCTCCGCTGCGGCTGGCGGCAATCGCCGACTGGGAAGCGATCAATTACAAGGATTACAGCGGGGATCATGCCGGCCGGTGTGAGACGTCGCAGCTTATGGCGCTTGCGCCGGAAATGGTAGACCTGTCGCGAAGGACCGTCCCTCCGGAACTCGGAACAAGCTATGCGACGGGAGTGAATTTCGACGATGAGGACGCGCTGCCGAGCAGGGAGGAGGGGCTGAAGATCGTCGAGTCGCAGGTCGAACAGCTCGGGCGGATGGCAAGGGAACTGCTGGAAGCGTATGAGCCGGCGCCCGATTGGCAGGCGCCTTCGCAGAGGGACGTGGAGGACGTCTGGCATCGGTTCGAGCAGACAACGTGGCCGTACTGGAATGCGACTTTCAGCGAGTACCGCGAAGCCCTGGAGGGCAAGGGCCGGAAATTCCCCGGATGGGAGGCGCTCGGGGAATAGCGTTACGCAGGAGCGCTCGCCGGGCTATGGACCGGGCGCCGTCCGTAGCCAGTGCTGGGCGAGGATGATAAGCGCCACCAGCGTCAGCAAGAGCGACACCCAGATGATAAGGGCGTTGCGGGATGCTTTCCTGGCTTTGTCCGCCTTCCACCACGTCCTGGGGTGGATTCCCTGAAAGAGGAAGGTGGTGACTGCGGCCAGGTTGACGCATACCAGGTTCGTGGCGAACAGCAGGCCGGCGCTCAGCGCCATGCCCCAGCGCGCGGCGCCCAGCGTCAGCCCGAACGCGACCAGCGGCGGCAGCAGGGCCACGGCCACCATAACTCCGACCAGGGCCGTGGAGATGCCGGTGGTGAAGGCCAGGGCTCCCGCGCTTCCGGCGGCCAGAGCGAGCGCGACGTCCGCCAGGCAGACCTCGCTACGCTGTGCGAGCACGTGAATCCCGGGGCCGATCGGAGAGGGGCCCAGCGAGAGCATGATCCCGATCGCTATGGACACGCCCAGGGAGAAGGCCACTCCCGCGAGGTTCGTTTTGGCGGCGCTTCGGGCGAGTTTGCCGTCTCCAAGCGTGCTGGCGAAGGCGAAGGCCATGTTGGGCCCCAGCAGGGGGGCGATGACCATGGCGCCGATGACCACGGCCAGGTTGTCGCGCCACATGCCGATGGCCGCCACCATGGTTGAGAGCAGGATCATGGCTATGTAGACGCGGGTCAGCTTCGCCGAGGCGGATATGTCGGCGTAGAGTTCGTGGCGGCTTATGCGTGTGGGCAGGTGCTTGGGGGCGCCCTCAAAGGGGGCTTCTTTGGCAGGTTCTTCCGTGTAGTCGGGGCGCGGGATGGCCGCCTGCACCGGGATCAGCAGGATCCGGAATCCCTCCATCCCCGCGTAATTGCTTTCCAGGTCGTCCAGGACGGATTCGGCCTGCTCGGCCGGCAGAAGGATGCGGACGAGGACCTGCCCGTCCAGGAACTGATCGTGCCAGAGCCCGAGGGGTTGATGCGCCTGGACGAGCTGCTCGACCTCGAGCCGCTTCGGCTCGGGGCAGACCATCTCAATAAGGCGCAGCGCCATCGCGTGATTCCCCACAAGAAGCAGCGAATACCGTTGGTAGTGTAGGGAGTATCCGTGGCTTTATGCAAGGCCGGGCTACGTGCCAGAATTGGTATGCGCCTGGCCGCCAGGGAAGAGCAGGGGGAAGATGATGTCGCTCGTGCAGCAGGGCAGCCATACCGCGGTGAAGAGGAATACACCGATCAGGATGAGCGTGAACACGCCCACGGATTGCCCGCCCAGCGCCATAGTGACGTGGAAGAGCGACGCCCAAGTGCTTATGAGCACGTGCCCGGCATGTGGGAACTTAGTGTGCGTGGTGAAACACGCTATGCCGATTCCGACGAACGCCAGGGGGTTGACCAGCCACCATTTTTCGATGAACCCTATGTGCGGCGCCCTGCGGGGCAGGTGCAGCAGTATCTCCCCAACGTAGGGGATGATGCAATCGCTAAAGGTGGCTATGCCGATGGAGCCCACGTAGCCCACGAGGATGACGGCCCAGAGCTTGTGCCTGCCGTGCCGCGCGTACATTGACGCCGTGACCATCGCGCTCAAGAGCACGTGAGCCGGGTGGAAGGTGTGGAACAGATGCTCGGATGCCGAGTAGGACACGCGGGCCTTTATCATTATGATCATGATGAGTATGCCCGTCAGCGTGCCGAACATGGTGAACGGCACGTGCTCGCGCAGTTCGTGGGCAATCAGATGGCGAACGCCTGTCATTGATGCTCTCCCGCTCTGAGGTGAATGATTCAAGAGCCCTTCCCGCCAGGCCTTCGCCGGAGGAGGCGAGGGGGGGAAGCAGGCCCCGGCGTAGAGTGTTTTTTAGCACGGTGGGTCACGAATTGCAACTAACTTGCAGAAAAGGCGCGCCGGCGCTGCTTAGCCAGAAGGCAAGCGCCGCTGCAGGGAAGTCACAAGGGCTATTGTGAAGGGCTGCCTGGTGGAGGAGCTTCCTGCGGGGGCGCCGGCGGGGGGCCCATGACGCTCTGAACGAGCGCGCGGAGGGTGGCGACGGGGATGCGAACGCGTCCCTGGACGGCGCCGTCTTCTCCTCGGTAGACACCTATGGCGATCGGCGGGCCACTTTTGAACTGGATCGGAGGTATCGGGAACGCTACCGCAGCCTGGCTCATAATCTGGCGCAGCATCCCCAGGTACCAGTCGAGTGCGGGGCCGATCCTCACCCAGGCTACGCCGACTGCGCCCTGCGGGAGCCCGGCGAGCTGATTGCGGATGTCAGCGGTGTCTCTGGCGCTTGTGAAGGCGCCGTCAAGGGCTTGCGTAAGGTATTTCAGGCCGTCCTGTCCCATGCTGAAGAGGAGGCCGCCCGCCGGGAAAGCGGTATAGTACTCGGACGGGTTTCCCGAGAGGGCTTCTAAACTGGCCTTCTGCATCTCAATGATGTTCGTCATCAGCGGGGAGTCGCCCGGCGCTTCAAAGCTATACTTCATCGTCCACCTGTCAATGCTCGTGCCATTGTGCGACGCGAAATCAGGGGTGAACTCGGAAGCGATTTTCATAATCGGCGTCTGGTAAGGTTCGAGCAATGCCTGCACCTGGGGCGCGAGCTTGCGCATCAGTCGCTTCCCTTTCGGCGGGTCGTCCAGCGCCATGAACTCGATTGCCGTCAGGGGTTGCCCCGGCTTGCCCAATACGCCGGCATCTATTTCATCGCCCAAGACGCCTGTCCATTCGCGAATAAGCCCGGACATCTCCTCCGATATGGGCGAGGGCTGGTCCATGCTCTGCGCCAGCTTCGTCATCAGGTTCAGCGACCAGTTCATGAGGGGTTTCCAGTCTCCCGTGAGGCATGCGCATCCGAAGAAGGCTTCCCCCGGAATGCGCTGCGGCAGCTTCACTTCGCGGTCCGGAATGCTCCGGACATAGCGCTGCAGGATGCTGTCCTGGACCGGCCCCACGCCGAAGCGCAGAGTCACGGCCGTCTGTTCCAATTGCAGTTCGGCGGAAAGCGAGTCCAGTTGCCGCGAGAAGGACTCGTACATGTCGATGATGTCTTTCATCTGTGCGGCGTTGATTGTGGCGGGGAGCGGCTGCTGCGCGAGTTGCGCGCGCCATGCTTCGAAAGGGTCGGCGCCTTGCGCCCGCAGGGCGGAGAGCAGTTTCTGCAGACCGAACTGCACTCCTACGTCTGTGTCGAAGAGCGGCTTTTCGGGCAGTTCTCCGGCCTTTACAAGGGAGAGGGCCGTTTGCACCGCTTCCAGCTTTGGCCCGAGGACGATCCTGAGCCCGGCTGCGCCGATGAAAACAGGTTGTCCGGCAGGTTTGCCGGAGCCCTTGGGAGCAGTGGGTCCGGTGTGTTCGATGAAGGCGAGCACATCGCCTTTCTGTCCCATCTTCTCAAGGGTGGGCAGCAGGCTGTTGAGGTATGCGTCTTTGTCCTTCACGCTGAACTGGAGCACGGGGAACTTGGCCAGTGGGGGCTGCAGCGTGATGAGTCGCAGCGGGCGGGTGAAGTCAAGGCTTGAGAGGTCTTGCGCCCTGGCCGCCTGGGTGGCGGCCACGAGCTGGAGCGGGGGCATCATCAGCGAGGGGTGCAATTGCTGCATCATCGCCTGGAGCCTGGGGCCGAACGATTCCAGGTTCGGCGCTTCGGCGATGGCGACTACCTGCTGCGGCAGGGCGGGCGCCGCGTAGGCGGCGGGGATTGCGCCGAATGCGCAGAGCGCTGCGGTCACGAACGACGCAAGGATTTTCCTTTTCATTTCATTTCTCCTGGTAAGAGTTCCCCAAACTGACGAATGCTAAGACGACGTAAGTATCCGATATCGAATGCTCAATGTCCAATGCGGAAGTATCAAGGGTGAAGGCGGAGGGTGAAAGGGGAATCATACTTGGCGCCGTTCTCAGCCGGGCAGGAAGATGGTGCCGAATTTGACATGGGTGATAAGTCCTATCATGGTTGTCACCCCGATGGCAATAGCTTCCCCGATAATCACCCCCAGGAAGAACTGGCGGGCTTTGCGAAGCATTGCAGCGCCGCCGATCTTCGTCACCATCACCTTGGCGCCCCATGCCAGCAGGAAGGAGAACCATAGCATCCAGATCGGATAGCTGTTGCCCACTAAGAAACCGAGCGAGTGCACGGGCCACCAGTAGAAGCGGGCGCGCATGAAGGTGAGAAGCGCCATAATGCCGCCGCCCATAAGGAAGGGGCCCCATTGAGCCTTGGCCGAGCCGGTGGGATCATTGATCATACGGCCGGCGCTGCCGAAGATCTGGATGGGTAGTCCTATTGTCCCGTACGTATCGTGGATATTGAGTCCCCCCTTCTCATAGTACGTGTAAAGCGTGGCTTTGGTGCACACGCTGACGGCGACCACAAGAGAGATCAGCATGATGGGAAGGAACCACCGACGGTGCTTTGTGAACACTGAGGAGATGCGAAAGGCGTTCATGGCGTGTGCGCTGAGTATCTCGCGGGAGTCCTGGATCAAGATGGCATTTTGCATCTGGGCCACGACGGCCGCGGACGGTCCGAAAGCCGACCCGCCGGATATCCCGTGTATGATGGACGGCACGAGGAAGGAATGCTGGACCAGGAATATGCCGCCCTGCGAGACTAAGCGAGCGTGCACGAGCAGGACGCACATGACCAGCAGGACGAGTATGGTCGCCGTCAACGGCTTCATTCCGAAGTGAGCGAACCAGACGATCATCCCTACCATGGCCAGCAGTAATCCCCAGAAGCTGAGGGCGTACGACACGGGTTCCGCGCTGTCGTCAATATCCCGGCCAATCCCCAGGGCCTTCTTGGCGACGGCGGCGAGATGGCGCCGTGTGCTCCATAGAAGCGCCGGGACGAATCCGAGAAATGCGCCCGCCTGCTGCCATTGCATCCACTCGCCCCACGTGCCGCCTTCGATGGGTCTGCCGACCCAAAACGATATCTGTATCTCCGCTCGGATGAAGAAGAAGAACAGCCATACGCTCAAAGACACGTCAGTGGGCACAAGGAAGGCAATGCCAACAGCAAGCGGGAACAGACGCGCACTGAACCCACTTATGTTTTGAAACGGCGTGTTCGCCAGGATGTTCCCCACCGGGATAGTGGGCAGCCAGCCCTGTTCCTTGCCCATTATGACGGGGGCCACTCGGATAAGGGCGAACACGAGCGTGAGCACAAGGCCCACCAGGAAGGCCCGTTCGCGCAGAAGCGGCGGCAACAGGTTCTTCCCCCCGCTCCCCTCTGTCAGTTCGAGAGGAACGCGCGCCAGCGGAAAGATCAGTCTCTCTTTATCCACCCACTGTTTGCGGAATATGCTGGCGAGCAGTAAACTTGCCACGTAGAAAAATGCAATAAACACACCCCATACGGCAATAGGCCTGGACCACTGGCGCAGGTAGACCTTGACCTTCTCTCCCTGGGGGGCGCCCTCGAAGTACTGCTTGACCGGTATGGAACGGGCGCTCTTGCTCAGCACGAGAGCATCGGGCACGGCCTCCAGCACTTCGTCCTGGTTGGGCAGGTCGGGGGAGTTGGCGTAATACGCCGGCGCAGCCAGAATAGGGAACCAGTACCGGGTCAGCCCGCTGGCGGGCACAGTCGCCGCCACTATCATCATGCACCATATGAGCATCAGCTCCGCCTGCCGCAGCGCCCAACTTGATTTGATGAGTTTGATAAAGACGTTGACGATGAGCGTCAACAGCAGGAGCAGGAAGAAGGGGCCGGGCGGGAAGTGCATACCCGTGATATAGGTGTTCCCGAGGGCGAAGTCGTTATAGGGCGTCACCGCCGCGATAACCGCGACGAGAAATAACCCGATAAAGAAAGCTCGCCAGCTCATCTTCTCCCCACGTTCACGTAACCCTCCCTCAGAGTCCGTCACTATACGGCGACGCGGGCCGAATGTCAAAAGCCTTGCGCGCGAGCCGACCATTTTCACCGCGCGTCGAGAAGGGCGCGGAATGCGGGCGGCGCGGATTGAATAGCGCGGCCCAGTTCGCTACAATCGAGAAGTCCAGGCGCCATCATCGCGCGGAGGGGTGGCTGAGCGGACGAAAGCGGCGGTTTTGAAAACCGCTGTCCCGCACTGCGGGACCGGGGGTTCGAATCCCTCCCCCTCCGCCAGGACTCAGGGGGCAGGAGGCGGGAATCAGGTGGCGGCAACGGCAAAGACAAAAGCAACGAGAACGGCAAAAGTCTGGGCAGAAGTTTTTTCTTTTCCCTTCTGACCCCTGACTCCTGCCCCCTGATTCCTGTCTGCTGACTCCTGCCCCCTGACCCCTGTTCTTATCCGGGCAGGAAGATATAGCCCACTTTGAATCCGACGGTCAGACCCAGGACCGTAGTCACCCCGATGGCGATAGCTTCCCCGATGATCATGCCCATGAAGAATTGACGCGCCTTGCGCAGCATCGCCCCTCCTCCTATTTTCATCACCAGCACTTTGGCGCCCCAGGCCAGCAGGAACGAGAACCAGAACGTGAGGATCGAATAAGTGGCTGAGGTGATGTAGCCGAGCGAATGCACCGGCCACCAGTAGAAACGGGCGCGCATGAAGGAGAGCAGCGTCATCACGCCCGCCCCCAGCGCAAAGCC
>JAGHAF010000025.1 GCA_021161675.1 Planctomycetota bacterium | reverse complement strand
GCGTGCGCACCGAGTTTACGCTCCGTCCGGGCTCCTCCGCACTTGAGATCAAGACGGTCATCTCGAACAATAACGATCGGATACTAAGGCAGGTTCAGCCCGTTGACGTGCTCTATCCGGGCCGGACTGTCCGCTTTGATCCCCGGATCGGGATGTTCCCCCGCGGCAGGACGGATTCGGTCGAGTGGTTCAGCTTCTTCCGGGACGAATTCTCGTGGGCGTTCGCTCTCCGGCCCGGCAATCAGGCGAGCGCGCTGCACGAGCCGGACCGCACCATCTTGAGGTATGCGCGCCGGGACATGCCGCCCGGCGGCGACTGCGTCGTGCAGCGCCGCCTTCTAGCCGCCACCGGCGGGCCGGCGGCGGCGTGGCGGGGGGTCCGGCTCCTCTACCAGGATTCCAACTTCGGCGTCCTGAATGTCCGCTCCGGGCGCGAGGGCGGCTCCTCTGACCTGCCGCCCGTCCAGCTCATAGTCACGTCGAACGATAATGGGTCCCGTTTCGGCGCGCTGGCCCAACAGGGCGGCGCAACAGAGCTGCGGCTCCCGGCGGGTAACTATAGCGTGATGGTAATTCCCCCCGGAGGAACCGCCCTGGGCCCGATCCGCCTCAGCGTGTTCGCTGGCAAGGAACACACACTTACCCTTCCGCCGCTTGCCTGTGGGGCCGTCAACCTGACTGCCGAGCTTGAGGGGCCCGGCGGGGCGGCGCAGAGCCCCGAAATCCACGTCCGTGCGCTTCCAATGCAGGCAAGAGGGGAGCCGTGGCTGTGCGGGAGCGCTTTTCCAATGCAGTACTGGGCGCGGGAGCGGATAGCGACCTCCGGGGAGCGGATGCTCTACTTTTTGCCCCCTTCGGGCCCATCCCTGCCGAAGTCCTTCGCCCTGGTGTGTTCGAAAGGTCCGCTTTACAGCTCGGCCGCGGTCCTCATGAGCGCGGGAGCGCAGCCCCAGGCGCCCCTTCGCGCCTCGCTGAGACGCCTGATAGACCCGGGGGGATACGTGGCTGTTGATTTCAACCAGCGCGGCAGCGCCAGCCCGCGGTGCGCGCTGAGCGCTGCGGAGCGACTCGCGCTCAACGCCGCCGAGGGCCTCCAGGGCGCCGTCCTGCTGGACCCCACGTTCGCCCCTCCGGCGGAGGCGCCGCCGGGGAGCGCCGGCGGCGCACTCATAAACGGCTATCTGCATAAGGCGCCCGGCGTTGGCAGCTTCGGCCTCTTCCCGATTCCGAAGGAGGGAGGTCGGTCGGGAGAGTTCGTCCTTGCCACCCGGCGCAACCCGTCCGCTCAGGACGTGCTTCACACAATGCGCCAATTATTCCCGGACGCGCTGGTCCAGATCAATCGCCCCATGGACAAGAACTACGGTTTCTTCGCTTTGAACGACGAGTTGCCTGAAGCGGAGTTCGACCTGATCGAACTGCTGCACGGGACCGACGTGAAAGCCGCCCGAACGGCGCTGCCCCGCTGGTTCGAACTGCTCAAGCAGGGACGCCGCGTGGCGGCTGTCGCCGGCTCCGGCAGCGCGACCTACGCGCCTCCCGCGCCGGGCGTCGCCCGCACTTACGTTCACTGTCCCGCGCGGGGCGACGCGCCGACCGCCGCCGAGATAGAGCGCGCCATCGCGGGCCTCCCTGACCAGCCCAATGCCTTCGTGACCAACGGGCCGTTCATCCGGGCGACCCTCAACGGCAAGCCCATCGGAAGCACGCAGACAGTGAAGGAGGGCAAGGCGCGCCTGGAGGTAAAAGTTCTGGCAGTCCCCCGTGTGGACGTAAGCTCGATAAGAATCTACAGGAACGGCAAATTGCTCCGGGACTACCCAGTCCTGCCCGGCGGGGGGGCCATACGGGCGGAGAGGGTGTTCGACCTGCCCCTCGAAGGCGACTGCTGGTTCGTCGTCGAGGTGACGGGGGACAGGCCCGTGCCATTCGCCGGCGCAGACGGAGAAGCTCCGCGCCCATGGGCCGTGACCAACCCGTTCTGGGTGGACACCGACGGAGACGGCCTGGTGTGGATCAAAGCGGGCCGGACTTGAAAAGCCCCGCCTGCCCGGTAGAATAGGCTTTCCCCTCGAAGCGGAGAGCCCAAATGTCCGATTACCAGCCCAGAGCGCTCATTCTTCGCACGGCCGGAACCAATTGCGACCGCGAGACCGAGTTCGCCTTCCGGCTGGCGGGAGCGCAGACCTCCCTGCTGCACGTCAACGTCCTGCGCGAAGAGCCCGGCATCATCGCGGAGCATCACATACTGGCAATCCCGGGCGGGTTCAGCTACGGCGACGACCTGGGCGCGGGCACTGTTCTGGCGAACGAACTGATGACGAAACTGCGCGCGCCGCTCGATCAGTTCATCGAGGCGGGCAAGCTTGTCATCGGGATCTGCAACGGGTTCCAGGCGCTGGTCAAAACCGGCCTTCTGCCAGGGCTGGAGAGGTGGCGCCAGCAGGCGACGCTCACGTTCAACGACTCCCACAAATTCGAAGACCGGTGGACCTACCTGTCGGCGCCCCCCAACCGGAGCCCCCTTTTCGCCGATGGCGAGCGGATATACCTCCCCGTGGCGCACGCCGAGGGCAAGTTCGTCGTGGAGGATCAGTCCGTGCTGGACCGTATCCGGGCCAGCAAGCAGGTAGTCTGCCGCTACTGCGATCCCGACGGGCAACCCGCCGGATACCCCTGGAATCCGAACGGTTCGATGGACGATATAGCCGGCCTCTGTGATCCCACCGGGCGCATCCTGGGCATGATGCCCCATCCGGAACGCCATTCGCTGCCGGTCCACGATCCGCGTTGGCCCCGCGAGGGCCTCAAGGATGAAGGGGATGGGCTGCGGATATTCCGCCGTGCGGTGGAGTTCGCGCGCCGCGAACTGGCAGCCTGTTGAGGAAAGACCGCCACTGCCGAACGCGTCGCGGAGGAACACTCTAATGCCACGATATAGCCTGGGGCTGGACTTCGGCACCGAGTCCGTGCGCGCAATCCTGGTTGATCTCGCAGACGGCCGGGTCGCGGCGAGCGCAGAGCGCGAGTATCCGCACGGGGTGATATCCGATGCCCTGCCGGCCGGCGGCGCGCCCCTCCAGCGCGATTGGTTCCTCCAGGACCCTGACGATTACCTCTATTGCTTGAAACAGGTCGTCGGGGAGTCGCTCGAGGGGGGCGGGACGGGCGCCGACGAGGTGCTCGGCATCGGATTGGACTTCACCAGTTGCACGTTGCTGCCCTGCGATGCGGACGGGGCGCCGCTGTGCCGCGACCCCGAGCTGCGCTCCGAGCCACAGGCATGGGTGAAGCTGTGGAAGCACCACGGCGCCGCCGCCGAAGCGCAGCAGGTGGCGGAGGCCGCCCGCCGGCGCGGGGAACGCTTCCTCGACTACTACGCGGGCGCGATCTCCAGCGAGTGGCTCATGCCGAAGGTATTGGAGACGATTCACCGGGCCCCGCAAGTCTACGAGCGGGCCTTTACCTTCGTGGAGGCCGCCGACTGGGTGGTGTGGCAACTGACGGGCGCGCTTGCGCGCAGCGCCTGCTGCGCCGGCTATAAGGGCCAGTACGTCCGGGAGCTGGGCTGGCCCTCGGAGGGGTTCCTGCGCGAGGTGGAGCCGCGCATGGCCGGCCTTTTCACTGAGAAGATGCCCGGCCCGGTCCTGGCCCCGGGCACACGCGTGGGCGGACTGACCGGCGAGTGGGCCCGGCGTCTCGGCCTGGCGGAAGGGACGCCCGTCGCGGCGCCTTTCATCGACGCCCACGCCGCCGTGCCCGGCTGCGGCGTGACCGAGCCGCGCACCATGGCGCTGGCGCTGGGGACCTCGTTCTGCCAGATGCTGCTGGCGCGGGAGGCCGTATTCTTCGAAGGCGTGGCCGGCATAGTGCAAGACGGAATCGTGCCCGGCTTCTACGGTTACGAGTCCGGCCAGACGGCCGGGGGGGATATCTACGCGTGGTTCGTCGAGAACTGCGTCCCCTCGGAGTATAAGGCCGAAGCCGAACGCCGCGGAATCAGCGCCCATGAGCTGCTCACCGAAAGGGCCGAACGTCTGGCTCCCGCTCAGAGCGGACTGCTCGCCCTGGACTGGTGGAACGGGAACCGGAGCATCCTGATGGACGCCGAACTGAGCGGCCTCCTGCTGGGACTGACACTCGATACCCGGCCGGAGGAGATATATCGGGCCTGCATCGAGGGGACTATGTTCGGAACGCGACGCATCGTGCAGGCTTACGCGGACGCGGGGCTGCCCGTAGACAGGTTTGTGGCGTCCGGCGGGATTCCCCGGCGCAATCCGTTCGCCATGCAGTTGCTGGCGGACATCCTGAACCGTCCGATCGAGGTGGCCGGCGCGGAGCAGCCCGCCGCTTTCGGCAGTGCGCTGCTGGGGGCGACTGTGGCCTCAGGGCGGGGGGGATACGGTTCAATCAGGGAGGCGGCCCGGGCGCTGGCGCCGCCGCCCTCAGGGGTGTACGAACCGGACCCGCAGGCGGCGAAGGTCTATGACAGGCTCTATGCGGAATACGTGACGCTCTACGATTACTTCGGGCGCGCGGAGCAGGTGATGCGCCGCCTGCGTGACCTGCGCGGATAGCCCCGGTTGCTGCCCGTCCCCTTTGCCATGACAGATGATTTCTAAAGCGAGACGCCCGTTTCATCGTAGGCGGACGCGCGCCGGATTTTGAATACCAGGCCGGTAGGAAGTATAATCGCAGCAATCTATGGGCTTGCAAGATGGGCGTCTGCACGTCGGCCATTTCACGCAGTGCGCCTCCCGATGGCGGTTTCGCATGTTACACACCTGACATCAGGCTCGATTCATGCAAAGACGACCCACGCGACCCGTGCCGATCGGCGACATCACAATCGGTGGTGGCGCGCCTGTCAGCGTCCAATCTATGACCAAGACGCCCACCGAAGACATCGCGCAGACTGTGCGACAGATAGAGCGACTGGCCGAGGCGGGCAGCGACATCACCCGCTGCGCCGTGCCCAATCGCAAGGCCTCCGAAGCGCTGGACGAGATAATCCGCCGCTCTCCGATCCCTCTGGTCGCGGACATCCATTTCGATCCGCACTTCGCCCTCCGCGCTGTAGAGTCCGGGGCTGACGGGGTACGCGTAAACCCCGGCAATATGCCGGGCGGCGAGGGATTGCGCAAGTTCTACCGGGCGGCGGCCGACGCGGGCATCAAAGTGCGCATAGGGGTCAACTCCGGCTCCATCCGTCCCCGCCGGGGCATGGAAGTTATCCCCGTGGAGGACGCTGAGGCGCTGGCGCGGTTGATGGTCGATCAGACGCTCTCATACTGCGAAGCCGCCGAAGCGGAGGGGCTGCGCAACATCGTGATCAGCATGAAGGCCAGTGACGTGCCCACGACGCTCGCCGCCTACCGACTGGCGGCGGGGCGCTGTGACTATCCCTTCCACGTGGGAGTGACGGCCGCCGGCCCCCCCGAAGAGAGCATCGTGAAAAGCGCCGTCGGGATCGGCGCATTGCTGGCCGAAGGGATCGGAGACACAATCCGCGTCTCCATGACCGGCTCCCCGCTCGAGGAGGTGGAGGCGGGCGTCGCCATCCTCGAAGCGCTCGAACTGAGGCGGCCTACGGGTGCGCAGATCATATCCTGCCCGACTTGCGCCCGATGCGAGATTGATCTGTGCGGCCTGGTGCAGGAGGTCAAACGGCGGCTAAGTGACGTGAAGGTCCCCATCAAAGTCGCGGTTATGGGCTGCGTTGTGAACGGGCCCGGCGAAGCGGCGGAATCGGACGTGGGAATAGCCGGCGGACGGGACTTCGGCTTTCTTTTCCGCGGCGGCCAGAAGGTCCGCAAGGTCGCCGCGGGAGAGCTTGCCGACGCGCTGGTGGCGGAAGTTCGACGCATCTGTGACAATCAAGGATAGCCCGTGGCAGAACGCAAGAAAAACATAGTCGTGCTCGGCAGCACCGGATCAGTCGGCGTCCAGACACTGGACGTAGTGCGGAAGATGCCGGACAGGTTCCGAATCGTCGGGCTTTCGGCCCACTCGCAGTGGAGCGCGCTGGCGAAACAGGCGGAAGAGTTCCGGCCGGAGCTGCTGGCGCTGAGCAGTGCGGAGGCCGTCCGCTCGATGAGTGAGGCGGCAGTGAAACCGTCCGCTGAGCTGGCGACCGGTTCGCAGGGCCTCAGGCGCCTGGCCACATACGAGGGCGCCGACATTATAGTGGCCGCCATCAGCGGCGTGGCGGGGATCGAGCCCGTCCTGGCGGCCGTTGAGGCGGGCAAGACGCTGGCGCTTGCGAATAAAGAGAGCGTGGTCGCCTGTGGGCGATTCCTTATGGATCGGGCGCACGAAAACGGCGCGCGCATCCTGCCGGTGGACAGCGAACACAGCGCATTGTTCCAGCTTCTGCATGGCGTGGATCGGGAGAACGTGCGGGCCGTCATCCTCACGGCGAGCGGCGGGCCTTTCCTCAAGATGTCCCTCGCAGAAAGGGCCGGGGCAACGCCACTGGAAGCGCTCAAACACCCCACCTGGAAGATGGGACCTAAGCTCTCGGTAGATAGCGCAACGATGATGAACAAAGTGCTCGAGGTCATCGAGGCCCGCTGGCTCTTTGACCTGCCGCCCGAATGCATCCGGGTCCTGATCCATCCGCAGTCCATAATCCACGCCCTGGTCGAATTGGAGGACGGATCGCTGCTGGCGCACCTGGGGGCGCCTGACATGCGTCTGCCCATCCAGTATGCCCTCACCCACCCCGAACGCGTGGCAGGCGCGCCCGATCGGTTGAACCTGGACCAGATGAGCGACCTGCAGCTCCACGAGCCGGACGTGGAGCAGTTCCCCGCCCTGCCTCTGGCCCGGCGCGTGCTGGAGGCCGGAGGGACCGCCGGCGCGGCGCTGATCTCCGCCGACGAGGCGGCCGTGAGCGCCTTCTTGCAGGGGCGGATCAGTTTCTACCAGATTGTGCCGCTGGTGGAGAAGGTCCTCGGGCGGCACGCGCCCGAACCGCTGCAGTCCATTCAGCAGATCAGGGCCACCATAGACTGGGCCCGCAAGGAGGCGGAAAGTTGCTTGTCCACACTCTGATCGCCGCGCTGAACATGGCGCTCGCCGCCTTCGCGATAGGCGCGCTCATACTGGCGCACGAGTTCGGCCACTTCGTGGGGGCGCGGCTGGTGGGCATGAGGGTAGAGGTCTTCTCCATCGGGTTCTGGAAGAGGATCGTGGGGTTCAAGAAAGGCCATACGGACTACAGGATATCTCTCGTGCCGCTCGGCGGGTACCTGAAAGTGGCCGGAGAATCCCCCGAGGAAAGCTCCGGAGAACCATACGAATTCTGGTCGAAGAGCCCCGGCCGGCGGGCCATCTTCATCATAGGCGGAGTGACTTTCAGCTTCCTGCTGGGCGTAGTCCTGTTCATCGTCGCCTTCGCCGTGGGGGTTCCCTTTCCGGTCGCTCAGGTCGGGGGCACGATCCCCGGCAGTCCGGCCTGGCGGGCGGGCCTGGCGCACGGAGACGAAATAGTGCGAATCGGCGACAAGAGCGATCTTGTCTTCAATGACGTGACCCGCGCGGTTGTGCTCGGCGGGCAGGATCGAATCTCGCTGAGCGTGCTTCAGGATGGAATGGAGAGGCATTTCACACTCACTGCCGAATACAGCGAGGAAGCCGGCCGCAAGCAGATCGGCATCTTGCCGGTTAGAGAACCGGTCGTCACCGGCCTGCAGAAGGTGGGCGTCGAAGATGCCCGCTGCCCCGCCCAAGAAGCCGGCATTCAACTGGGGGATCGAATCGTATCCGTAAATGGCGTGAAGATCGAGAGCCTGACGGACTTGCACAACGAGTTGCTCAAGCATCCGCCCGGCGAGCTCGAGGTGGGCGTCGAACGGAAGGGGCAGAGCCTGTCCTTCCGCGTCTTGACCGAGCCCTATCCCTCCTACGGGATCGGCGTGAGCGGGATGAGCACAGTGGTGGAAGCGCTCCAGGGCGCCGGGCCGGCGGAGCAGATGGGCCTGCGCGTGGGCGACCGGATAGTGGCCGTCGCCGGGACCCCCGTGGACAACGTGGTGGGCTTGCGCGAGGCCATTGAAAAGACCTTGGGCGAGGTCGGCTTCACCGTCCAGCGGGGCGAAAAGACCCTCCAACTCGCCGCGGCGATACCGGACGCGCCCGCGCTGGAGCAGTTCCTTTTCAGCGTCATCTTCGAAACCAGCGCCACCTTGACGTGGGTGAAGCAAGACGGGCCCGCCTGGAACTGCGGGCTCCGCCCGGGGGACAAAGTGATAGCGGTGGCCGGGCGAGAAGTCAACGACTGGGGGGACATAGTTCGCGAAATCGGCAAGGCCAAGACCGGATCATTCGAGATCGCATGGCAAAGAGGCGCTGAAACCTTTACGGGCCGGGCACAGGCCGTGGCCGACACCGCAAATGCGCCGGCGTTTCTCGGCGTTGAGATGAGCCAGATGAGGACAGTGATGAAGCGGTACGGCGCCCTGGGGGCCGTAAAGAAAGGCATGGCAGACAGTTACGCCCAACTGGCTCAGATCGTCCTGACTATCAAAGGGTTCGCCACGCACGAGGTGAGCACCCGCAACCTGCACGGAATTATCATCATCGCACGCGTCTCTTACCTGGCCGCCTCCGAAGGCATTGGCATGCTCATTTACATCGCGGCGGCGATCAGCATCGCCCTGGCCTTCTTCAACATCTTACCGATCCCCATTCTGGACGGCGGACACTTGCTGTTCCTTGCAATCGAGAAGGCGCGGGGCAGACCGCTGAGCGAGCGCGCCATGATGATCGCGCAATCGGTCGGACTTGCCCTCATACTCATGCTTGTTGTCTACGTGACGCGCAACGACATCGTCAGTTGGTAGGCCCATGGCTTGCAAAACGGTGCGGCAGGCCGGATAATGAGCCTGCCGATCAGCTTTCCCCAAGGGACTGTTCATAAGAGGTATAGGCGCGATGACGGACACTGAAGCGCAAGATCGCTTCCGCAGCACCACCATCCTATCGGTGCGCCGCGACGGAAAGGTGGCCCTGGGTGGCGACGGACAGGTCACCTTCAACGAGACTGTCCTGAAGGCGCGGGCCGTCAAGATACGGCGCCTGCACCAGGATGAAGTGATCGTCGGGTTCGCGGGCTCCGCCGGGGATGCGTTTGCGCTGCTGGGCCGCTTCAGCGCCAAGCTGGAAAGCTACCAGGGCAACCTGCTCAGGAGCGCCCACGAGCTGGTCAAGGAGTGGCGAACGGACAAGATGCTTCGCCCTCTCCAGAGCCTGCTGGCGACGGTGAACCTGGAGCACAGCCTGCTGATAACGGGCAACGGGGAGGTCCTTGAGCCGGACGACGGAATTATCGGGGTCGGCTCCGGCGGTCCGATGGCCATCGCGGCGGCGCGCGCCCTGATGCAGGAAACGGACCTGGATGCGGCCTCCATAGTCAAGAAATCACTGGAAATTGCGGCTGGCATATGCGTCTACACAAATCGAGAAATACAGATCGAAACGCTGCCATGAAGGGCCTGACCCCCCGCGCCATCGTCGAGCAGCTCGACCAGTACATCATCGGCCAGGATGAGGCCAAACGCTCCGTCGCTATCGCGCTGAGGAATCGCTGGCGCCGCCGGCAGCTCGACGAAGATATGCGCCGGGAGGTCCTTCCGAAGAACATCATCATGATCGGCCCCACCGGGGTGGGCAAGACCGAGATCGCCCGCCGGCTGGCCGGACTGGCCAATGCGCCTTTTATCAAGGTCGAGGCGTCCCATTACACCGAGGTCGGTTACTACGGCCGTGACGTCGAG
Source organism: Planctomycetota bacterium (assembly GCA_021161675.1). GTDB lineage: Bacteria > Planctomycetota > Brocadiia > SM23-32 > SM23-32 > JAGHAF01. Next base: position 307 of record JAGHAF010000025.1, on the reverse strand, counting down.
AGCATGGTGCGGGAGCTGGTGGAGCTCTCGGTGAACATGGTGCAGGGTGAAATGATGGAGCAGGTGCGCCCGCAGGCGCAGCTCAGAGCCGAAGAGCGCCTGCTCGACCAACTTTATGAACCCGCCGAGGCGGCTGCGGAGCCCGAACACCAGGAAAAGCAGGCCCGCGCCCGCGACCGCCTCCGCAGGATGCTCCGCGAGGGCAAGCTGGAAGAGCGAGAGATCGAAATAGAGGTCTCCAGAAAGCCCGTTATCGTCCAGGGGGTCGGCTTCGGCGGCGAGGAGCTGGGCGTGGACATGCAAGGCT
>JAGHAF010000089.1 GCA_021161675.1 Planctomycetota bacterium | reverse complement strand
GGCCTCTCGGAGGTCAAGAAGCTGCTCCCCCGCTGCGAACCCATCCCGGACGCCGATTGAGAGGGCAGCGTCGCGCGGGCCTTGCGATCCACGCCCGGTTATTGAAATACCCGTGGGGATATCATAGATTAGGGAGCTGTAATCCCGGTTTTGATCGAGAGAGAAGGGGATCGACGTGCAGAAACCATGGGGCGGTAGATATCAGAAAGACACCAACGAACAGGTGGAGCAGTTCACCGAATCCCTTTCCGTTGACAGGCGGCTCTACCGGCAGGATATCCGGGCCAGCCTGGCCCACGCCGAGATGCTCGCCCGACGCCGGCTGATAACCGAGGTGGAACTGGCCGAGATAAGCGGGGCGCTCAAGGAAATAGAGGGTGAAATCGAGGAGGGGACTTTCGAGTTCTCCGTCGCGCTGGAAGACGTGCACATGAACCTGGAGGCGGCCCTGATTGAGCGCGTGGGCGACGCCGGACGCAAGCTCCACACCGCCCGCAGCCGCAACGACCAGGTGGCCTGCGACGTGCGCCTCTGGGTGCGCTGGCAGATTGACGCCATGGACGGACTGCTGCGCGAATGTCAGCTGGCGCTCGTCGAGAAGGCCGAGCGCCAGGGACAGGCCATGATGCCGGGCTACACCCACATGCAGCACGCACAACCGGTGCTGCTCGGGCACGCGCTGCTGGCTTACGTGGAGATGCTGCATCGCGACCGGGAGCGGCTTGACGACTGCCGCCGGCGCGCGAACGTCAGTCCGCTGGGCGCATGCGCGCTGGCCGGGACGGGCCTGCCCGCGGATCCGGAAAGCGTGGCCCGCGAGCTTGGCTTCGAGCGCTGTTTCACGAACAGCATTGACGCCGTCAGCGACCGTGACTTCGCCGTCGAATTCGTCTTCGACCTGTCAATGATTGCCATGCACCTGTCCCGCCTGGCGGAAGAATGGATTATCTGGTCTTCCCATGAGTTCGACTTTCTGGACCTCGACGAGAGCTTTTGCACCGGCTCGAGCATCATGCCGCAGAAGAAGAATCCCGACGTGCTGGAACTGATGCGTGGGCGTTGCGGAAGGGTCTACGGCGACCTGGTCGCGCTGCTCACTATGCTCAAGGGCCTGCCTCTGGCCTACAACCGCGACATGCAGGAGGATAAGAAGTCCCTCTTCGACGCGGCCGACACCGTCGGGGACGCGCTCTCCATAGCGGCTGAAATGATCCGCACGGCCGAGTTCAAAGAGCAGCGCCTGGCCGATGCCTGTGAGCTGGGGCACATGGACGCCACGGCGCTGGCCGATTTCCTGGTGAAGCAGGGCATTCCGTTCCGCGAGGCGCACCAGATTGTAGGGCGGGCGGTGCTCCAGGCGGCGGCCGACGGCGCCAGGCTCGAGGACCTCAGCCCGCAGCAGCTCAAGTCTTTCTCCGAACTGCTCACCGAGGACGCATACCGCGCGCTTGGCCCCCAGAACTGCATCGAAAGCTACCGTTCTCACGGCTCCTCGTCCCCCGGAGAACTGGAAAAGCAACTCAACCGCTGGCGCAGCGAGCTTTCCGGTTGAGCCGGCCCCTCAAGCGCCTGCGTCAGTGTCCCATCTCCGAACTGATGCCCATGTTCAGCTTGCCGTATTGCACCCCCTTGAGGCTGATCATGCGGCTGGCCAGGTCGCGCAGTTCGGCGCCCTCTCCGTGCATGACGACCACCTCCAGGCACAGGTCATCCGCCATGTGCACGTGGAAGGAGCCTATGACCCTTGCCAGCGACTCGTGCTGCATGTCCACCAGGCGCGCGCCCACCGACATCTTGTGGTGGTCGTAGACGAGGAAAACCGCCGCGAAAACGTCACCCCCCGGCGCTTCCCATTGTTCCTCCGCCAGTTTGCGCCGGATCAGGTCCCTGAGCGCTTCTGAGCGGTTAGCGTAACCCAGCTTCTTCAGCAATCGGTCGAAGTCATCCAGCAAGCCCATCCCGAGTGACACGCCGATTCTCACGGTTTCTGACATCTTCCGCTCTCCCATCTCAGCCTATATCATCTCTTTGATAACCGGCCAGGCCAGGTCGGCGTAGAACCGATGCCCGCCGCGGCCCACCAGCAGCCGTATGTTGTCCGCACATCCCGCCGCTGCGAAGATGCCCTGCGCTGTCTCGAATGCCCGGCGCACCCCCCCGATGGGGAAAAGTTCGTCCTCTTGCCCGGCCACGACGATAAGCTTGCGAGGCGCTATGAGCCCCGCCAGGTCCCCCATCTCCGCCACCTTCAAGATGCCCGGTATGTAGTTGTCACCGCAGTGCTGGATCCGCATCAGCGAGTCCGCATACGTGCAGAAAGAGCACGACGGCACGGCCAGCCGAATCCGCCTCTCCAGACAGGCGGCGTAGAAAGTGACTGTCCCGCCGCCGGAGTTCCCCATGCACGCGATGCGCTCGCTGTCCACCTCCGGCTGCTCCTGGAGCAGGTCTACGGCGCGCATCACGTCCCAGACCCTCTCGCCGAGCACCGTCTTGCCCAGCGCCAGTGAATGGAACACGGCGTCCAGGCAGGTATGGTCCCAGGTGGATTCGAGTTTGCGCTCCGCCCGTTCTCCGAAGCAGCGCTGCTCCATGGCCAGCGCCACAAACCCATGCCGCACGGCCTGAACGGCGAAATCGCGATCCTCCTCGACGGACGCCCGTTCGTGCGCATCCCGGGCGCGGCCCAGCGAAATGTGCATGCCGGGGGTGTGACCCTGAAGGCAGATCATGGCGGGCAGGGGCGCATCCGCCCCCTTTGGCACGAGCAGGTGCGCGGGCACGTCCGCACATTGCTCGGCCGTGAAGACGATCTTGATGCGCACGCAATCGTTCGTCTCCTCCTTCTCTATCTCTTCCACGTCGAAAGAGTCCCATTCCTCCGGCCAGCCGCCGAGCAACTCCGTGAGGCGCTCGCGCAGAGCTTGCTGCCATTCGTGGAAGTCGCCCCCCTGCCACGCAAAGCGCCGCTCTGTTCCCCGCATCAGGTTGACGTGGTATTCGGAAGGCGAGAAATAGCGATTCTCTCTCATGTGCCGTCCTCAATAAGAGACTCTGTGCCCGGTAGATTATTACATTCATTCCCTCGTCATGCAAAAGGGCGGACGACCTTGCGGACACCGAAGGAATCCATGTCAAATATCGGACTCTCAGGGTCCAATATCCAGGTGGGACGCCGAAGAACCGCGCCCGGCGGCGCGCTATCATGCGCGGGCGGACCCTTCGTTTGCGCATTGAGCGCAAGAGCGCCACAATAAGAAGTCCACGGTCTATCCATGGATAGAATAGGGGAGGATGAGGATGAGCGATCATCTGTGCGGTCGGTTCGTGGCGGTTGCGTTGTGTGTGATTGTTGGCTTGACGGCGGCGCCGGGCTGTGCCTTGGCCGCCGAGCAGGGCGGAAAGGAGAAGAATAAAGTGCGTGTGGAGCGCGTTAATTTTCACGGCTGGCGGCAGGCGTATCTTCTCACCAACGGCGAGACAGACGTTGTGTTCGTGCCACAGGTGGCGCGCATCATGAAATATGCGCCCACCGGCGGCGAGAACATGCTGTGGATCAATGAAATGATCCTGCCGGAGCGTCCGGTGGAGAGCAAAATGGAGGGCTGGCAGAACTACGGGGGTTACAAGCTCTGGCCGGCGCCGCAGAGGAACTGGGGATGGCCCCCGCCTCCGGCGCTGGACGGGGGAGAATGCAGTGTTCAGGTGGGCGAAGACGGCGCGCTGACGGTAACCGGGCAGGCCAGCGAGGACTGCGGCATCCGGTTCGATCGGCGTATAGAGCTGGCGCCGGAAGGCAGCCGGCTCCAGGTGCGCCAGACGATGGTCAACGTCTCCGATAATCCGGTCACGTGGGCCATCTGGGACGTGACGCAGGTCAGTACCCGGGGGGTTGGCTTCATCCCGCTGGCCCCCGGCGCTGAGTGCCGATTCGCCTCCCTCGACGAAGGGAACGAGCACTGGACACTGCTGGACAACATGCTGCTGGCCCGCCGGGTGGAGGGCTCGGACAAGGTCTTCGTCTCAGGTCCTCCGGGCTGCATTGGCTCCGTGGAGGATGGCCTGCTCTACCTGAAGACATTCGACATGCCGAAGCAGGCCCCGCCGCAGCCGGAGGCCGTCCGAGAGATATACGTGGGCGACATAGGCTACATGGAGCTGGAAGTCGTGGGGCCGGAGGTCACCCTCCAGCCCGGCGAAAGCGCCAGCCTGACGGAAGTCTGGCGCCTCCTGCCGTTCCAGGAGAAGCCCAAGAGCGACAAAGAGCTCGCGAACCTCATCCAGCAGAAGATAGAACCGGTTCTGGCGGCAGAGCCGCAACCAAAGTGAACGGTTGACGCTCGTTCTCGACGTCCCGCCTCCTGCCGCGCCTCAGAGCCGGCCCAGCAGGCCGCCGTATTGCCCGATGAGGGGCGCGAAAACCAAGGACACGACGCCCATCAGCTTGATGAGGATGTTCATCGAGGGGCCGGAGGTGTCCTTGAAGGGGTCTCCGACGGTGTCGCCGACGATCGCGGCTTTATGCGCTGCGGAGCCCTTGCCGCCGAGGTTACCGTCTTCGATCCACTTCTTAGCATTGTCCCACGCGGCGCCGCCGTTGGACATGAAGATGCCCAGCAGCACGCCGGAGGCGGTGGCGCCGGCCAGGAAGCCGCCCAGACAGACCGGGCTGATCAGAAGCCCGACGGCCAGCGGCGCCACCAGCGCCAGGCATCCGGGAATGATCATCTCTTTGAGCGCTGAGCGGGTGACGATGTCCACGCAACGGTCGGATTCCGGCTCGGCTTTGCCCTCCAGCAAGCCGGGTATCTCACGGAACTGGCGGCGGATCTCCTCGACCATCCGGCCCGCGGCCCGGCCCACGGCCTCCATGGTGAGCGCGGCGATCAGGAACGGCACGGTCGCACCCAGGAGCAGTCCGATCACCACTGAGGGCTCTGTTAGGCTGATGGTCTGGAGGCCGACGGTTTTCTGGTAGGCCGCGAAAAGCGCCAGCGCTGTGAGGGCGGCGGAGCCGATGGCGAACCCCTTGCCGATGGCCGCCGTGGTGTTGCCCAGCGCATCGAGGTGGTCGGTGATGGCGCGTATGTCCTCGCCGGCGCCGCTCATCTCAGCTATGCCGCCGGCGTTATCGGCGATGGGACCGTAGGAATCGGTGGACATCACTATGCCGATGGTCGCCAACATGCCGACGGCGGAGATGGCGATCCCATACAGATGGGCAAAGTGGTAGGCCACGGCAATAGCGATGCACAGGGTCAGAAGGGGCAGCACTGTGCTCTTGAAACCCACGGCCAGCCCCGTGATTATCGTGGTCGCCGCGCCGGATTCGCTCGAACGGGCGATCTTCCGGATGGGCGGGCCGGAGGTGAAGTACTCGCTCTCCAACCCGATCAACACGCCGGCCATCATCCCGGCCAGCACGGCGTAGAAGGGCCTTACCGAACCGAGCAGGCCGCGGCTGAGCAGGAATGCCATGATGAGGAACAGGACGCCGCTGACGTACGTGGAGTTGCGCAGGGCGGACTGCGGGTTGGTTCTTTTCAGGATGCCCATCGAGGCCACGCCGATAAGGGAGGCCACCAGGCCGGCCCCGATCAGCAGGATGGGCAGCGACATGTGCGCCAGGGCTTCGCCGCCCTGCCAGACGACCGCGGCGATGGCCATCGTGGCGACCACGGAGCCGACGTAGGACTCGAACAGGTCCGCCCCCATGCCGGCGGTGTCACCCACGTTGTCGCCCACGTTATCTGCGATTACGCCGGGGTTGCGCGGGTCGTCTTCGGGGATGCCGGCTTCCATCTTGCCCACCAGGTCGGCGCCGACGTCGGCGCTCTTGGTATAGATGCCGCCGCCCACGCGGGCGAACAGCGCAATGCTGGAAGCTCCCATGGCGAAGCCGTTTATGATTAGTGGCGCGCGAGTCGGGTCATGCTTGAGGAACAGGAAGAAGAATCCCAGTCCGATCACGCCGAGCGCGGCGACCGAGATGCCCATCACCGAGCCGCCCTGGAACGCAACGGCCAGCGCGCCGGGCGTGCCGCCGTCCTTGGCGCCCTGGCAGGCGCGGGTGGCGGCGCGCGTCGCCGCGTTCATGCCCAACCAGCCGGCCAGCATGGATGAGAAGGCGCCGCACAGGTATGCCAGCGCCGTCCACCAGCTCCCCAGCAGAAGCCCGAGCGAAAGGAATACGATGACCATGAACATGACAATGATGGAATACTCACGTTTCAGGAAGATCATTGCCCCACTGTGGATTTTCTCCGAGATGCGCTGCATCGTTTCGTCGCCTGGGGAGTGTTTCAGCACTGCCAGGTAGGTGAGCACGGCCACGATCATTCCCAGCACGCCGAGCCAGGGCACGGCCTGCAGCAATACTTCCGAGTTCATCTTGCAAACTCCTTCACAAAGTTCCGGTCCCACGGACGTGGGTTTTGTTTGGAATGTTATGTCGCTTGCGGAGAGTAGCGAAGACCTGGGCGAGCGCCTTCCCCAAACGGCGAGGTGACATGCTACGTCCACCCGGTGCGGCATGTCAACCAAAAGCGCGGTTGCAGCCGTGGGAAGGCCGCGCTAAAATGCCGTTTCCCGCCCCTAATCCGGACATCAACGGGACCATGACAGAAAAGCTACAGACGGCTGTCGGAATCCGCGACGTCTTTCTGCGCGGCGAGCGCAGCGCCCTGGATATCGCCGAAGAACACCTGGCGGCAATCAAGCGGATCGAACCCTCCGTGGACGCGTTCCTGACTCTCTGCGAGGACGGGGCGCTGGAACGGGCGAAGGAACTGGACGAGAAGCGCCGGCGCGGCGAACGGTTGGGGCTGCTGGCCGGCGTCCCCGTTGCCGTCAAGGATAACATCTGCACCCGCGGGGTGCGCACTACGTGCGGCTCGAAGATACTGGGCAATTTCGTGCCCCCCTACGACGCGCACGTGGTCCAGCGCCTCCTGGCCGAAGACGCCGTCATCATCGGCAAGACTAACATGGACGAGTTTGCAATGGGCTCCTCGACTGAGAACAGCGGCTTCAAAGTCACCAGGAATCCATGGGACCCGACCCGCATTCCGGGGGGCTCCAGCGGCGGCAGCGCGGCGGCGGTCGCGGCGGGTATGGTCCCCCTTGCGCTGGGCAGTGATACGGGCGGCTCGATCCGGCAGCCCGGAGCCTTCTGCGGCGTGATCGGCGTGAAGCCCACCTACGGACGCGTGAGCCGCTACGGCCTGGTGGCGTTCGGCAGCTCGCTGGACCAGATCGGCCCGCTGGCCCGGACGGCCGAAGACGCAGCGCTGCTGCTCGACGTGATCGCCGCCCGCGACGAGAGGGATTCGACCTGCGCCCGGCACGAGCCCGAGGACTACGTGGCGGCCACCCGGGCTCCCAACCTGGAGGGGGCCAGGTTCGGCGTGCCGGAGGAGTTCTACGTCGAGGGCGGCCTGAGCGCCGAGGTGTGCGACGCGCTGGAGGCGGCGCGGCGCGTATTTGAATCAATGGGCGTGGAGTTCGTCGACGTCTCCCTTCCCCACAGCCGGATCGACGTCGAAGGGGGCGCCCTCTCCAGCTATGCGGTGGGAACCTATTACGTGTTGTGCACCGCCGAGGCCAGCTCGAACCTGGCCCGTTACGACGGAGTCAAATACGGCTATCGCAGCGACGATCACGACAGCATGATCGACATGTACAGCAAGACGCGCGGCCAGGGGTTCGGCGAGGAGGTAAAACGCCGCATCATGCTGGGCGCCTACGCCCTGAGCAGCGGCTATTACGAGGCATATTTCCTGAAGGCGGCGCGTGTGCGGCGGCTGATCAAGGAGGATTTCGACCGCGCCTTCGAGGAGGTGGACCTGATCTTCTGCCCCGCCACGCCCACGCCCGCCTTCAAGATAGGGGAGAAGACGGACGATCCGCTCGAAATGTATCTGAGCGACATCTTCACCATCAGCGCGAACCTGGCCGGCATAGGAGCGGCCTCCGTCCCTTGCGGCTTCAGTCCGGAGGGGCTGCCGATCGGGCTTCAACTGATGGCGCCGCACTGGCAGGACGGACGGCTCCTGCGGGCCGCGGCCGCCTACCAGGGCCAGACGGACTGGCGGCTGAAGAAGGCAAAAGGATGAAATCTAACGGCAAAAAGCAGGCTGTAGGCAATAGGCTGCAGGTGCGGCAACGGCAAAAGCAAAAGTCTGGGCGGAAGCTTTCATAATTCAGAATCCTGCCTTTATCCTTCATCCTCGGCGTCTTCGGCGCCTGACGCCGGCCCGATCCGGAGCACTTCCCAGCGGCGCTGCTCATGTTCAGTTGCGAAGCTGACCGTCTCTCCCACGCGCTTGCCCATGAACGCCCGCCCCAGAGGGGCGTTATATGCGTAAATGCCCTCCTCGGGATTCGCATCCCACGGTCCCAGGAAGATGAAGGTCTTTTCCTCGCCGGTGTCCAGTCTCCTGGTGCGGACCTTCGAGCCGACTGTCACGTGGTCCACCTGGGCCATCTCAGGCGATATTGACCGCGCGCCCTCGATCTGAAGGCGTATCCGCTCCGCAAGGTCGGCCAGCCTGCCCCTCTCCCGCAGGGCGGATTGATACTCGGCGTTGTCGCTCACGTCGCCGAAGCTGGCCGCCTCGCCAATCTGGCGGAAGACCTGCGGCAGGCGCACGTTGACCAGCTGCTGGAGGTCCGCCTTGCGTTTCGTCAGCCCTTCCTCCGTCGTGTAGATGACATCCTCTTCCCAGAGCTCCGCCTCCTGGACGAACAGTTTGGAATCAATCTGGCGGAGCATCGCCGTTATCCTCGCCTGCATACCCTCGGTGAGCAGGGGGCTCCGTTCCAACATCCCCGCCGCAGTGGCAAGCTTCTCGGAAGGAACATCCCTCAGCGTCCTTTCCAACAACTGCCCGTTCCGCGCGGTTACGGCGGCGCGCACTTCACTAACGAACTCTTTGCGCTCCTGCGCAGAAAGCGTTGTGTCACGCATCAGCGCCCCACCCACGTTCAGCAGCTTGAAGAGTGCGGAAAGCGGCTCCACAGTGTCTTTTGGAATCGCCCCCTTCCCGGTCGCCGATTCATGCCACAACCACACCACCGCGCCTAGACGGACGTCCGGGCTTTGCAGGATCGTCCTGCACGCCCGGCGCAGCGCCTCGGTTTCGCCATGTTCGGCAAGCGCCCGCGCGGCCGCTTCGCAGACTCGGCGGGGGGCGCCCAGCATCATCGCGCTCAGGAAATCCACCCATCCCGCCGGCCTTTCCCGCGCCAGGAACTCGGCGACGCAGATCAATACCTCCGGCCCCTCGATGCGTTCTGCCATCGCCGCTCCGTCCGCCGAGTTCAGCTTGTCCGGCAGGTGCGCCTCCGCGAGCTTCAGATCGGGGAACCGGCGCGCGAACGCGTCAATCACCGCTGCCACCGCCACGGCCACCACGTCTGCGCTTGCCAGCGCCTCTTGCTGCAGGGCCGCCAGCTCTTGCCCGACCGTTTCGGCCAGCTCCGCAGCCGAACCCGAAAGGTCGGGCGCCTCCCGCAGTATGTGCAAGGCCATTGAAAGTTTCTCCGCCGGCCCGCTGAGCGTGCGGAACCTCTTGAGCAGACGCTCCTCGTGTGTGAGCGGCTCGCGTCGCAGAAACAGCGACGGGGAATCGCCCGCCGTCATCCCTATGATTGCGGAACGGCCGAGCGTGCCTTTCACCCTCGACCACCACCGCTTCCAGGAACCCACCACGGGCTCCAGATAGAGACGCAAACGGCTCATCGGCATCCTCTTGTCCACGCTGCTGAGCAGGAGTTGGACCAGCTCTTCCGGATTCTCCTTCGCAAGCGTCTCGAGTCGTGCGCGCTCGAAGACGGTCAGCGCTCGGAAGTCCTCCTCGCTCAAAGCCTCAAGCCGGGTGGCGAAAGCCGATGAATAGGTCCGCTGTTCGTCCTGAAACTGCACGACCAGCCCGCCCTGCTGGACGTCGAACTTGAGCACCTTGCCAGCTTTGTTCTGCCGTGAGTCGAATACGTAAGCCCCCGGCGCCAGTTGAACAAGTTGCTCCAGGGACCTGACGCCCTGGTCCAGAGCCATCCCCTCGGCGCCGAGCGTAGATTGCAGCAGGTCTTCCGCATCGGCGCGATGCTCGCAATAAGGGCGATACAACTCCAGCAGCAGCCCACGCAGCAACTCGCTGTCCGGCACGATCATGGCGCCCGCCCTCGCGGCGCGAAAGGCTTCCTCGTGCCGGCCGGACTCCTTCAGCGCGTCGGCGAGGAACCACAGGAGCGACTCGGCGCGCTCTTTGTGCCCCCGCTGCGCCAGCACCTGCGGCGCTTGGAGCACGCTGTCCAGGTCCAGCGATTCCTCCTCTATCAGCTCCATCCATGCCGATTCGAGTTCGTCGAGCTTTTCCTTCTTAGCAAGTTTGAGTAATTCGTCCATGGTTGTCTCAGAGCTTTATGCGCACCGTCTTGATCTCGAACGGTCGCAGTTGTAGGACGACTCCATCGTCCTCGACCTGTAGTTCCTCCCGGGCGCGCTCCAGCATGTTCGTCTCCACCGCCCCTTTGAGAGGAAGCGAGGTGACCAGCTTGCACCTGGTCGCCGTGCACATCGCTTCGTACAGGCGCACGATCACGTCACCTGATCCGTCCTCTGCCGCCTTGACCGCCTCGATTATCACGTTGGGAGCGTCTACGGCCAGGACGGACGCCTCGCCGCCTGCGCCGGCGGCGCTGGTGACGGGATAGTTCAGCTCGTAGCCTTCCCGTATCAGGTTACTCTCACAGAACGGGCCGTTCCACGCGTAGAAGGCGTAGGTGAACTCCTGGCGCCCCTGGTCCGCGCGCATGTCGGGCGCGAGAGGCGATTTCAGCAGCGTCAGGTTGATGGAGTTCTGCGCCACGTTAACGCCGTATTTGCAGTCGTTGAGCACCGCAAAGCCGCGCATCCCTTCGGCCAGCGCAGTCCATTTCTGGTTGCTCACCTCGAAGCGGTCCTCGTCGAAGGGGCGGGACGCGTGATTGGGCCGCCGGATGTGGCCGAACTGTATCTCGTGAATCGCCTCGGTGGCATAGAAGGTCACGGGGAAGTTCACTTTCAGCAGCTTGTGCCGCTCCTGCCAGTCTATCGTGGTGCGGAAATCAACCCGCCGGCGCCCTCGCGCCAGGCTCACCTCTTGCAGCAGGTCTGAGTTGTGGATTCGGCGCCGAATCCGCAGCGCGGCCGTCAGCGGACCCTCGCAGACCACCCCGATGGAGGCGTCCTCGTCCAGCTCGACCGGCGTGTCCTCGTACATGCTGTCAATGTCCCATGCGTCCCACGCAGTGGGCACGTCCTTGTACATGCGGATCGCGTTGCACGGGCCGGCCGCCAGCTCCCGGTCTGACTCCTTGTCGAAGATACTGGTGATCTGCCCCTTGGCGTCGAACTGCACCCGCAGGAGCGCGTTCTCCAGTTCATGCTCGGAGGCGCTCAGCTCGGAGCGGACCTCCGCCCGTTCGCCCCGGCGGATCGTCGTCCAGCCGCAGGAGGGAACGCTCACCTCGCTGACGAGCTCACCTTCCATCTGCTGCACCGGCAAGGGCGCACCGTCAGCGGCCCGCGCCCCCTGCCAGCCGTCCGGCAGCTGGACCAGCGCCGAGCGCTCCCAGGAGAGCGAATTGAAGAGCGTCAGCGCCTCCCCGTCCGCATCGGCCAGGGCCTTGCGGGCGGCCTCGGCCACCTGGTCCGCCTCCCGGATGGCGAACTTGAAATGGGCCTCTGCGTCCGCGTAGACGCGTGCGATGGAACTGCCCGGCAGTATGTCGTGGAACTGATTGGTCATCACGCGGCGCCATGCTTCGTCGAAGCGGCGCGGCGAGAACTCGAAGCCCTCGCGCCCGCCGGCCAGGGTGGCCCACATCTCGGCCTCTCGAAGGGCGACCTCGGACTTCCTGTTGAGCCGCTTCGTCCATGCCTGTGAGGTGTAGGTCCCGCGGTGGGCCTGGAAGTAGAGTTCCCCGACGTAGCGGGCGTCCGGCGCGCCCCCGGCCTCCAGGTCGTGGAAGTAATCCACGGGGGAAGCGATTTTCACCCTGGGGCATCCTTCCAGGTCCTGCTCGCGCCGTGCGAACTCCAGGTGTATCGCCGTCGGGCCGCCGCCGCCGTCGCCCCAGCCGAACGGCATCAGGCGGCTGTTTATGCCTTCCTTCCGGCGCAGTTGCCGCCATCGCTCGATCACGTCCGACGGCCGCATCTGGGAGCCGTACTCATCGCACAGGTGGACGATCACGCGGGAACCGTCTATCCCCTCCCAATAAAAGGTGTTACGCGGGAATGGGTCGCCGCCGTTATATGTCCAGAATATCTTGGCCGTGGCGAAGTACTTCACCTCCGAGCCCCGCATGATCTGGGGCATAGCGCCCGAATAGCCGAACACGTCCGGCAGCCACATCAGCTCCGTCTCGACCCCGAACTCCTCCCTGTAGAACTGCTTGCCGTAGAGGAACTGCCGGATCAGGCTCTCGCCCCCGGTCACGTTCGTGTCCATCTCCACCCAGGTGCTTCCCTCTGCGATAACGCTCCCGTTCGCGATGGCCTCTTTGACCCGGCCATAGAGTTCGGGGTAGCGTTCCTTGACCCGCTGGAACAGCTCGGGCTGGCTGTGGATGAACTTGTATCCCGGATATTGCCGGGCCAGCGCGAGTTGCCCGGCGAGTGTTCTGGCGGCCTTACGATCCGTGTGCGCCAGAGGCCAGAGCCATCCGACGTCCAGATGCCCGTGCCCGAAGGCGTACATCAGCGGGGAGGTGGAGCCGTTCCGGCACTCCAGCAGCGGCCGCAGGCGCTCCCTTCCCGCCCGTACGCTCTCCAGCATCTCATCTTCAGGCAGCTCCGGGTCAACGATCCGCGTGACGTCGCGCAGCCCCTCGTCAATCTCCGAGACGCGAAGCATGTCCTCATCCAGGCTTTCCCTCAGGCTCCACAGCGTCTCCACGTCCATCCAGAGCTGAAAAACATCTTCCTCGGTGATGCCGAACGTGGACTCCCCGACAGTCTGCTGCGTGGGCGGCGGCTCCGGGACAGTCTCTTTGCCCGGCGGCACAGGGCCCGCGGTAACTACGGCCGGCCCGTGACCGGCGTAAGTCTCCACCAATATCTTGAACACCTCTCCCGCACGGCCCGATAGTGTGAGCGTGAGGTCTCCGCCTCCGATGGCCCTGTCGTTGAGGAAAACGAGCATCTCGCCGCCCGGCCTGAGGCGAACGTCAATGCGCCGGCCCACCGCCTCTTCCGGCAGGGACACCGTGCCCTTCATCCAGGCGTATTCCCATTTGGCGCCCCATTTCGTGCCCGGCGGCATGGGCTGGAAAGGCCCCTCCTTCGCCGCCTCGGGGGATAGCTGCTCGATTGTGGTGAAGCCACTGAGGTCTATCGCGCCCAACGGTCTGTAGATCAGCCTCCGCAGCGCCTTGCGCCATTGTTCGATTCTGTGCCGCCACTCGATGTTCAGTGCCACGCTCACGTTCCCTTTCCGCCAAAGCTAAGGATTGACTCGAAGCGCACTTATACCAACCGCTTCGGGAGTCGTCAAGCACGGAGGTGATTCGAGAGCCCCTCACGTGTCAAATGGACGGAAAAGGGCTGCTATCTCAGTATTTTCGGCGCTCCGCTCAAAGGCCGTCCGTCCATCCAGAATCACCTTGATCCGCCAGTACTGGTTTCCCGGGTACCACCAGACGTTGCGCTGAAACGGGGGCCCGACCTCCTCCAGGGGCTTATCTTCACCGTATCCGACGAGTGCGAACCGGTTGCCGTCCCCGCTGAGGACGGCCGAGGAAAGCTGCCGGCTCTTCGGATGAGACGCATCAAAGAATAGGGCATGTGAGCGGAAGGAATCGCCGCCGACCGTAAGGACTTCAACCTGATACCAGCCCGATTCGACAACCGGCGCGTCCATCTGGAAATGCTGCGCCTTTTCCGGTGAGGGCCACCAAACCCAGCCCTCCTGGAACTCCCCTTTCACGCCGGTGCATGGGATTCCGGCGCTGCTCAGGTTGTCACCGCTTTCCGGTCGGAGTTCGCAAATGGGTTCGTCGTTCTTCAGCAGACGAACAACGCTGATGGGCCCCTCGGAGACGGTGGCGATGACGTGGGCGAAGAATTCCTTGCGTAGTTCGTCGTACCCGGTGAAGTTGCCTATTTCCAACAGGGCCATCGTAGCTGCCGGTGGGGGCTCGGTCGCGGCGGGAGTGAAATAGATGGGGGACGTCATAGCCCAGTTGCCCTGCTCGTCTTCTGCGCGCAGCACGTACCAGGCGGTTCCCGTTTCCTCGAATTCGTGCACGGCGCTGAAGGAACGGTTTCCCGCCGGTTCAAATCTATGCGCTTCCTTGCCCCGGCGAATCAGCGCCACCGAGCTCAACGGGCGCCAGGAAACCACATTGATTTCAGCCCGATACCGGGATTCGGGCGCAGCGCGCACCTCCGAACCCGGAGGCCTTCCGTCCACACGCAGGAATGCAAAAAGCGGCCCCCCGTTGCTGGCGAATGTCCTGCTCTGGCGGATGCCCTCGCAGATGCTCGGATAATCCAGACTGTCGGCCTGAACGTAGACCCTGTAATCTCCCGGGCTCGAGGTGCGCAGGCGCTCGAGGCATGAATCCGTGGAGCCTGAGACGCCGAGGCGGTTCCCCAAGTTCAGCGCCGCAAACCAAAGGTATTTCTCTGCTTCTGAACGAACGTCAACCGTGTCGGCGCAGCAGCGCAGCACGGCGTCCGAGAGCAGCTCAGCGGCGCCCATCCAGTGGAGTTGCTGGGGCGGCGCAAGTGGATGCGTGTAGATGACGGCCCCGCCGTCCGCGTGAGCTGCCTCTACCAACTCTCGCGCCGGCAAAGGGCTTGTCCCCTCCCAGGTCGGTTGTGCCCCCGGAGTGTTGAAATGGCCCACGAAAGCGCCGACGGCCAGTTCGGGAGACGAGCTGAATAGGAAACCCGGCCGGCTCAGCTTTCCAGCGCGATCGTCGCCCAGGCTGGAACCGGCCTCCGTCAGGAAATCCAGCCCACCGGCTCGCGCCTGGAGGGCCGCGTACTGGCGGTCGGATTTGACCTCGCCGGTCGCGTCGTGCCGGGTATGGACGTGATTATCACCGCAGTAGTATCCCTCCGTTTTGGGATCGAACCATTGTGCCAGGCGCACGTCGGCGCGGGTCACTTCCCCGTCCTCGATCGCCAGTTCTTCATCCAGCGGCAAATAATTTGGCCCGCTGGACACCTGAAGCCGGGCTCGGCCGGGCGCAAGCCTGACCTCGAACTCGCCATCGGCGTAGAACCGACCGTCGGCATAAAGCCCCCTGCCAGCCCCGTCCGCGCGCCGGCCCAGGCTATCAGTGATGATCACTTTGACTGGCAGAGGCGCTCCACTGACCGCATCGGTGACGCGGACCGCCAGGCGGCTTTCATTCTCACCGGAACGAGACCGCTCGCAGACCAAGTAAGAATCCATGTCCATGCGCCATGTCTCAGGCCGCCGCTCAGGCATTGCCCGGCCTTTCTTAAGAGTTTCTCAATCGTCTATCACCCATAGTTGTAGGACACTTTGGGGCGAGAGCGCAACCCTCCCTGAGGATTTCCCGCTTTTCTTTCCTTTTCCATGAGTAAGCCGTGTTGACGTGATGAGCTTCAATGGTGGGGCGCTTGCCGCCGACCGTGATCCCCCGTACAATCGTGAACTCTTGCGAAGGTGAAGCGAAGGTGGAAAGGAAACACGAACGTTCTTAGGGCTTTTCTCTCTCGTGGCCGTCCCCGGGCTCTGGGAGTGAAGCGTTGTTTTGGAGCAAACCAAGAGAAGGAGGTCTGCGAATGAGTTCACATGCAAAGAGGATCTGCGCCATTCTGCCGGTTGCAGCCTGCCTGCTGCTGACCGGGCTGTGGTTCGCCAGTGGGGCCGACGCGGAGTCAGGGCCGGGCAAGGCCGGTGAAGATGTCTCTATCCGCACGTTTGGGCCTCGTGTCGTGGCGATCACGTTCGGGCCTGACTTCAATGTGAAAACAGGCGCCCAGCCCACGAGCTATCGTGTGCAGTTACGGGATGGACGGGAGATTCAGGTCGCCAGGGTTGGGCGAGCCGCCAAGCCTCATCGTTTGATCCATAAGGGCTGGCCGTACAAGCCTGTGATGCAGCAGACGGCCTTTCTGCTTCTCGACCGGCCTCTGCCATCGGGCGCCGACGTTGCCGTCGCGGTGGACCAAAAGGTCACGGGCCGCTCGCTGCAGCTGCGCTGCCGGTATGACTCGACACAACCCGCGCCGGAGTTGATCAAGCTCAACCAATGCGGGTACCTCCCGGACGACCCGCGGAAGCTGGCGTACCTGGGCGGGTGGTTGGGTGACCTGGGACCGCTGTCGCTGGACGATCTGTCGGGAAGCTTCCGTGTGCTCGACGCTCAGACGGGCCGAGCCGCCTTCGAAGGCACCGCGCAACTCTCTCAACGGGCCGATCCTGCCAGCGGAGAGGATGTCTACTGGCTGGACTTCTCACCCCTGCGTAAGCCCGGGAAGTACGTGATCGAGGTTGAAGGGGTCGGACGCTCGTACCCGTTCGATGTGGATGCGGCGGCGTTGGCGCCGGCGCTGGTGACTGTCGCCCGGGGGCTCTACCACCAGAGGTGCGGCATTGCGCTGACCGAACCCTACACACGCTTCACACACCCCGCATGCCACCGTGGCAAAGCTAAGCTCGTCACTTACTACAACTCGATGGATGGCAAGTGGATGAAAATGCTGCCGGAGAAAGTTGATCCCAGCGGCAAGCTGATTGATGGTTGGGGCGGCTGGCATGACGCGGGCGACTACGACCGCCTGCTCTCGCGGCATATCCAGACCGTGGAGAACTTGCTGAAAGCTTACGACGCGAACGCGGGCAAGTTTTACGACGGCCAGCTCAACCTGCCCGAGAGCGGCAACGGCATACCGGACATCCTGGATGAGGCGAAATGGGGCTTGGATTGGTTCGAACGGATGTATGACCCTTCCGACGGCGCTTTCTACTACCGCATCGAGACGCCGAACTATGGCGATTCCGCCCCGCAGGACGACCACCAGCAGCTCTATTGCATGCAGAAGTACCCATACTACTCTTGCTATGCCGGGGCGCCTTTCGCCCATGCGGCGCGCATCTTCCGGCAGTTTGACGCTGAGCTTGCAGACCACTATTTGGACATCGCGCGCTCGGCGCTGGCTTACGGACAGCGGGAGGTCAAGAAACCCAGAGCCGACGGCCGCCTCCACAATGCCATCGCCTGGGTGGCCGCGGAGATATACAGCGCCGCGGGGGACCGCGACGCGCACCGCATCTTCCTGTCCAGCCGGCGGCGAGATTCCTGGAGCTATGCGCTCTGTGAGCGCCCGGACGTGGACGCCGGGGCGCGAGAGGCGGCACGCAGGACGTTCGTCGAGCCCGCCGAGGAACTCCTCAAGCGGCAGGCGAAGTCCGGGTACATCACTTGCTTCAAGGGCGGCCGCGGCGGCGACCAGGCTATGTGGGATGCTGCAACCCTACTGCGAGGATATGTATTCGCCAAGGACGAGCAGCTCCGCACTGCCGCGATGCTGAGCCTGGATCATCACCTGGGGGCCAATCCACTTGGTTACAGTTGGATAACCGGCGTCGGGAAGCGCTACCCCAAGTATATCCTTCAAATCCCCAGCCAGCACGACGGTATCGATGAGCCGGTTCCCGGCATTCCCATCTATGGGCCGCGGGCGCTCAGCCCCACTGAGGGCTCTACCCACGGGAAGGTCTTCGCCCAGAACCTATACCCCGCTGCGGCCAATTACCCGTATTTGCGGAGCTATTCGGAGCTGCCGGCCGTGGTTCCGTTCAGCGAGTTCACCCATCGCTCGCAGAGCATAGGCGTGTTCGCTTACAGCTTCTTCGCGCCAGATCACAAAGGATCAGGAGAGGATTGAGCCGACGCCGAGACTGCTCGTAACTACTTTCTACTTTCTCCTGCTCTATTTTGCCCCGCGACTGCGGGGCAAAATTGGCGCGCCGGGAAGGATTCGAACCCTCGACCGTCGGATTAGAAGTCCGATGCTCTATCCACTGAGCTACCGGCGCGCCGCGGCATTGCGATATCGGGCCAGAGCGTTGCAACCGGACTATAGCAGATTGCCGCCCGTCGCTCAAGCTTTGCCTTCGCGCGCCGCTCTTTGCGATATTTGCCCGCCGCGCAAGAATACTTATAATAGCTAGCGAGAATACCCAATATCGAATTCTCAATGTCCAACGTGGAAGGAGAGCAGAGATGCGGCCTGTGCTGACACTGGCGTTTTGCGGTGTTTTCGCGGCCAGCGCGGTTCTGGTTCTAACCGTGAGGCGCTACGCCCGGAAGTGGGGGGTCATGGACCACCCCGGTGGCCGCAAGATACATCCGAATGCGGTGGCGCTGGGGGGCGGAGTCGCCATATTCCTGGCCTCGGCTATCCCCCTTTTCCTTGTGGGCGCGGCGTGCCGGGCGCTTGTGGCGTGGCCGGACCTGCTATCAATCCCACCCGCGCTTCACAGGTATGTCCAGGGGGCTGCGAGCCAGTTCTCCCTGCTGTGCTACATCCTGGCGGGGGGGCTCGCGATTGCCGTCCTGGGATTGTGGGACGATTTGAAAGGACTGAATCCCCCGCTGAAACTCTTGGGCCAGTTCATCATAGCCGGGGGAATCGCCGCCGTGCCGGGGGTGCGCATCACCATCTTCGTCGGGATCGCATGGGTCCACATACTGGTGACGGCGGTGTGGATCGTCGCCTTGATAAACGGGTTCAACCTGCTGGACAACATGGATGGGCAGTGCGGACTGGTGGCGTTTCTGACGGGAGGGGCGCTGCTGGCGCTGGCCCTTCAGACGGGCCAGATGTTCATCGCCGGTCTGCTGCTGGTGCTGATGGGGGCGGTGCTTGGCTTCCTGGTCTTCAATTTCCCCCCCGCCTCGATCTTCATGGGAGACTCGGGGAGCATGTACGTGGGCTACGTGCTGGCGGTGGCGACCATACTGACTTCATTCCTCACCTCGCGGCAGGTCAACCCTTTCTTCCCACTGTTGGTCCCGCTGGTGATCTTCGCTATCCCGCTGTATGACACGGCCAGCGTGATACTCATCCGACTGCACAAGGGACATCCGCTCATGCAGGGAGATCGCAATCATCTGGCGCACCGTCTGCTGCGGCTGGGGCTGAGCGAGCGGATGGTGCTGCTGGCGATCGGCCTGATGGTGCTGGCCACGGCGCCCGGAGCGACGATCCCTTACGGCTCCTCCACCTGGCAGGTGTTCGTGCCTGCGATTCAGGCGGCAGCGGTGCTGTGCGTGATCGTCATCCTGGAGGTGGCGAGTGTGCGAGGCAGGCGGGAAAACGTGGAAAACTGACTGCTGTCCTTCTATTCTTTTCGCACCATCTCGAGTGCGGACTGGGCAAGGTCGCCCATCTTCTTTCCCACTTTGAATCTCACGGCGACCTTGGCGGACACATGGACCTCTTCGTCGGTGCGCGGGTTCCTCGCCTTCCTTGGCATCTGGAGACGAGTGTCAAAGACCCCGAAATCCCGGAACTCCATTCGGTGCCCCCGCCCAAGCTCTTCAATGATCTCGTCCAGGAAAAGCTGGATGATTTCTTTTGTAACTACTTGAGTATACCCCGTCTTCTTTGCTATTCGCTCACAAAGCTGGCGCTTGGTGATAGTTCGATGAGCCATCAGTGTTTCCTTTCCCCTTGCCTGATGAGTTATGGAACTCCGCGAACTGCTTTGGATAACCGAACTTGCGGGAAAACAGGGGGTGATTCTAAGGCAAGCCTTTTCGCTTGTCAAGGAAAGGATTTCCCTTCGACGCGACGGTTGCAGAGGCCGGGAAGCCTGATAAAATCGAGGCGGCGATTATCCAGGAGCGATCATGTCACAGACGCCACTGACACCAGATGAATTCGAGATGCGCTTGGAGCAACTCGAGGTCAGACTGCGTGCGTACCTCGAGACGGGCGAAGGTAAAGCCGGGACTCTTTCCCGCGTGGCAGAGGAGGTGCTGTCGCTGTCCCCGCAGTTCCCGGATGTTTACGCGAAGCATGGGGAGGTGGAGGGCCTGGTAGCTGAGATGCTTGCCCGCCAGACGCAGAGCAGGTTCATGGCCCAGAACACGGCGGCCCCCTCCCGGGTTTCCTCGCCGGGCTGCCTGCTCGGCTGGCTGAGAGGCAGGCGGCGCTGAGACGCCTTCCCTATTGTGCCGTGCCCCCGCGGGATGGCGCGACCGCGAAAACGGCAGATCAGTTGAGCAGGAGACCGCAGGCGGAGCGAATTTGGCACGCCCGGGAGGATTCGAACCCCCAACCCTCGGATCCGAAGTCCGATGCTCTATCCATTTGAGCTACGGGCGCGCCGCATTGCGACCAGGGTACTGCAGAGGGCGCTTTCTTTCAAGCGGCGAGTCAAATTGACGTAGCGGCGGCATGCGGGTACAATATGGCTCTGTCGGGGGCGGTGTTTTCTTGTCCGGCCATTGCCGGAGAAAGGATCAGAGCATGTCCGAACAACTGGAGCGGTTGGAGGCCCGCCTGCAGGACCTGCGGGACTCTCTTTGACGTGCCGGCGAAGAAAGTCGAACTTCAGGAAATAGCGTCCCGGCTGGAGAAGCCGGGTTTCTGGTCCGACCAGGAGACGGCTCAGAAGATCATCCGCCGACTGAAATACGTGAAGGGCCTCGTGGAACCGGTCGGCCAGATGCAGGAGCAGTTGCAGGAGCTGGTCCTGCTCAATGAGTTGGCCGAGGAGGAGGATAACGAACCGACCCGCCAGGAGGTGGCCGAGCTCAGCGAGGAGCTGGAGGAGGGCCTGAGGCGGCTGGAGTTGCGCAGCATGTTGGCCGAGCCGCATGATCAGTGCAGCGCGTTCCTGAGCTTGCACGCAGGCGCGGGCGGCACCGAAAGCTGCGACTGGGCCGAGATGATGATGCGGATGTACCTTCGCTGGGCGGAGAGTGAAGGCTACCAGACCGAGGTGATCGAAAGGTTGCCCGGGGAAGAGGCCGGCATTCGCAACGCCACGCTCCACGTGAAAGGTGAGTGGGCGTTCGGCTACTTGAAGAGCGAGGTCGGCGTGCACCGGCTGGTGCGCATCTCGCCCTTCGACAGCGGCGGCCGGCGCCACACGTCGTTCGCGGCGGTGGACGTGGCGCCGGAGCTGGAGGACGACCTGGAGGTAGACCTGAACGAGAACGATATCGAGATGGAGTTCGTCAAATCCAGCGGGCCGGGCGGCCAGCACGTCAATAAGACGTCCTCAGCCGTGCGGCTGCGTCACGTGCCCACCGGGATCACCGTGTTCTGCCAGAACGAGCGCTCGCAGCACAAGAATCGGGCGTTGGCGCTGAAGATACTGGAGGCTAAGCTCTACGAGCACGAACGCCGCAAGCAAGAGGCGCAGATCGAGCAGCTCTATGATGATAAGGGCGAGATTGCCTGGGGAAGCCAGATCCGCTCCTATGTTCTCCAGCCTTATCAGATGGTGAAGGACCTGCGCACGGAGTTGAAGAAAGGCGATGCGATGTCGGTGCTGGACGGGGACCTGATGCCGTTCATGCAGGCATATCTGCGCTTTCGCCTTGAGCAGAAGACTGGCGCGGCGGACGGATAGAGCGAACCGGCGAGGTGAAATGATGACCGATAAGCTACGGAGAATTGGTTTGGCGCTCCAACGGCTTACGTTCCAGAGTAGCGCCGCGCGCACGGCGGTCTCCAGCTTTGCGCTGGTGATTCTGCTGGGGGCCCTCTTGCTGATCCTGCCGATCAGCAGCCGCCAGCGCGTCTGGACGCATCCGGTGGACGCGGTCTTCACCTCCACCAGCGCGGTTTGCGTGACTGGGCTGATCGTGCAGAGCACGCCGCACTACTGGTCGCTTTTCGGCCAGATCGTGATCCTTGCCCTCATCCAGGCGGGTGGCCTGGGGATCATGACCATGGGCGCATTCACGCTGATCGTGGTGCACAAGCGGCTTTCGATGCGCCTGGAATCCGTGATGTCTGACGCAATGGAACCTCCCACCGGTGAGAGCGTCTGGGGCCTGGTGCGGTTTATCTGCATGTTCACGTTTTTCCTGGAAGCGGTGGGGGCCGTAGTGCTGTATTTTTCGTGGCGCGGCGCATTCCCCAGTGCGCTGGTTTGCTTCTACCACAGCGTTTTTCACAGCGTCTCGGCCTTCTGCAACGCGGGCTTCAGCCTGAACGACAGCAGCCTGGCGGACTTTTCCGCCTCCGTGCCGGTGAACATTGTCATCTGCGGATTGATCATCCTGGGAGGCATCGGATTCGTCGTGGTGCAAGACCTGTTGAAGCGCCTTCGGTGGCGCTTGCTGGTGCGCAGGGGCAAGCGGCCCCGCCTCTCGACTCATACGAAGCTGGCCCTGACGGTGACGGCTATTCTGCTGCTGGTCGGCTTCGTGGGCGTCTATGTGATGGAGTCGCACGCCACACTGCGCGGCGCGCCGATAAAGGAGAGGGTGCTGGCGTCGCTGTTCCAATCGGTGACCGCCCGCACGGCGGGGTTCAACACCGTCAACACCGGCATGGGGGCGCTCGCGCCGGCGACGGCCTTTCTGCTGATGGCCCTGATGTATGTGGGCGGCAGCCCGGGGAGCGCCGCCGGCGGCATTAAGACCACGACGCTCGGCATCATGGTGGCCAGCATCGTGGCGACGCTGCGCGGCAGAAGCAAGGCGCACCTGTTCCATCATACGGTGCCGGAGGAGACCGTGCATAGAGTAGTCAGCATAATCCTGCTCTCACTGGTGGCGCTCGGGGCGGGCGTTTTCATTCTGCTGATTACGGAAGACGCCCCTTTCCAGGAGGTCCTGTTCGATGCGTTCAGCGCGTTCGGGACGGTGGGGTTGACCCAGGGGCTGACGGGGCCGGGCTGCGCATGTTCGGTGGCCGGGCGTCTGGCGCTGGTGGCATTGATGTTCATCGGACGGCTGGGGCCCCTGACCCTGGTGCTGAGTGTAGCGCAGCTGAAGGAGCCGGAGGTCTACGAATTGCCGGAAGGTCACGTTATGGTGGGTTAGAAGTATCGCAAAGCTATCCGTCCAGACACTTCTGAGCGCTGAGACACGGAGCACGGAGAGGGCGAAAAGGGCAAACTCAAATGGCGGACTCAGATTACTATGAAGCGCTCGCAGTATCCCCGGACGCCTCCCAGGAGGAGATAAGGAAGGCGTATCGGCGGCTTGCGAAGAAATATCATCCCGACCGCCACGGCGGCAGCAAGTCCGCGGAAGAAAAATTCAAGAAGATCGCCGACGCGTATGGCGTGCTGGGGGATCCCAAGAAGCGAAAACAGTACGATCAACTCCGGCAGGCCGGCATGAGAGGGGGCAGATTCGAGGGTTTCGAAGGGTGGGAAGGCGTCTTCGGCGGCGGCAAGGCGGGCTGGCAATCCGGGCAAGACATCCGTTTCGAAAACCTGGGCGGCCTGGGCGAGATGTTCAGCAATATCTTCGGCGCCGGCGGCAGGGCCGGCGCCAGCCAGGCTGCTCGCCGCGGCGGCCGGGACATCAGCAGCGCCATCACTATCCCCTTTGAAACGGCTGTGCGGGGAGGCAGTGTCGAGGTGAAGGTCCCCCGCGAGAAGGGCTGCCCGGCTTGCGGGGGAAGCGGCGCCGCGCGGGATAGCAAGGTGGAAACCTGTCCCCAGTGCGGCGGCAGCGGTCAGATACTGTCGGGCCAGGGCGGATTCAGCGTGGCCAGGCCCTGTCCGGCGTGTTTTGGACGCGGCAAGATTATTCAGAAGCCCTGCCCGAACTGCCGGGGGGCCGGCGTCGTCACAGAGGCCACTCGGATCGAAGTGCATATCCCGCAGGGCGTCCAGGACGGCCAGAAACTGCGCCTTTCCGGCCTTGGCGAACCGGGCAGGGGCGGAGCAGGAGCGGGCGACCTGCTCCTGGAGGTCCGCGTCGAATCGCACCCGGACTTTGAAAGGAAAGGCCGGGACATTTACAGTGAGGCGAACGTAGACATGATTGACGCCGCGCTTGGCGCCGAGGTGGACGTTCAGACACTTCAGGGGCCTGTGACGGTGAAGGTGCCGCCCGGCAGCCAGCCGGGCCAGAAGCTGCGCTTGCGCGGCCACGGTCTGCAGACCTCGGACGGCAGGAAAGGGGACCATTACGTGCGACTGAAAGTGAGCGTTCCCGAGAGACTAACCCCCGAGCAGAAGAAACTGCTGGAGAGGCTGCGACGCACACCAACCGCGAGCACACATAAAACTTAGCAGGGGAGCCCGGTTGTGAATCCCAATGCGAAAACACGAAGTGATCAGATGATCCGCGCGCGACCGATGGGGGAGAGGAGCCTTTTCGATGAGTTCCTTGACGGATTCTACGACGTGCAGCGCCGGATGCGAAACCGCCCCCGCGACGTGTGGCATCCCCCCACCGACGTGTACGAAACGGATGACGACATCGTTATCAAGATGAGCATCCCCGGCGTGAACCCGTCTGACGTAGAGATCAATTGCAGCGGTAAGGCGCTGACAATATGGGGACGGCGGGAGTGCGCAAATCCCGGCGAAGTGCGCACCTACCATCAGATAGAAATACGCAACGGCCGCTTCGAGAGGCATATCGCTATCAATCGTCCCTTCGATCCCACGGGGGCGTACGGCGAGTACCGGGACGGATTCCTTTACGTTTACGTGCCAAAAGCGCCCGAGTCAAGGCGCGTGGGCGTGTCTATCCGAATTGAACTCTGACCTGTGGCGCGAACTACGAAGGGGATCAGCCGTGGCCGAGAAAGATAAGCGAAAACCTGAAGAACTTCCTGAGGGCGGCAAATCCGTCCCAGCGGGCGCCTCCGTTTCGGAGCCGCAGACGCCGGATCACGCCGAACTTCCCGAGAAGCTGCCGGTTATGCCGCTGGCCGATAACGTGGCCTTCCCGGCTATGATCCTGCCGCTTCACGTAGAGGATGAGAACCGCCTCAAGATGGTCGAACAGATCATGCTGGGGGATCGGCTCTTCACGGCCGTAGCCGTGCGCCAGGAAGTGGAGGAAAAGGATGATCCGGCCCCGGAGCATCTCTACACGGTGGGCACCACGTGCATTGTCTTGCAGATGCTGCGGATGCCCGACGGCTCCGTGCGCTTCCTCGCGCAGGGGATGACCCGGACCCGAATCGACGAGTTTGCGGGGACGGCGCCCGACTCCCTGGCCAGCGTCACCCACCTGGAGGAGCAAGAAGTAGAGGATATGGAAGTGAAGGCGCTCTTCCGCAACTTGCGCGAGCAGTTCCTCGCGCTCGTGGATTCGATGCCCAGCATCGGAGACGCTGCAAAAGTGGCGGTCGCCAATATTGACGATCCCGGGCCGCTCTGCGACCTGGTCGCCGCCAACATGAACATAAACATCGCCGAGAAGCAGCAGGTTCTGGAGGAGCTGAACCAGAAGGCGCGCCTGCAGCTTGTGACGCGCTTTCTGGCCCGCGAAATGGACCTGATGGAGGTCGCCCAGAAGATCCAGAGCGAAGCCCGGGATGAAATCAGCAAGGGCCAGCGTGAATATTACCTGCGCCAGCAACTCAAGGCCATTCAGGACGAATTGGGCGAGATGGACCCGCAGGAGGCGGAGCAGCAGGAGCTGCGCCGCCAGATCGAGGAGCTGGACCTGCCCGAGGAAGCGCAAAAAGAGGCCGAACGAGAACTGAATCGGTTGGAAAGGATAAATCCGGCCAGCCCCGAATACAGCGTCGCGCGAACCTACCTGGATTGGATCAGCGCACTGCCGTGGAACGAGAGCACGAAGGACAACATGGACCTGGCAGAGGCGCGCAATATCCTGGACGAGGACCACTACGGCCTGGAAGACATCAAGGAACGAATCCTGGAGTTCCTGGCCGTCTGCCGCCTCCGGGGGCAGATGAGCGGTTCGATACTCTGCTTCGTCGGCCCGCCCGGAACGGGCAAGACCTCGATCGGCAAATCCATAGCCCGCGCGTTGGGGCGCAACTACATCCGCGCCTCACTCGGCGGCGTGCGAGACGAGGCGGAGATCCGGGGCCACCGGCGCACTTATATCGGCTCCCTGCCCGGCCGCATCATCAGCTCCATCCGAAAGGCGGGCTCCAACAATCCGGTTTTCATGCTCGACGAAGTGGACAAACTCGGCGCGGACTTCCGCGGAGACCCCGCCAGCGCACTGCTGGAAGTGCTCGACCCGGAACAGAACTCCACCTACGTGGACCATTACCTGGACGTGCCCTTCGATCTGTCAAAGGTGCTCTTCATCTGCACCGCTAACTTCCTTGATCCGGTCCCGCCAGCCCTCAGGGACAGGATGGAAGTGCTGGAGTTCCTCGGCTACACCGAGGAGGAGAAGCTCCAGATCGCCAAGCGATACCTGGCGCCGCAGCAGGTCGAGCGCAATGGATTGGACGTGGAGCAGTTCTCCATGACAGATGAGGCGCTCAAAGCCTTGATCAACGAATACACACGTGAAGCGGGCGTGCGCAATCTGGAACGCCAGATAGCCAGCCTCTGCCGCAAGGCGGCCAAAGAGATCGCCATGAAGGCGGCCCCCGGCAAGACAATCGAGCAGAGCGAACTTGACCGCCTGCTGGGCCCGCCCAAGTTTATCCCCGAAGTGATCGGGCGAGTGGACGAACCCGGCGTCGCCGCGGGCCTGGCCTGGACGCCCACGGGGGGAGATATAATCTTCGTAGAAGCCACCATGACCCCGGGGGACGGGAAACTCATCCTCACCGGCATGATGGGCGATGTTATGAAAGAAAGCGCCCAGGCCGCGCTGACATACGTGCGGGCCCATAGTGATCAGTTCGGAATGACCCCTGACGTGCACCGGGAGCACGACTTCCACATCCACGTCCCCGCCGGAGCGATCCCCAAGGACGGCCCCTCCGCCGGCGTTACGATGGCCGTAGCGCTTGCGTCGCTCTGCAGTGGCCGTCGCGTCCGCCACGAGGTGGCCATGACCGGCGAGATTACCCTCCGCGGCAGAGTGCTGCCCGTGGGAGGAATAAAGGAAAAGGCCCTGGCGGCCCGCCGGGCCGGGATCAAAACAATGATCCTGCCCGAACACAACAAGAGGGACCTGGAAAAGGTGCCCGACTACGCGAAGAAGAAACTAAAGTTCATCGCCATCGACAAAGTGGACGAAATATTCCCCCTCGCCCTTCAACCGGCCGAACGGCAGGCGCCGGAGGCGCCAGGTATGAAGGATGAAGGATGAAAGCAAAAGCAAAACTCCCGCCCAGACTTTTGCCGTCGCTCTTGCCGCACCTAATAGTCTAACAGCCTGAATGCTTACAGCCTGCCGCTTCGCCTTCAACTCAACTCGGGCAGGATGTCTGCCTGGAGCCGCAGCATCTCGTCCACCATCGCGATGGCGTTGCGATATGAGTCTATTGTCGGGTCGAGCAGCACGGCCTGGATGAGCTTATCGCGCGACTTCTCGGCGAACGCCTCCACGAGCAGCTTGTGGATGCTGCCCTGCACGCGGAGCAGGGCGGCGATGCCCTCGGGCAGCGGCTCGCACGGCACGGTGCGCAGTCCGTCAGCGTCGGCCTCGGCCGGCGCCTCAACCACCATGTCCTCGGGCAAGTTGGGGATCGTGCCTTGATTCGGGACGTTGATCGCCGGCAGGCGCCGCTTCTCGCCGCAGGTCAGCGCTTCCATGATGGGCACGCCGAGTTCCCCGGTCGGCTTCATCGGGGCTTCTTTGGGGGAAGAGGGTTTCTGCGTCGGGCCTTCCAACGGACAGTTCGTCGGCTCCCCGCCGAGGGAGTAAATGAAGTGCGGGATGTTCCCGGTTTCCCACGGATGGCCGTCCGCCGGGTCGTAGAAGTATTGCACCTCGGCGCATACGAACTCGCTGGCCCACCGGACGTACTCCCCGTAATGGTTGGGGGCGGGGGACGGCCATAGGCCGAATCGCCTCAGCAGGATGCGATCCATGCCGATGTTGTGCCAGTCCGACAGCAGATCGCCCTCACGGTCTCTCTGGCGCAGGCGCGGGTAGAGGTCTTCGCCCGTTCGCTTGTCCTTGATCTCCTGGAACCAGGTGAAGTGGTTGATGCCGCAGGCCTTCACCTCCAGCTCTTCGCTCTCCATGCCGAGCACACGGGCCGCATGGCTGATGCCCTCGTGTATGCCGTGGCAGAGCCCGACCGCCTTGATGCCGCTCAGGCGGGTGATGGCCTCGCAGAGCTTGCTCTCGGGGTTAGTGTAATTCAACAGCACTCCCTGCGGGCAGACATCTTCCATCGTCTTGGCGATCCGGACCATCGGTCCCATGTTGCGCAGGGCGTGGAAGATACCGCCGGGGCCGCCGTTCTCCCCGTAGACCTGGCTGGAACCGTACCAGCGGGGGACGTGGAAGTCCATTGACCAGTAGAGGGCGCGCTTCACCTCGATGGCCGCGACGACGTAGTCCGCCCCGTCCAGCGCCGTGCGCAGATCCGTCGTCGCGCTGATCTGCGCGTCATGGCCGAGCTTTTCTTTGAGCCAGCGCGCGAACTCGACGGCGCGCTCCAGGGATTCATCCGCAATGTCCATCAGCGCCAATTCCACCGAGCGCTCTTTCAGCGGCTCGCTCAGCAGCACGTCGCGCACTGTGCCGGGGCCGAAGCTGGCGCTGCCGGCGCCGACGATAGCGATCTTCACGTCAGTCATGCTTCATCCCTCCGTAAAGACATTAACATTAAGCCGTAACATTTCATCCTTTATCCTTCTACCTTCTGTTCTCTACCTCATGCTCAGCCCGTGGAGTTCGTTTTTCATCTCCTGCGGCCGGTCCGACGCCGCCAGCGCCTGCTCCAACTCCACTTTGCCGGACTCATAGAGTTCCTTGAGCACCTCATTGTAGGTCTGGCTGCCGTAGAAGGTGTCCTCCCGCATGGCCGCTCGCAGCTTATCAATCTGGTTCTTCTGGATCAGCTCGCAGATGATTGGGGAGCGCATCATGATCTCCACGGCGGGGAGGCGACCCTCGACGTCGGCGCGCAACAGCAGTTTCTGGGACAGAATTCCCTGGACGGTGGAGGAAAGCTGCGTGCGGATCAGCTCGTGCCGGTAAGGGGGGAAATAGCTGACCATGCGCGCCAGCGCCTGCCTGGCCGTGTCGGTGTGAAGGGTGCTCAGGACCAGGTGGCCGATCTCCGCGGCGTTGATGGCTGTCTCAATCGTTTCCCTGTCTCTCATCTCGCCGATCAGGATTACGTCCGGGCTCTGCCGGACCACGTGCCTGAGCGCCCGTTCGAAGGAGGGAGTGTCTATTCCGACTTCGCGCTGCTCTATCAGGCATTTGCCGTCCCCGTGGACGAACTCGATGGGGTCCTCGATTGTGATGATGTGTCGCCCGTAATGCCGATTCATGAACTGCACCATGGAGGCGAGGGTGGTGGACTTGCCCGAACCGGTCACCCCCGTCACCAGGACGATCCCACTTCGTTGGGAGGATAGATGCTCGAGCTGCTCCCGCGGCAGATTCAGTTCCTCAAATGTGGGAATCTCCATTGGGATGTAACGGAAGGCGGCGCTGATCTTCTCGCTCTGTCGGAATACGTTCACTCGGAACCGCCCCACCCCCTCCAGTTGGTAAGCCAAGTCCACGTCTCCCATCTCTCTCAGTTCGTCCATGCGGGAACCCAGCATCGCTTCGGCGATCCGCTCCATCTGACGGGCGCCGACCGGATCGTCCTTGATGAAACGGACCCGGCCGTCCACCCTCACGCTGGGCGGAGCGTCCGTTTTCAGGAACAGGTCGGACGCCTTCCTCTGGACCGCCCGCGCAAGCAGCGCATCCAGCCATTGCTTGCTGTGGGCGTTGGTGGATTCAGCGTCGGCGCAATCAGTCATCTTCGACTCCTTGTCGCTCGCCCTGTATGATCCGCAGGCGGGACTGCGCGTAGGCGGCCATTTCGTCGTCGGGATATTCTTCTGCGATTCTACGGTACAGCTCTGCGGCGCTTTCGGGCCGTGCAAGGTCATCCTGTTGGACTTCGGCCAGCCGGAAGGCCGTCTTGCACCATTGTCCGCCGGAAGAACGATTCAGTAGTTCCTCAAGCTGGGCGGCGGCTTCGCGCGGCTGTTCGTTCTTCAACAGGACCTCCGCGAGACGGCGTCGGGCCTCGCCGTCTTCGGGGTCTTTCTCGATCTCATCTCCATAGAGTGCGATGGCGGTTTCGAAGTCGCCCCGGACCTCAGCGCCCTCGGCCTTGTCGTAGCTCTTGCGCCAGATGACCTGGTTGAGGCTCAAAGCGAAGCGCCCGATGGCGCCTATAGCGTTTCCCGCGCAGTGCTGCAGCGCAAGCAAATTGAAAAGGAAACCGATAAAGATGCCGGCCACAACGATGATGGGACCCGCGAAGGCTGCGCCGTAGCCACCGCCCATGTCAAGGCTCTTCCCACGTGAATTTGCGAAAAGCAGCGTCAGCATGAGGTATCCCATGACGTAGGCCCATTGGAACAGCGGATGGTCCGCAAAGCGGCCGAAACGGGCAAACAAGACGCCCGCGGCGACGCCGTACACGCAGAGCGTTACGAACGGATGGTACAGCGGAAATAGGAGTATTTCACGCATGGCGGCAATGCTCAATGAGAACAGTGGTCAGGAGCCAGGGGGCAAGAGCCGGAGCTCAGGAAGAAGGATCCGTTGCTGTCTCCTGATTCATGCCTCTCACGTTGTGCGCGTCCTCCCTCTTAACGATCGAGCAACTGAGGGTCCCTCATGCGCCTCCTGGCCTCGTCGCGCTCTATCAGGCCCTCCAGGTAGAGCTTCTTCAGGCTGGCGTCCATGGTGTACATGCCGGCCTTCGACTGTGTCTCCATGACCCCGTAGA
Source organism: Planctomycetota bacterium (assembly GCA_021161675.1). Classification (GTDB taxonomy): domain Bacteria; phylum Planctomycetota; class Brocadiia; order SM23-32; family SM23-32; genus JAGHAF01. The sequence continues at coordinate 8,517 of JAGHAF010000089.1, read as the reverse complement.
GCTGTTCCACCCGATCGTCGCGAATCAGGTTGGCAATGGCGGCATTGTTGAGCATAAGCTCCGTGGCGAGCACGCGGCGCCCCCCGCCCTTGCGGGACAGCAGCCTCTGGCTCAAAACCGCCAGCAGGCAGAACGAGAGCTGGGATCGGACCTGGCTCTGCTGGGAGGGGGGGAACGTGTCTATTATCCGGTGAATCGTCTGCGCCGCGTCGTTGGTGTGGAGGGTGGCGATGACCAGGTGGCCGGTTTCGGCGGCGGTCAGCGCGGTGGACACGGTTTCCGGGTCCCGCATCTCGCCCACCAGGATAACGTCCGGGTCCTGGCGCAACACGTGCCGAAGCGCCTCTGCAAAGCTGAGCGTGTCCGTGCCGACCTCGCGCTGATCCACCACGGACTTCTTGCTGGCGTGGAGGAATTCGATCGGGTCCTCGATCGTGATGATGTGGACAGCCTTCTCGGAGTTGATGATGTCGATCAGGCTTGCCTGCGTGGTTGACTTGCCGTGCCCCGTCGGCCCGGTTATCAGAAGCAACCCCTGTGGGCGAAGCGCCAGATGGTGTATGATCTCCGGCACGCCCAGCGCGTCGAGGTCCGGTATCTCGACGGGTATCAGCCTGAAGGCGGCAGCGACGCTGTCTCGCTGCCAGTAGCAGTTCCCGCGGAACCTGTGCCGCTCGCCGAGCGTGACCGAGAAGTCCAGTTCCTTTTCGCTTTCGAAACGGGCGATCTGCTCGTCCGTCAGAATGTTGTATATCAGCTTCTGGCTGTGTTCCGGCTCCAGCGGCGGGCAATTCAGGTAGAAGATCTGCCCGTTAACGCGGACGGCGGGCGGCGTGCCGACGGTGACAAGAACATCGGATGCGTCTTTCTCAATGGCGAAGTTGAGCACCTGCGCCACCGTTAGCTTCGACGGGGTCCAGCTCATGTATCTCTACCCTCCTGGCCAGCGCAGAAGCCCTCCCGCAGTGGCGCACGAGGAGCAGGGGGGCAGACCGCGGCAAAGCGCCCCGGAGGAGGCCGCGCGGACTGGCTATCCGGGCTCACACGGCCAGAGACGCCCACGCGTCAAAAGCCGAACGGGGGCAAGGTGTCCTCATGAATCATGGAGGGGTCTTCGAAGCCGAGGATGAAATCCATTTCGTCCGGGATACGCGCCATATCGGCCCTCACCACGCTGGCGCGGGCGCGATTCCTATCGGCCGAGAACATCGAGCCACAACCCGTGGAGAGGAATAACATCGCCCCAATAGCCATGATTACGACTGTAACCCACCGCCTCTTCATTTTGCTCTCCCCTGGAAAGATGCAAATCATGTCCTCACTATTTCATCCTAGACTATAGTGACTGGCGTCGAGGATGTCAACTCAGGCTCCGCTGCGAAGGTATAAGCGCAGTCCGTGCGACAGCGGCGCCGTGTCCCTGAGCCGAACCTCCTATTTTTCCTTTTCTTCGAATACCTCGGCGGTGAAGATGAAGATCTCTGTGTCCGGCTCCTTCCAGGCGTCGGGCGCGAGTCCCGCTTTCATTGCGCAACACTGGCTGAGAAACTCCTCCTTGCTCCAACCCGTCTCATCAGCCACCTGGGGTAGGAAGCACCCGGAGGACATCCCACGGCGGATGTAGATTCCGTCCTTGCCCAGCTCCATCTCTGTCATCGGGTCATTGATGCGCTTGAGGGGAGATAGCACCGATATCTCGATGCGGAGCCGGTCCATCTCTTTCGGACTGAGCCGGTTCCCGAAGAAGCGCGGGTCCCGGGTGGCGGCGCTCACGGCCATCGCCTGAACCACCTGCCAGAGGGGTTCTTCGGCTATGAACTGGCCGATACAGCCCCTGAGCCGGCCGTTGGTGCGCAGTGTGACGAATGCGCCCTGCTCGTGTTGGAGTTGGGGATTTTCGACGTTGAACGGAGGCGGCGACTTGCCTTTCAGCGCCGCTTCTACGCTCTGGCGCGCGATAGTGAGCAAGATATTGCGCGCTTCCTCCGAAAGCATGGTTTTTCCTCCCACGTTTCGCGTCTCCTGAGGGACGGGAGCGGCCGGCGCGCTCACACGGGCGTCCCCGCAGCCACCGAGGATTCTAACACACAGAAAGCCCAGCGCCAGTAATAAGAGGAAGAGAATCGTGAGCAAGTTGAAGTATCGGTCAATGAATCTCTTCGCCGGATTGCCGAAATACTTTATCAGAACCCCCAGCGTGAAGAAGCGCAGCCCCCGCCCCAGCGTCGCGGCCAGAACCAGCACACCGAGCGGAATCCGCGCGTGGCACACGCCGGCGGAGATGGTGAACACCTTAAATGGTATGGGCGTGAGCGCAGCCACGAAAACATATATTCCGCCGTGGTCGGTGAAGCTCATGGTGACGGAGTCGAATTTATCCAGCACGTTGTAGAAACTGAGCACCGGCTTGCCGATCGCCTCGAAGGCCAGGGCGCCGATCCCGTAGCCCAGGCAGCCGCCCAGCACCGAGGCCAGCGTGCAGAGCAGGGCGTAGCGCAGCGCCCGCCGGGGCCTGGCCAGCCCCATCGGGATCAAAAGCACGTCGGGCGGGATGGGGAAGAACGACGCCTCGGCGAAGGATACCCCTGCCAGGACCCAGGGAGCATAGCGCGTCTGCGCCCAGTGGATAGTCCAGTCGTAGAGCCGACGCAGCGGGCCCGGCCGGCTGCGGATCTGCTGCCGGGGCTCTTCGAGCGCGGCGGCCTTTTCAGCCGCGACGGGTAACGTTTCATCATTCAATGCCGTCAATCTGGATTCCTTTCCGGCGCAGCAAGGCGGTGGTCACCCCGCAGCCTTCTACGTCCTGGTCGTTGCGTTTGATCCGGCGGACCCCGCAGGAAGGGCTCCCTTCCTTTAGCAAGGCGCGGCGCGCGCCGGTGACGGCGGCCACCTGCTGCGCGATACGAGCGCCGCTGAGGAACTGCGCGGTCACCTCCCGGCCTTCTTCGTTGACTACCGTCGCCGCGCCGTCCAGCACGTCGCCGCCGTCTCCCCGCGTGATTTCGGCATGTGGCCTGGGGGTCGGCAGCCCCCCAAGTTGCTCGGGACAGATGGGTATCAGACAATGCGATTCAGCCAGCTTCAGAACTGACTCCCTGCTGCGGGCCTCCCCATTATAACGTGTAGGCAGGCCGAGGAGGCAGGCGCTGACCAGGACGGGTTCTCTTGTGTTGCGCTCTGTGTTCATTTGCCTGTGGTGGCGCCGGTCTGACCGGCCGGCACGCTTTTCTCCCCTTGCGCGTCCTGAAGCTTCTTGAGCCAGTCCCGGGCCGAAACCGCACGCTTCCCCCCGTGGGTGATGTGACCCCGGAAGGCGCGCACGGCCTCCTCGGGGTCGTTTAGCTCCTTCGCCACAATGAGCCCGAGATTGAAATAGGCCGGGGCGTAGGTCTCGTCCTTCGCGATTATCTGGCGGAAGGTTTCTGCTGCTTCCTGGATGTGGTTTAGCTCCCAGAGGGCCACGCCGAGGTTATTCATACACTTCAATTCGAGCCTCCGGTAGGCCGATGGGACTTTCTGCATCAGGGAGAGGGACTCGCGGTAGAGGGCGGCGGCATCTTCGAATTCGTCCGTCTGCGCCCGGCAGAAGGCAAGCTGGTAGAGCAGTTCCGGTGACTGCGCGCCGCACTGACGAGCGCTCAGGCCGGCGAGATAGGCAGTTTCGTAATCCCCCCGCTGGAACAGGGCGGTTGCCATCTTTTGGAGCCGCTCGCGAACTTGCGCAACGTCGGTGACCGGGGCGGGCGGTTTCGACCGCTCGGCCCGCTTTGTCAATTCGGCCACTTTACCTTCCAGGGCCTGCAGCTTCTTCGCCTGCTCGGCGCGCATGTGCTCGAGTTCGTCCGCCCGCTTCGTCTGATCCTTGAGCTTTCCCTTCGTTTCCACCAGGGCATCCCTGGCCGTCTTCAACCCCTCGATTTGCCCCTCGAGGGCGGCGCGATCGGACTCCAGGGCGTCACGTTCGCCCTGCAATTTTTCTACCTTCGCGGTCAGGTCGGCGATCTGTCGCTCCGCCCGACCATCGCAGCCCAACGGGGCGAGGCAAACCAGTAAGAGGCACGCTATCAACGCTCTTCTCATTTCACGTCCACCCGGGTTGAAGTTCTGCGGAGTGGGCCATGATACACGGGCTTTGCGGCGACTGTAAAGTCTTAACTGCTATCGAATAACCTTGTGATCTCATCCTGGTCGAAACGTGGCATGGGCAGGACTCCTCCTCCCTGCTGGAGCGTGACGCCTTCTTCGGCCGGGAGGACCTCCCCGACGTCCACGCACTTGAGGCCGAACTGGCGGATCGCGGCGCTGATGCCCGGGGCAGCCTGGGGCGGGGCGCAGATCAGCAGCGCGCCGCTGGCGATTGTGCCCAGCGGGTCCAGTCCGAAATGGCGGCAGAAAGTCCCGCCCGGCTCGAGGATCGGTATCTGCTCCTTTTGCACGCGCAGGCCGCATCCGGCCGCCTCGGCCAGCTCCCACAGGGCGGTGGCCAGGCCGCCTTCAGTCGGATCGTGCATTGCGTGGACTTCACCCGCTTCGCAGGCCGCCAGCGCCTCTCGGACGATACTTATGCCGGGATCGTCCAGGAAGGCGCGCCCCCTCGCCACAAGTGGCGCCGGGAACTCGCCCTCCAGCTCCGCGCCCATCTCGCGGGCCATTATCGCCGTGCCCTCGACGGGCACTCCTTTCGTGAGCAGCACGCGGTCGCCGGGGCGGATGTTCTCTTTGCGTATCAGTCGCTGCTCTTCGACCTCGCCCAGCATCTGTCCGACCAGGATAGGCCGCTCCAGCCCCGCTGTGATCTCCGTGTGTCCCCCGCAGAGCTCGCAGTCAATTCCGTCCAGCGCCTCCCGCAGCTCGTCCCAGATGCTCTCGACCAGCGCCAGATCGGTCCGGCCCTCCGGCAGCAGGACAGTAACCAGGAACCAGCGCGGCCGGGCGCCGACGGTGGCGATGTCGTTGGCGTTGACCTGCACCACGTACCATCCGATCCTGTCCGTGGCGAACGTGATGGGATCGGTCTTCGCCACCAGGCAAGTTGAGCCCATTCGGATGGCGCAGACGTCCCGCCCGATGCCGGGCCGGATTATGACCCTGTCGTCTTTGATCTTGTTTCGAGCGATCAGCGCGCCGAGCAATTCGGCGTCGAGCTTTCCCGTGGGCAGTTGCATTTTCCTCACTTCAGTTTGGGGGCTAAGAGTCAGGAGTCAGGAACGGCAAAGGCAAAAGCAACGACGACGGCAAAACTCTGGGCGGAAGCTTTCTCTTTTCCTTCATCCTTCATCCTTTGGCGCCTTCGGCGCCTGCTTCCTGCCTCCTGATTCCTGTCTTCCGCCGTCCTTCTACGTATACCATCAGGACGGAGATGTCCGCCGGCGAGACGCCGCTTATTCTCGACGCCTGTCCCAGGGAGACAGGCTGCACGTCACTCAGTTTCTCCCGCGCCTCGCAGCGAAGCTCCGGGATCTGATTATAGTCAATCCAGTCGGGGATTTGCTTCTCCTCGTTGCGGCGGAAGCGCTGGATCTGCTGCATCTGACGCCCCAGGTAGCCCTCGTATTTCGTCTCGATCTGGACCTGCTCTCTGACGGCTCCGTCCGGCGCAAGCTCGTTGAGCCTGGGATGGAGCTCGGCCAGCCGCTCGAAATCCATCTCGGGCCGGCGCAGCATCACGGCCAGGTTCTTCCCGCCGTGGTAGGTTTTGTGGATGTAGGCCGTCGTTTCCCGGATGGCTTTTTCCTTGCGTTGAAGCTTCTGCCAGAGCGCCTCGGGAATCAGTCCGTTTTCGCGGCCGTATTTCATCAGCCGCCGGTCGGCGTTGTCCTGCCGCAGCACAAGTCGGTATTCGGCCAGCGAGGTGAACATCCGATAGGGCTCTTCGGTTCCCCTGGTGACCAGGTCGTCTATGAGCACGCCGATGTACGCCTCATCCCGGCCGAGTATGAGTGGGTCCTTGCCCTGTAGTTTGCGGGCGGCGTTGATGCCCGCCATGATCCCCTGTGCGGCCGCCTCCTCGTATCCGCTGGTGCCGTTGATCTGCCCGGCGTGGAACAGGCCCCGGATCCGCTTCGTCTCCAGGCCGGGCCCGAGCTGCGTCGGCGGCGCCCAGTCATACTCCACCGCGTAGCCGTAGCGGATGATCTGCGCCTTCTCAAGCCCCCGAATGCTGTGCGCCATGTCCTCCTGCACGTCCATGGGCAGGCTGGTGAACAGGCCGTTGCAGTAGACCTCCAGCGTATTGCGACCCTCGGGCTCCAGGAACAGCAGATGGCTGTCCTTCTCGGGAAAGCGAAGCACCTTGATCTCGATGGACGGACAATAGCGCGGACCCATCCCGGCTGTGATCTGCCCGTCGTAGAGGGGGGACCGATCAAGGGACTTTCTGATGATCTCGTGCGTGGCGGCGTTCGTGTGGGTCATGTAGCAGGAGATTTGCTCCGTGTCTATCCGCTCCGTGCTGAAGCTGAAAGGCCGGGGGTCAGGGTCCGGGGGTTGCTCCTCGGTCGCATCCCAGTCGACCGTGCGTGCGTTCACGCGGGGCGGGGTGTCGGTCTTGAGCCGACCCATCTTCAGCCCGGCGCTGCGCAGGCACTCCGAGAGCCCCAGGGCCGGCGGCTCGCCCATTCTCCCACCCGGGATTGTGGCCGGCCCGAAGTGCAGCAGCCCGTTCAGAAAGGTGCCCGTGGTCAGGATAACGGCGCCGGCGCGGTAGGTATGCCCGCTCAGCGTCCGGACTCCCCTGACTTGCTGTTGCTCAATCACAAGCGAAGTGACCATCGCCTGGCGCAGGAGCAGGCCCTGCTGGGCTTCCAGACGCCGTTTCATCTCCACGTGGTAGGCATTCTTGTCCGCCTGTGCGCGGGGGGAGTGCATGGCGGGGCCCTTGCCCGTGTTGATCATCCTGAACTGTATGCCGGTGGCGTCGATGACTTTGCCCATCTCGCCCCCGAGCGCGTCAATCTCGCGCACGAGCTGGCCCTTTGCCAGCCCGCCGATGGCCGGGTTGCAGCTCATGCGGGCGATAGAGTCCAGGCTGGTCGTCAGCAGGGCCGTGCGCGCGCCCATGCGAGCGGCAGCAAGCGCCGCCTCGCAGCCGGCGTGTCCCGCGCCCACCACTACGATGTCGAAATTGTTCTCACGCATAGCTCGGTCTGGGAGGTTACCACGTGTCCTGCTAAAGTAGCCAGACTGCCCATTGTAGCGTCAGCGCGGCGCCAGACCAACCGGCGGGTGTCCCGCGCGGATGCCTTGAGCCCGCCAAGGTATGGCGACGCGCGCTGCCCGATCCAGGTCACACAACGCAAAATGTCAAAGAGCGCCCGTCGTTTGCGGTTACGGGAAGTGTCGGAATATCCGATGCCCACCTAAGGTTTGTTTTCTCAGAGACCCCCATTTTGCCCCGCAAGCGGGGCAAAATAGAGCAGGAGAGCAGTAGAGAGGAGAGAACGGCAACGCACAACGGCCCGGCCAAAACGCGCCGCACAAGACAAGAGAACTGCTCTCCTGCGGTCACCTTTCCACTCTCTCGCCGGAGTTTTGTTTTGTCAGAGACCCCCTAACGGGCAATTTTGCCCATTTGGAGCTGAATTAAGGTTTTTTTAAACCTGGCGCTCTACGACCTGTACCAATACAAATATACTCGATTTGCCCGCAAAAAGCTACTCAAAAGTGGGTAAGCCGGTTTTTGCGTACGCAGCGATTCAAAAGGTGTGGATATGAACACAGGGGTGAAAGCCGAAGAGCAAGCATGAGAGTTGACAGAAACCCTGTAGGAGCACGGCGCGCCGTGCCCGTGGAAGGGACGCCGTGCCGCACATGTGCCGATTCCGTGGAAGCTGTAACCTACCCCGCAGAACGCTCGTGAGATATCCGGGCTTTGCACTCAGGAGCGGCTTCTGATAGCATAACAGTCGCGGCGGTGACCATAGCTCAAATGGTTAGAGCACCAGACTGTGGCTCTGGGGGTTGAGGGTTCGACTCCCTCTGGTCACCCCATCACTTCTTGCTGGGGACAGGCGCCCGCGTCGATCTGAGCGTCTCGTGACGGACCTCGTCGCATGTGAGCGAGCGGAGGGACGATAGATGTGAGGGCCGCGACCTACTGCAATCCGATTATCAACCGATATCTCGCCGACCCTTTCATCCTGCCCGCAGGCGGGTGGTTCTACCTCTATGCGACGGGGCGGGGCGACGACGGCCGGTTCCTGCCGCTCTGGCGCTCGCGCGATCTGGCGAGTTGGGAGTTCGTGCGCGGCGCCGTCGCGCGCGGGGCGCCCGGCGCATGGAACCGCCGTAACTTCTGGGCGCCGGAAGTCCTTGTGCACCAGGAGCGCTACTGGCTCTACTACACCGCCTCGCCGGACGAGACCCCTGACAACACAGGCAACCGCGTGGGGCTCGCCGTGTCCGATTCGCCCGCCGGACCCTTCGAGAACCTGGGCGTCCTCGTGCCGCACGCCTCACTTGACGGGAGCCCCTTTCGGGACGCCGACGGCTCCCTCTGGCTTTACTACACGGCCGAGT
>JAGHAF010000099.1 GCA_021161675.1 Planctomycetota bacterium | reverse complement strand
GCGCCCTCGCGCTGTTCGGCCCGTGGACGATGGTGGTGCGTCTGGGGCTGGCCACAACGTCGGCGCTGGTGCTGCTGGGCTACTATCACGGGTTCCTGGTGGCCGTTCTGAAGGCGAACGAGGCATTCGGCATCCTTACCAAGGCCACTTACCTGCAGGTGACGGCGACGTTCGCGACAACGCTGCCTCTGATGTACTTCCTGCGTATGTACGGCCTTAGCGTTTACGGCCTTTACGCGTCGGTTGTCATCAGCTTTCTGATCACCATCGGATATCTGAGGCTGAGTTTCCCCTTTCAGAGGGGGCAGGTCTTCAGGTGGCCCGTGCTGTGGGGTTTGCTGAAGAAGGGGTTCCCGATCGTTATTATTAACATGAGCGTCATGCTTATTACCACGTGTGATCGGATCATAGTGGGCTCTCTTCTGGGCAAGACGGCGGTGGGCTACTACGGGATTGCCGCCCTGACGGTGGCGCTTCTTATCAATATCCCGGGAACCGCGCGTGAGGTGCTGACGCCGCGCCTGATGCGCGCCGTCGAAAGCACACCTCAGGATGAACTGGTCAGCAGGTACCTTCTGGGGCCGCTGCTCAACACCGCTTACCTGATGCCTTTCCTCGTGGGACCTGTCTTCTTCGCGCTGCCGGTGGGGATTCGGCTGTTGCTGCCTCGCTACTGGCAAGGCATAGTGGCCGCGCAAACGCTGACGCTGGGGGTGTATTTCCTGGCGCTGGCTTACGTGCCCTACATGCTCATCGTTGCGAAGAACTGGCAGTTCCAGGCATCCTGGCGCCTGCCGCCGATTCTCGTATTCAACGTTGTGCTGGGAATTGTGCTCGTGGGGCAGGGCTATGGCCTCTTCGGGGTGGCGCTGTCCACTGCGCTGTCATTCGTGCTTCTTGCCGTGGTTCTGACCGGTTTCCTATGGTCGAAGCTGCGGCTCGGCGCAGCGCGCCGGCGGCGTTATCTATTTGCGCTGGCGGCGCCCGTTGTGGTCATATACCTGTTGATAAACTGCCTGTCGTTGACCGTGCGGCGCTTCGTTCCGGACGTCTACGCAGGCGCGGCGCTGTCAATCGGCATTTACTGCGGCGTGCTCTGGTTGCTCTATCGCGCTGCGAGCGCGCGGCTCGCATTGCTCAAAACTTTCCGCCTACGGGATTTCGTATGAGCGACATTCTGCTGGACGTGTGCGGCCTGGCGCGGGTTTGCCTGCGCAGTCCGTCCCGATGGCTGGCGGACGCTGTCGAGGGCCGGCTCGGACGGTTCATGATCGCCGACGACGCCGGCGCGCGGGCGGATATCGTGATATCCGGCATGTCGAACGCGGAAGAATCCTTCGAGACGTTGTGTGTGCTGCCTGGTCCTCAGCATAGATTGGGCTGTGTGGTGGGGCGGCGGGGGAGAGGCGTCTTCCTGCTGCACCGTGAGAGGCCCGACGTGGGGATATTCCCCGGCGCTGCTGTAGAGATATTCTACGAGGAGCGACCGGGCGCGTGGCGGCGCATCTACGCAATGATCCTTTTCGCTCTCGACCTTGCGCTGAGGAGCAAAAGCGGCTTGCTCTTTCACGGGGCCTGCCTGGCGCGCGGGGACAGAACGGCGCTCGTGGGGGGGCAGAGGGCAAGTGGCAAGACGCTGCTTGCGCTGTCCTTGTTGCGCCGCGGGTGGGGCTACGTGGCGGACGATAAGCTGCTGCTGCACGGGGGAGAGGCGCATCTCTTCGAACCCGAGATACTGCTCAGAGATCATCACGTCAGGAAGCTGTCCTGGCTGCGGGACGCACTGCCGCCCGATATTCGCAAGGGGAAGTCGAGGCCACTTCTGGCGTGTCGGGGGCTGGCGGCGCGCCTGGGGGCGGGCGTGCTCTCGAAACGGGACTTGACCCGGTGGGAGCAGAAGTGGAATCGCACTTACGCCGCCGCGGCGAAGGAGCTCTTCCCGGATGTCCAGATATATGAGAAGCGGCGTCCGGACGCGGTAATTCACCTGCGCCCTTCGGATTGCCTTTCATCGCGGACGTTGAGCATGGCGGAACTCGTCGCGAAGTTCGCCTCGGTGCAGCGCATGGTGTTCCAGGAGCTGGCGCCGCTGGAGGATCTGGTCGCTTCGTTCTGCCAGCCGCGCGTCCCCGCTCGTGAGGGGATCCTGGAGGGGAACCTTGCGGGCGCTGCATGTCTGGAGTTTGACGTTCCGGTTGCCGGCGAGTTCGACCAAATCGCAGGAGCATTTGAGCAGTGCCTAGAGCAAGCGTAATCATCCCGACCTACAACCGCCCGGACGAGCTGAGCGACTGCATATACTCCGTCCTGCGGCAGACGGTGAAACCGTACGAGCTTGTGGTTGTGGACGACGGTAACCTTGAATCTCTGCCGTGGCGGGCAGAGTGTGAGGCCGCCGGCATCCGCTGTCTGCATGTCAGGAAGGAGTCTCCGGGGCTTGTCGCGTCGCGCAAGGTTGGTGTCAAAGCGTCAAGCGGCGACGTCATTTTCTTCCTGGATGACGACGTCGAGCTGTTCCCCGACTACATCGAGCAGATTCTGCGAACCTACGAGGAGGTGGGAGACGGGCGGGT
>JAGHAF010000070.1 GCA_021161675.1 Planctomycetota bacterium | reverse complement strand
TCTGGTGCGTTGCATTGCTGGTGTTGGTCTCGGTGCAGCGCAGCGTGTCGGCGGACAAGATTATCCTCAAAGATGGGCGAGAGTTGTCGGGGCGTTTCGAACGGGTAGGCGATAGTATGTGGGTGTTGCTGGATTCAGGCGTGCGGAGGCGAGTGCGAAAGGAGTCTATAGACAGGGTAGAGAAAGAAGTAGTCGAGGTCACTTTGCGTGATGGCCGCACTGGGCGTTTGCTTGCCAGGACGGGCGACAAGGTAGTGGTCAGTTTCGCCCCCGGCGAGGTGGAGGGAGTCTCCCAGAAGGAAGTCGAGCGCACCACCAAGAAGGTTGTCGTGCAAACGTTTGCAGAGCAGCCGCATGAGTTGCCGGAAAAGCCTGAGAGGATAAGGCTGCCGTCCCTGCAAACCACCATAAGTGCGTTGCTGGAAGATGTGTTACCCTCTTCCCCCTCTTCAGGCCTGGTCGCCAAGATTACAGGAGGCAAAGTCTTCGTGACCCTGGGCGAGGAAGACGGCATACTGCTGGGTGATAAACTCGAGATCGTGCGGGAACTTCAAGAGCTTAGGGATCCGGAGACCGGCGAAAAGATCGGCGAAGAGCGAGACGTCACGGGCCGTCTTGAGGTGACCAGCGTCCAGCCAAGACTCTCCGTATGCCAGTTGCTGCAGGGCAAAGCCGAACAGAACAATGACAACGGAGAACTGAACAAGGTGGTCCTGGCCGAAGACGGGCGACGAAGGAAAGTCTTCATAAGTCGTGGCGCGACGAGTTCCAGCGAAGTGGAAGAGCTTAGCATCAGCCTCAAAATCGGGAGCCAGAACTGGCGCAACTTTGTGGGTGTTGAAGTAGAGCCCGTCTCCGCGGCCGAGGGGCAAGTGCCTGAAGAGAGCGATGTCGAAGATGTGCCGACGCCGCTCGGACGTGGGAGGGGGTCCGGGATCGGCGCGGCTTGGAGGATGCCGCCCCCTGCCGCTGCCCCGCCACGCAGAAAGCCCGCGCGCAGTTTCTCGCCAGGCCTCGTGGTGAAGGAAGTAAAACCGGGCAGCCCTGCCGAACAGGCAGGAATCAAGGTGGACGACGTTCTGCTGCGGTGGAACACTACCCCACTGCTCAGCGCGGAATCATTCGAAGATCTGGTGGAAAAGAGCGCCTCGGGCAGCCAGGTAATCCTGAAGATCCAGCGTGAAATCACCCATACCGCGGGCGTCTCTACGGACGCCCTTGCTCAGGCAACGGCCGGCGCCTGTGAAATTCATCCCCGCTTGGATGTCACTAGAGAAAGTGACGCGGAGTATGAACTTGTCACCGAGGCCGTTCCTACGGAAAAGGGATGTATGCTCAGGCTTTCCCTTATTTGCCGGCGTTCCGGGCGCGCTGTGGCGGAGGGGGAAACCTTCTTCAAGACAAAAGTGAGCCTCTCCGAACTGGGATTCAAAAGCGCCATATCGGCCACTCTGCCGGCTCCACCCCATTTTGAGGCGGCACGGCAGGCGCTCCAGCAGCGTATCGGCCTGGTATATGATGCGGGTTCCGCAGAAGCGGAGCACTGCATCTATATTTCCGAGCCCGGTGCTGAGGAAAGGGGCACCTGGCTGTTCCCCAGTGGCCGGATTATTGTCGCGCACAGTGCGGACTTCTCCGCTTCGCGCCGAATGGGCGAACTCCAATCGAATTGGCAAGCCGTCGCTGCCGCCCTGGCCATGGTGAGCGCATCCATACACGAAGACGAAATAGCTGCCCATTTTCGGCAAAGCGTAGAGTTCTTCACCGAGCGACCTCGGCAATATCAGTTTCTTCTGGCCTCTGGTGGGAGCGGGAAATGGGTATTGGATTGGCCTGATGCTTACTCGGCATGGGCAGGACTAACAGCAGGACCAGCATGCCGGAGCCCCCTTCTGCGTCTGGAGGTAAAGATTGCCGGAAGAACACTACCCAGCAACAATGGATGGACTATTTACGATTTGTCCGGGCTCCGTTTTGGCAGTTACCAGTTTGACGTGTCCGACATGCTTGGTCTTGCTGCCTATTGGCTCCGGATTGACGCGTTCTTTCCACAGGGAGACGGCCGAATAGCTCTGCGCGATCAAGAAGGGGCTCCCGTAACGGACAGGGAGCTATTCTCGGCAGAACTCGGCTCCCTCTACGTTCCCGCCTCGGAAGCCTACTGCGAGTTCCGCTGAGCCGGGGCGAAAAGAGCCGCCCTCCGCACGGGTGGCGCGGAGGGCGGGTTGGATTCAACAAGCGCGCTTTTCGCTCGCTTTAGAGCTTGCGCATCACTCCGGTGACGGGGCCGTAGAGGGCGAATTCCTCGGAGCCCTTGTCCACGATTATCTCGTCGTAATCGGGATTCTCCGGTTTGAGGCGAACACGATTTTTCTCGAAGAAGACGCGCTTGACGGTGGCTTCGTCGCCGATGCGCACGGCGGCGACTGCGCCCTCGCGCACGTCGGCGCCTCCGTCCACGATGACGAAATCACCCGGCATTATGCCGGCGCCGGTCATGCTCTCGCCCTCGACCTGGAGTGCGAAGGTTTTCTCGTCCACTTCGTAGAGATCGGTAGTGGAGAGCGAGCCCTCCAGGTTTTCGACGGCAAGGATGGGTGAGCCGGCGGCGATTCGCCCGACCAGGGGGATGCCCTGAGGGGACAGTTCGGCGCGGACCTCGATGTTGCGCGCTTTGCGGTTGCGACGACGCACGTAGCCCTTGCGTTCCAGTGCGTCGAGGTGATCGGTGGCGGCCTTTGGGCTGCGGAATCCGAAATGGTCCGCAATCTCCCTCACCGTGGGCGGCCGCGCTTCTTCACGCATAGTGCTGCAGACGAAATCGAAGACTTCTCTCTGCCGTTTCGTCAGGCCTTTTGCCATGATCTTGCCTCATCCTTATAGCCAAGTTACAGAATAGTAAGACCTCTTCCGCGCCGATGGCACGGAACCAATAGTCACGCTCTCAACAAATGTATTATACCGCGGGGGGGGATTACCGTGCAAGTGGTTTGCGAAAGGTTTTTCTGGCGGCTCGGCGCTTTGCGGCGGCTCTTAGTGTCGCTAAAATGGCGAGGAAGGTGACGCCCATGGAGAAAAGGCCCGAAAATCGCGCCGGGGCGGAGAGCTCGTATCGCGAGCTGCAGCGCCGGGCGGATCGGATAAGTTCGCTGATCCTCACCACCGATTGCCCGGCCGTGGACGTCGCGATTCAGGTGCGCAAGCTGCGGCAGTTTGTGCGCCGGCGCCTGCCGGACCGCGTGGCGCTGTTCGAGATGGTGTATGAAAGCCGCTTCCGGCGGTTCTGGGAGCAGTTCCGCCCCGGGGCGGACGGGCCATTGCCACAATGGCGAGACTGATTGAGTCGCTATACAGAGGAGGAGCATGATGGGCAGGAATAAGGTTGCCGTGATCTATCACTCGCAGACCCAGGGCAACACCGCTGCGGCCGCTGAGGCCGTCGCAGAGGGCCTTCGCTCCGCCGGCCAGTTCGAGGTCGCGCTTATCAACACGAACGAGGAGCGCGTTGATCCGGCTCTGCTGAACGAATGCGCCGGCGTGGCGTTCGGCACCCCTGATTACTTCAGCTACCCTGCGGGGTGGATGAAGGTGTTCATGGACGACTGGCACATTGCCACGGGCGGTGGCAGCGAAGCCGTCAAGGGCATGCCCATCGCGCTGTTCATGACACACGGGGGCGGCGGGGCCGCGCAGGAGCCGTTCGAAAAACTGTTCCGGCTCGTGGGCTCGCAGGTGGGCGAGACGCTCGTGATCAAAGGCAGGCCCGACGCGGACGCCGAGCTGGCCTGCCGCCAGCTGGGGACGCTGCTGGCCGTGGAAGCGGCGAAGTTCGCTTAGCCCGGATATTTCACGAGCCTTTCCCGTCCAGCGGGCGCTTTTGCCCTCATGCTGCGCCCTGCGCACTCGCCCATCCTCGACGCGCCTGCGCGCCAGCCACCACAGCACGGCCAGCAGCGCCGGTGCGCCGGCCGCTGCGAGACGCGCCGGATGCTCAAGGTGGAGGACGGGCATCGCTCAGTCCGTAAGAGAACAGGAGTCAGGAGGGAAGCCGTTCCTGCCTGTCTTACTGCGCCCGGTTTTTTCGTTGCCTGCTTATTGGGGTGAGGCGCTACTGCTTGAGTATCTGAGTGCCCACGCCTTTATCGGTGAAAATCTCAAGGAGGAGGGAGTGTTCGAGGCGGCCGTCAATAATGTGGGCTTTGCGCACGCCGGCATCGAGGGCGCGCAGGCAGGCGCCGACCTTCGGCAACATGCCGCCGCGGATTACCCCGGCGGCGATCAGGGACTTGACCTGCTGTTCGTTCACGGTGGAGAGGAAAGAGTGGGGATCGCCGGAGTCGCCGCGGATTCCGTGCACGTTGCTGAGCAGGACCAGTTTCTCGGCCTGGAGCGCGGCCGCGACGGCGCCCGCCGCGGCATCGGCGTTGACGTTGTAGAGCTGGCCGGCGTCGTCCTGGCCGATGGGCGGCACAACGGCGATGGCGCCCTCGGCGGTTATCTGGAGCAGTGAGCGCGGCTCGACCGACACCACCTCTCCCACGTAGCCCAGATCAATGGGCTGCTGCTGATCGTCGGTGGTTTTCTTTCGGACGCGCAGCAGACTGCGCCCGCGCTGAAAGGTCGAGCAGGCGACGCCTCCGTGTTCCTCGATGCCGCGCACAAGGCGCTGGTTGACCTGGCGGCCAAGGACGCGGACAACGAGCTGTAGGGTTTGGGCGTCGGTGACTCGATGGCCGCGCACGAATTGTGGTGAGAGGCCGGCTTCGGCCATCGCCCGGGATATCTGGGGGCCGCCGCCGTGCACGACGACGGCGCGAATGCCGATGGCGGCCAGAAAGACGATGTCTTCGAGCGCGTCGGCGAGCGTCGCGTCGGACTGCATGGCGTTGCCGCCGAACTTGATCACTACGGGCTTGCCTCTGAAGCTCTGAATATAGGGCAGCGCCTCGATGAGCGCGGCGGCCTTGCGGATGGCGTCTTCCATGATTCTTCACCGGCGTTGAATGGGGGACAGCATTCTAACACGGACAGTCCCGGATCGTAAAGGGGTCGAGAAGGTTTTTGGCATTCCGTTGCATCTGGCTGGTTCTTGCCTATAATGTGCTGGAGAATCGCAGGGGAATACGGAGAACTTCAGCGCCATGGACGCCAAGGGTCGCCTCATTGCGTGCTTAAGCATAGTATTGTGCTCATGGGGCGTTTCGGTTTGGGGGGCGCAGGTTGAGACTGTCGAGCCAGGGCTGATGGACGACCTTCTGAAGGTCGATCCGGCCGAGCACATCCGTTTTTTCGCCGGGAGCCAGAGCCGATACACAGGCTACGCCGGATGTGTGCGGGCAGAGGAGTATATCAAGGACAAGTTCCGTGAGATCGGGCTGGCAAGCGTAGAGGAGGCGCCCTTCCAGGTGGTGATCCCGCGGGCGCCGGAGCATAGCCTGTGGAGCAAGAGCGCGCTGCGCAGTGAGCAGGAGGAAGGCCGGCCAGAGCACGGAGCGACTCTGAGCGTTGGGGGCCGACGCATACCTCTTTACTGTGTCATGCCCAACTCCGTTCGCACGTCCATGACGGAGCCGGAGGGCATCGGGGGCCAGTTGATATGGGCCGATGAGGGGTATCTGAGCGACTTCAATGGGAAGCCTGTGCAGGGAAGCGTCGTGCTGATGAAGTTCAACTCGGTGACGCGATGGCTCAACGCGGCGAAGCTGGGCGCAGGTGCGATAATCTTCGTGGGCCCGGACCACCCGTTCCGCAATGACGCCGAGCAGAAATACAGTGCGCTTCCGGTTCCTGTCCCCCGATATTACCTGCCCCGCTCCGGGCTGCCGGCGCTGGCGGCGGCCCTGAGCGGCAAAAGCGCCGACCAGTTCGACATCGAGAGCGCCCTTGCCGCGATAAGCCGCCTGGGCGGGCCCGATGAGCCGGCCGTCCAGGTCAACGTGCGCGCTCAGGTGGCCTGGGAAGAGGCCACGGTCAAGCGGGTCTCGGGGGAGATTCCCGGCACAGACCCTCAGCTTGCCGGCCAGACCCTGGTGGTATGGGCTTATTACGACAGCACTTCGGTGGTGCCGGCGCTCAGTCCCGGGGCGGAGAGTTCATGCGGGATTGCGACGCTGCTGGAGGTGGCGAAATTCCTTCGGCGTCACCCACCGCGTCGAAACGTGAAGTTCATCGCCGCGCCCGGCCACTATCAGGGCCTCGGCGGCGTGCGGGATTACGCGCTCAAGACGATCTACCCCCGTCGGTGGGATGCGGACAAGGATGCGGATGAAGGCACGGGCGAGCCATACTTCTTCGTGGGGTTGGACATTTCGGCCCGGCATGACAGCTTCGGCGCGTTCTACAAGGGATATTTCTACGATCAGCTGGGCACGGGCGAGGTCGAATTGCAGCGGGCCTACAGCGATTATTCGGCCCTGCTGATGGACTGGGGAAGCGCGGTTGGGGCGAAGGGCGGCCCGGCGGCGGGCCTGACGTATCAAAGCGGGATCGTGCCACAGCAGGGGCGCAACTGGCGCTCGCTTCAGCCCGGCCTTATCGCGTTCGACTCGGAGGTGATATCGCTGTGCGGCTACCCGGCGATTACTCTGGCGACGACCGGGGACCCTCGCAACAGCCTGAAGACCCCGCTGGACACGTATGAGCGGCTCAAGCCCTACATGGAGAACGTGCGGCGGCAGGCGATCGCGTGCACATACATAATCAAGAAGACCGCCGACGTGCCAGTTCTGCCCATAAACCGGGGCGTAGTGTGGGCGAAGCGGGAAGCGGCCAGCGTTTTCGGGCAGGCCGTTGAGTTCAGCCAGCTTTCCTTCATGCCGAGGAGCCCCGTCGCCAACGGCGTGATTACCGCCAGCCTGCTGGACAGCGAGCTGGGCAGCAAGAGCAAGAGCATGATGGGGGTGCAGACTTATGAGGTGAAGCTTAGCAACCTGCAGGGCTACTTCGAGCTGTTTGGCCTGAAGCGCGACAAACAGCTGAAGATTGACGCTTTTGAGCTTTCACGGACCAGTGGCGTGGTCTGGAAGGTGGCGAAGTCCGACCCCGTGCTGGTGAAAGCCACCAACCGACGCCGGGCCGACGAATGGGGGGATCGGGAGACGGACTGCCGTTTGAACTTCTTCCGGGCGGCGAGTGTCACCGTTTATGATCTTGAGGACCCGCTCAGCTTGAGGACCCTTGGCAAGACCAATGCCGTCCGAGGTGACTCCAACAGCGATCTGCAGTATCTGGTGAGCTTCGTCGGGCAGGAGTCTGGGAGCGATCAGTTCAGCAAGCCGTTCGCCGTCTTCTTCACCAAGCGCGATAAGCGCGTGAAGATATTGCTGGCGTACAGCGACGCCGGTTTCGAAGGGCTGCTGTTGAACTTCCCGAAAGCCGGGGAGGCCCAAGATCAGGGCAAGAAGGAAAGAACCGGCATAGGATACAAACTGGACAAGAACGAGAACTTCATCTATCGCACCGCCTTCCAGATTGCGCAGGACATGCATAGGTTCGATGGGTATCGGCTGGATCGGCTGAAACGCAGCGGCATAGCGAAGAAAGCGGTTCGGGACCTGTTCGATCAGGTGGGAGCGCACCTGAGCGCAGCCAATAGAGCGCTGGCTGACAATCAGTACGACAATTTCTACTTCCATGCCAACATGGCGTGGTCCTTGGAGAACCGGGTATATCCTGACGTTCGCGACACGGCCACGGATGTGATGAAGGGGCTCATCTTCTATTTCGCGCTCCTTCTGCCGTTCGTGCTGTTCACTGAGCGGCTGTTGTTCAACGTTGTGGAGATTCGGCGCAAGCTGGCCATAATCGCGGGGCTGTTCGGCGTTTCCTATCTTGTGTTGGCTCTGGTGCATCCGGCTTTCCAGCTCTCGCAGATGCCTGTTATCATACTGAACGGGTTCGTGATGCTGGTGGCCGCGCTGGGCACGATCTGGTATCTGTTGACGAAGTTCCAGACCGAAATGGAACGTATCCGCCAGAAGCTGGACATGATTCACCGTGCGGACGTGGCGCGCACCAGCGCCGCCATGGCCGCCTTCACGTTGGGCATTTCGAACATGCGCAAGCGTAAGGTGCGGACCGGGCTGACGGCGGTGACCCTTATCCTGCTCACGTTCACCATCCTGTCGTTCACCAGTTTTGAGGCCATCCCGGCCCAGATGATGGACTATGAGGCGACTCGCAAGGCGCCCTATGAAGGCGTTCTGGTGCGCGGCCTGAATTGGTCGCAGCTGTCCGAGTCCGTGACGTACGACATATTGAACTTCTTCCGCGTCAAGGGGATGCGCACCGCGCCGCGCAGCTGGTTCGTCAGCCCCCAGAAGACCCAGGAGTTGCAGCTTCAAGTCCACCGGGCGGACGGCCGCCCGGGCATGGCGGTGGCCTCTGCAATCTTAGGGCTGAGCCCGGAGGAGAAGTATTTCTCGAACTTCGGGCCCGAGAAGTTCCTCGAGTATGGGTGGTTCGACAGGTCGGCGCCCGACTGGCCTTTCGTGTGCATATTGCCCCGACGGATGCAGGAGAGCCTGCGCATCGAGGACAGCGAGGTCGGCAAGGCCAAGATATCGGTCCTGGGACGGCGTCTGCGGGTGATAGGCGTCGCGGACAGCGGCGAGTGGTTCAAGTACGAGGACCTGGACGGGGAAGAGATTACGCCGGTTGACTTCGTGGCCCAGCAGTTCAAGGAGGGGGGCGCCGGCCAGCAGACGACGGCTGATAGCGCGCTGACGGCCACCGGAGATATAGACGCTGCGGACTTCGTGCATCGCCGCTCCTCAAAGAAACAGGAGCAGCAAGAATATATCCACATGGAGCCGGACCGCGTGCTCGTCATTCCCAACGAGTTGAACGTGCGGCTCGGAGCGACCGTGCGCGCCATCGCCGCCGGCCCGGGCCAGACCACGCAGGCCCAGAGAGTGCTCAAGCCTTTCCAAAGGGTCTTGAAGCAATTGCTCAGCCGGGTGGACCTGGCCCTCTACTCAGGATACAGTGACAAGCTGGAGGCCGGTCCGCATATCCACCGGGTGGCCACTCGGGGACGGCTCAGCATGGGCGGGATGAAGGGGCTGATTATCCCCATTATCATCGCCGCATTGATAGTGTTCAACACCATGCTTGGGTCGGTCTATGAACGTGTCACCGAGATCAAGACCTACGCCTCGGTGGGGCTGGCGCCGATGCACATCGGCGCGTTATTCCTGGCCGAGAGCTGTGTGTTCGCGGTTGTGGGGGCGATGCTTGGATATATCCTCGGGCAGGTGCTCAGCAAGATATTGGTGCATATGCCGTTGTTGATGCAAGGCATATCGCTGAACTACTCCAGTATAAGCGCGGTTTGGTCCGCGGTTCTGGTTGTGCTGGTGGTGCTGGCCTCCACGATCTATCCGGCGCGCATGGCCGGGAAGTTGAGCGTTCCGGACGAGACGCGCAAGATGTCCATCCCGGAGCCCACTACCGACGTGTGGGAGATATGGTTCCCGTTCACCGTGAGCAGCAAAGAAGCGCTCGGCGTGATGTCGTATCTGAGGGAATATTTCGAAAGCAATGACGAGGATGCGATAGGCCGTTTCACCGCCGACAACATACGGTTCTACACGGGCGAATACGAAGGCAGACATACGGTCTGTGTGGAGGCGGACGTATGGGTCGCCCCGCTTGACATGGGGGTGAGCCAGCGGGTTAAGATAGCCTCCGTGCCCGACCCCGAGGAAGGCGACATTACTTACCTGCTCTTCACGATCACGCGCAAGAGCGGCGAGTTCCAGACGTGGCACCGGATGAACACAGGCTTTTTGAAGGACCTGCGCAAGCAGTTGCTTATCTGGCGGCTGGTTACGCCGGAGGCCAAAAAGCGATTGACCAGGGAAGGCGTGGAACTGCTGGAGCGACAACAGGACGCTGCCGCCGACTGAAGGCGGCGTGGCCCGGAGCCTCGCTAACGCCACATGATGACTATACCTTTTAGCTGTGAATAATGGCACAAGCAGAAGACTATCTTCGCCTGCGTGAAGAGCAAGGCGCGCCGACCGAGTTCGCGGAGGGGTTCGGCATAAAGGCGATACTGGCCGCCCTGTTCGTGGCCTTCATCGTGACGCCGGGTTCGATGTTCATGTGGCTCATGCTGGGCCAGCAGCTGGGGGTTCCCGCCGTCTGGGTCACGCTGATAATCTTCATGGAGGTGGCCAAACGCTGCCGCACAAAACTGACCCGTCAGGAGATGTTCGTCATTTGGAGCATCACCTGGGGCGTTCTCGGCGCGGCCGTCATGTCGCAGGGATTCACGTTTATCTGGATGCAGTACTTCATCCGGAGCGACGCGGCCAGCCAGTTTGAGATCGCCAACCAGATACCGTTCTGGCGCTCCCCGCCCCCGGGCAGCGCGGCATACGCCGCGCGCAACTTGCTGCACAGAGACTGGTGGCCGGCGCTGGGTCTGATGGCGGTTATGATCCTGTGGAGCAGGCTCAGTTTTTTCAGCCTGGGCTACGCGCTTTTCCGGATGACCAGCGACGTAGAGAAACTGCCCTTCCCCCTGGCGCCCATAACCGCGAAAGGCGTGACCGCCCTCGCGGAGAGCGAGGAGGAGACCTGGCGCTGGCGATGCTTCACCATCGGCAGCACGCTGGGCGCCGCTTTCGGCCTTCTCTACGTGGCGATACCTGTCCTATCGGGGGTGCTCCTCAATAAATCTCTGTACCTGATACAAGTGCCCTTCTATGACTTCACCAAGCAATTACAGGACTTGCCCTGGTTCCGTGCGGTCCCGCTCGCCGTGGGGACAGACCTAAGCGGCGTGCTCTGGGGATTCGTGTTGCCCTTCTGGGTTGTGGTGGGCAGCTTCGTGGCCGGCGTCCTCGGGCGCTTGATAATGAACCCGATTCTCTACAGCCACGGCGTGCTCAAGATGTGGGAGCCGGGGATGGACTATATTCAGACCACCCTGGCGAACCAGTTCGATTTCTGGCTCAGTTTCGGGATCGGCACAGCCATAGCGGTGGCGATCCTCGGCTTTTACACCGCCATTCGCCAGCTTTCGCGCGCCAGGGGCCAGGGCAAGAGGGAACGAGCCAAGATGCTCGCTCCGCCCAAGGGCCGCGGCGACGTCCCCGTGTCCATAGCTCTGCTTTTCTATGTGGCCAAGACCTCGTGGATGATCCTGCTCTGTCACATGCTGGTGCCGAAATTCCCGATCTGGATTCTGGTAGGCTTCGGTTTCATCTACACCCCCTTGATGTCCTACGTCAGCGCTCGTCTCAACGGCCTTACCGGACACAGCGTAGGGATACCATACGTCCGAGAGGCCGCCTTCGTGCTCAGCGGCTATAAAGGCGTGGACATCTGGTTCGCCCCGGTTCCCATGGGGGATGCCGGACAGGGCGCAAGACACTTCCGGGAGATCGAGCTGACGGGAACGAAGTTCACCAGCATCTTTAAAGCGCAACTCGTCGTGATGCCACTGGCCCTGGTGGCGAGTTTGCTCTTCTGGGCCTTCCTCTACAAGATCAGTGACATCCCCGAGGACTACCCCTTTGCCATGCGGTTCTGGCCGCGAGACGCCACCGTTCGCGCGTTCTGGATGACCGCCACTACGACGGGGAACGCGTTCTTCCTCAAAGCGATTAAAATGAAGGTAATCGGCGCCGGAGCGGCGTACGGCCTGATCTTATATCCATTACTGCGCGTGATAGGCGCGCCGACGCTTTTCGTCTACGGCACGATACAGGGTATTGTCGGAGACCCTGCTATGGGTTTCCCCATGTTCGCGGGCGCGATGCTCGGCCGTTTCTACATGCGGAAGTTCTTCGGGCAAGCCCAATGGAGAGAGTACACACCGATCCTGGCCGCGGGCTTTGCCTGCGGCATGGGCCTGGTGGGCATGGCTGCCGTGGCGGCCAGACTCATTGATAAAGCCGTCACGATGATCCCCTTCTGAGTGGAACGTTTGGGTGCGCATGGACAAGCAGAACGAAATACAAGAGGACGAAGTCGTCCTGGTCGAAGGCGATAAGGCGACAGGCCCCCTGCTGCCACGCTGGCTGACTGTGCTCCTGTACACCATCTTCATCCCACTGGCGTTCCTTGCCCTGGTTTACATCGGCTATTCCCTCGTCGTGCAGGGGAGACTGGTCTCGGCCATCACCACCGTCTATGGGCAGTTGGGGCGGCATATCAGCAGCCTCTCTGAACCGCAGGGGCAAAGCGCCGTGGCCGCCATTGAGAAACATCCCGTCTACGGGTTCCTTTACTGCAATCAGAAACTGCTCCAGAAGGATGAGGACGACGCGCGCATGGCGCGTTCGTTGGCCTTGCGCAAGGCGTGTCGCTGGGGAACGATCTCGAAACAGCGTGAAGTCGTCAGGAAGGTCGCCGAAGCCATGCGCCCGGACGGCAGTGTCGAGCCCGACGTCCTGGATGAACAGACGCGGCTCGCCCTCCAGGAGATCATCCGCCAGCGGGAGTCCATGAAAGAGACCAGCTATGCTGAAGAGCTCGTCACCGGCGCGCTCATTTGGCTGGCCGAGGGCGCGAAGACGCCGCCCACCGGCGTGGAAAAGCGACGAATGCTGTCCCTGCTCTCCACCTACGAGAAGAAGATGTTCCTCGGCGCAGAGGCCAAAGCTCTCCAGCGGATCGAGAAGAGTTGGGCCGCCTCTCCCGATTCCTTGCGCAATGCGGCGGCGCAGAAGTTCGCGCTCATGTTGCGTGGAGAGAAGGCCGAACTGACGCCCGAAGAGCAGGACATGTGCATAAAGCAGGCGGACGAATACGAACGGCTGCATCGCCTCGGCCAGGTCCTGATTGCAAGGGTCGGCAAGAAGGCGCTTAGCGAACTGATCCGAAAGGGCAGGAGGCTGGACCATCCACATATTTACCAGTATCTCACCCTGCTCGGGCACAGCAATGAGGAAGTGCGCCAGACTGTGGCCGAAGGAGTCTGGTTGCTCCGACACAGGTACTTCACCATGCGTTTCCTTGGCGTTTTTGCCTCCATGACCGCCATTAACCCCGTAATGGCCGTTGAGACCGTCCGCCTGACGCGCGCCGAACACGAACGGCAAATGCGGGCTCGCAACGACCGCCGACTCGATGAGGTGGTGCGCCTGCTGGGGCAGTTGGGCGTGGACTACCTGAAGGACAGCGCCTCCTACTCCGAGCGCGACACCCCAGAGGTGGTGCGCAAATACGTGGTCCACAGTCTGGAGTCCCTCATTGACGATGATCGCGTTAGCGACCAGGTGGCCAAAGCGCTGGATGAGCTGAAAAAGACCGATCGCGACCGACCCGGAGGTCCCTTGTTGTTCACGCCCTGAGCGTGGCGATTTTGCCCCGCTTGCGGGGCAAAACAGAGCGGGCGAAAGTGGAAACCCTTTCGACTTCGCTCAAGGCCCTGAGCGGAGCCGAAGGGCAATGTCGAAGGTAGAGAGTAGAGCAAGTCGCGGCCGGCGACGCGAAAGGAGAATACGCCGCCCACGGGACAAGGGGCCTTTCTCCTGCGGTCTCCTTTCTACTGTCTGCTTTTATGTCCGCAGGCCGCCGCATCGCGGGCAGCGGATGGGCTGCAATCAAGCAAGCTTCTCTATTCGGGCTTTCTGATGGGCAAACTCTTCCAAGCCGAAGGTCTGGTCAAGTATTACGAGCGGCGAGCCGTGCTGAACGATGTCAGTTTCAACGTCGAGCGTGGGGAAGTGGTCGGCATGCTCGGCCCGAACGGCGCCGGCAAGACCACCGCTTTTCGCATCTGCATGGGATTGATCAAAAGCGCCCGCGGCCAGGAGTTTTTCGACGGCCATGAAGTGACCAATCTGCCGATGTTCCGCCGGGCACGATTGGGAATGAATTACCTGGCCCAGGAGCCCAGCCTTTTCCGCCACATGAGCGTGGAGGATAACCTGAGGGCCATCCTCCAGATGCAGGGAGATAAACGGGCGCAGTACCAGCGCAAGGCCGACCAGATGCTGGTGGAGTTCGGCCTTACCCACCTGCGCCACCATCCGGCGTATAGCCTCAGCGGGGGAGAGCGCCGTCGCCTCGAGATCGCCCGGGCCATCTGCACCAAGCCCAAACTGATACTCCTGGACGAACCCTTCACCGGTATTGATCCCATCGCAGTCAGCGAGGTGCAGGAACTCGTTGTGGGCCTCAAGTACCGGGGGATTGGCGTCCTGATTACCGATCACAACGTGCTCGAAGCGCTCCGAATCACAGATCGCGCCTACATCCTCAGCGAAGGGCGAGTGGTGGCCGAAGGCACGGCGCGCGAAATCCTGGAGAACCCCGTCGCTCGGGAGCACTACCTGGGTGATCGGATCCAGGCCATCCACATCGGCTTCGGTGAGCCCGACACCTCCCCGCCCGAACACTTGCCGGAATCAGACCCCGGCTAGCCCGAATATCTCGCGGTCATTTCTCCGGCGCCTCTGCGAGCCTCTTGAGGGGAGTCGAACTTGCGGCCACCACTTCAGAGATTGATTCCACCATGAGCGCCCACCAGAAGACGCATCTGCTCCGCCACCTGACCACGGTCTCCCTGTGGCTCGGGGTGGGCCTCTGTGTGACGCTTCTCGCCTCGGCCATCTCCAGGTCAGTCTCGACCAGGACCACCGAGGCCATCTATCGGCTGGCGCAATGCGGCGGCGAAGCGGGCCCCGACAAGCTTGCCCGAACCGTTGAACTCATCCGAAAGCGGCAGCTGCTCCTGGCGGACAAGCTCTCATATCAGTCTTTCCACGTTGAATCCCGCCCGCCCGACCGCCTGCTGATCAGGGTGCGCGCCTCCAAAGACCCGCAGCCGGGGCTGGCCTGGCTTACAAGACAGGGGAGGGTGGAGTTCAGGCTGCTCAATAGCGCTCCTGCTCCCGCCGGCGGCAACGAAGCCGAACTGCCCCGGGGCTGCGAACTCAAGCTCTATCGCGCCTGGCAGTACCGGTTGAATCCCCCTCGGGAGCTTCAGGCCGTTGAGAAGCCTTTCATCCTCCAGGACGAGCCCGCGCTAAAACTGGAACGCTTCCGGCGGGCCGAGGTCCATACCGCGGGTCTGCACCAGATGGCGGTGGTAACCTTGTACTTCGAGCAAGAGGACGCCCGCGCCTTCGGTCGCTTCACGGCCCTTCACGCCGGACGCCGCATGGCGATGCTGCTCGACGGAGAGATCATACTCCCCCCCACAGAGATCGAGTCGGCGATTACGGAAGGCTCCGTTCAGATTAAGGGCTATTTCTTTATTCCCAGGCTCTACAAGCTGGCCGCCGTGCTCAACGCCGGCCCCCTGCCGTGCGAGATGACTAAGGTCACTTCGCTCTAACCCGGATATTTCACGAGCATTTTCCGGATTCGTCTGCAACTCTTTACAGGGAGGGGAGTTCCGCCTCGAAAGGCGCCCAATGAAAAATGACACACTGTTGACGCCCAGCGCCTGCTGGACGGGAAAGGCTCGTGAAATATCCGGGTTAACATGCAGGGAGCGAAAGGTAGCCTGCTTGACACGCTACCTTTCCCTACCGCCGCAGCATCGGGCTGCACCAGTTTACGCTCGCCTGGTAGGCATCCGGGCTGGAGGGCAGACAGTTCAATCTCAGTGTTCGGACCCCCCTGACATCGGCCTCCAGACTGACCTCCGTCTTGTCCTGGCCCAGTCGGAACGCGGCCAGCGCTTTCCCGTTCCCCATCACCTGCACGGTTACTTGCTCGCCCCCGAGCAGCGCCGGCGGATCCTCCAGGACAACGTGGGCGCTCAGCGTCCTGAACTGGCCACCGAGATCAAAACTCAGACGGGAGGGGAGCTTTACCCCGAGTCCCTTCTCGCAGCGTTTGCCATCGAGGATCAGCGGCCGACCGTAGAAGGTCCGGTCGAAACCCACAGCGCCTGCGCGCTGGTCAATCTGCGCCGGGCGCACGTCGGACAGGTATACTT
>JAGHAF010000023.1 GCA_021161675.1 Planctomycetota bacterium | reverse complement strand
GGCGCGCACAACTACTGGAAGTCGTTCGTGCACGAGAGGCTGGCGACTGCCACGGGCGACCCCGGCTGCCTAGGCATCTTCGGCCGCAAGGCCGTCCAGCATCGCCTCTTCGCCGAGCGCCTGGCGGCCGAATACCGCGTCCGCACCGAAGGCCGCGGCCGGACCGTGGAAGAATGGAGACTCCCCGCCCACCGGCCGCATCATGACTGGTTTGACTGTCTCGTGGGCTGCGCAGCAGCCGCACAATGCAAGGCGTCGAATGCATCGGCGGCGCCGTCTACTCCCTCGGCGAGCGACAGCGCGTCAAGCTTTCTGAGTTGCAGAGGCAAAGAGGCGCTGTCGAACGCCCGTCCATGCCCTCCCTCGCACTCTGCGTGCGCCGCGCCGTATCTCGCCTATACTCGTACCTCGGGGCAAGGCGACGCTGGCTGCCCCTGTCAAAATGGCAGGCGTCTCGGGGCGCCCGTCGCGTAGTACTGTCAGGATGTGCACTACCGTAGGCAGATGTGCCCTAAGGATATGTGCGTAAGCTGCTTATGGCAAGCTTTTAGGTGATGTTAGCTTACGCGCCCGCGGCTTGGCATAGTTGTTGCAAGACGGCAAAGTAATGGTAGAAATCGTGTACTTCGAGGAACGGAAAGGAGTGTGCTATGGCTCTGTGGAACTGGCGAATAGACCCCTTCTGGAGCGATCCGTGGGGGGAAGTGGATCGCGCGATGCGTGAGGTGGAACGTTTGGCGAACACGCTGGGTGTACGAACACAGCGGCGAGCGTTCCCCGCCGTTAACGTCTGGTCGAACGCGGATAAAGCCGTTGTCACCGCTGAGATTCCCGGAATGGACAAGGATGACCTGGACATCACGGTCACTGGCGACGTGCTGACGATCCGCGGGTCGCGAGAACCAGGGGATCTCGCCGACGAAGAACGCTACGTCCGGCAGGAGCGCGGCCACGGTTCGTTCGTGCGCACGTTGTCGCTGCCGTTTGGCGCCGACGTTGAGGCGGTGCGTGCGACGTACAACCGCGGCGTTCTGCGCATAGAGTTGCCTCGCCCGGAGACGGAGAAACCGGCCAAAGTCCAGATCAAGGGCTGAAACGGCCAGCAATGAGTGGACATCAGTAACGAAAGGAGCGAAGACAATGAGCGAGGAGACCCAAGTGGTGAAGGCGGAACGTGCGGCCCCCGAGAGGGTCCGAGAAGAGCCGGCTTTCACGCCACAGGTGGACGTTGTGGAGACACCTGAGTCGATGCTGGTTCTGGCCGATCTGCCCGGGGTTTCGAAGGAAGGCCTGGACGTCACTCTGAAGAGTGGCATGCTCACCATTCAGGGACATCCTGAACCAGAGGAAGTGGAAGGCCTAAAGCTTGACCACGAGGAGTATGACGTGGGGCGCTTCTACCGGCGTTTTGCCCTGGGCAGCGCACTGGATGCGGACAACATCGACGCAACACTGAAGGATGGGGTGCTGCGCCTGGTTATACCGAAGACCGAGGAGTTCAGGCCCCGTCGGATAGAGATCTCAAGTGGATGAACCGGTGATCGGCGTTCACCGGCCCTGAGCAATAGGAAGGAGAGCGAAAATGGCAGTGAAAGATTTGATTCCATGGCGTAAAAAGAGGCGCGAAGAAGAGGAGTCTTTGCTTCCCGCGGCACGCGATGTACGGGACATGTTCCAGGACTTTTTCGAGGACATGTTTCGGCCTTGGGCACTGATGCGGATGCGGCCGTTCGCGGAATTCCCGGCACGTTTCTATCCGGACATCGACGTCAGCGAAACGAACAAGGAGTACCGCGTAACGGCGGAGCTTCCGGGATTGACCAAGGACGATATCGATGTTTCCCTCCAGGAAGGCGTTTTGACCATCCGGGGGGAGAAGAAGGAAGAAGACAGAGAGGAAAAGGGAGGCTACGTGCGGGTCGAGCGCTCTTACGGTTCGTTTGCCCGGCGCATTCCATTGCCTTCCGAAGTGAACGAGTGCGGCATCGAAGCAGACTTCAAGAATGGCGTGCTCTCGGTCCATCTGCCTAAGACGGAGGAGGCACATGGAACGAGAATTGAGATCAAGGGCGGGTGAATATGTGCCTGCTCTGCAGCGTTGTGCATTGAGGCGTAAAGAGAGCCTTGCGCGGGGGAACGCGGGCTTCCGCCGGGCTGGCGCTGGCGGAGAAGGATAGACGTTTCTGGAGCAGGTGTGGCGGCGCGTTCCCCCTTCCTGCCGTTGTG
Organism: Planctomycetota bacterium; assembly: GCA_021161675.1. GTDB lineage: Bacteria > Planctomycetota > Brocadiia > SM23-32 > SM23-32 > JAGHAF01. Next base: position 16,924 of record JAGHAF010000023.1, on the reverse strand, counting down.
TATGGTGTGCAGTAATCGCGCGCGGGCACAGTCTCTCTGCGCCGAAGGAGAGAGAGGAGGGGATTCTGCTTTTCAAAGGTTCGCCGCTTCTGGTCGCCGGGGCGCTTGCTCAGCCTGTCGGCCGCACGAGCAAGCGAGCATAAGATGCTCTTGCGGCGGGTGATTTGATGCGGCGCACTGCGGTGGCTCCAGGCATGCCGGCCTTGGGCAGGCTGAGCCTGGCCGTGTGACATTCCGACCACTGTGCGCAAGATCAATCTCCGAGGAAAGGAAAGGTGGTCGTTATGCGCTTAGACTTTCTTCTGAGCAAAGTCGGAATCAATCTCATTTTGCTGTGCGCAGTGTGCGTCTTGGCCCTGGCTCTCATGGCAATCGGGCCGTGTGTGGTTGCAGCAGAGGAACAAACGAACACGAGGTCCAACTGAGAGAGGTGGCCAGACACGTCCGTGAGTTTTGGAATCAAGCGAAGGGCTGGCTAGCCAGACAGATCAATCAAGTAACAAAGAGCCTCGAGCGTATACCGGAGGCTCAAGTATCCGCTGAATGAATGCATACTTGCGGGCGTTCTTTGCGAGTTTCGGCTGGTTAGATAGGCTGTCTCGTCTTGTGCGGGCAAGCTTTGGGCCTTGTCCCCACGACCGCTTGTGCCGTGCGATCCTGCTTTGAACCTGATGCCCCGACACCGCACTAAATAACGTTGGTTCCAGATGCCCATATCGGAGAGAGATATGTCATGCCAGTAGACGTCAAGCAGATCACAGAGAAAGTGGAAAGAGAGAGCCAAGTTCTGGCCCGGATCCGTGGCGAGATTGCGAAGATCATCGTCGGGCAGCACTACCTCGTGGACAGGTTGTTGATCGGGTTGTTGTGCAACAACCACGTGTTGATAGAAGGCGTGCCCGGCCTGGCGAAAACCTTGTCGGTCACAACGTTGGCCAGAACCATCCAGGCATCATTCCACCGCATTCAGTTTACGCCCGACCTGCTGCCAGCCGATCTGATAGGAACGCTGATCTACAACCCCAAGACCGGTGACTTTACGACGAAGCGGGGGCCCGTCTTCGCCAACATCATCCTCGCCGACGAGGTCAACCGCGCGCCAGCGAAGGTCCAGAGCGCGCTGCTGGAGGCAATGCAGGAGCGACAGGTCACCATCGGCGACGAGACACACAGGCTGGATGAGCCGTTCATGGTGCTTGCCACCCAAAATCCCATCGAGCAGGAAGGGACCTACCCCCTGCCCGAGGCGCAGGTGGACCGTTTCATGCTCAAGCTGAAGATCACCTACCCAAGCAAGGACGAGGAACACCAGATACTCCGCGCCATGGCCACCAGCTCTCCAGATCTCGACGTCGAACCCGTGATCGAACCGGCGAAGATCATCGGCTTGCGCGAACTTACCGATGAGATATTCATGGACGAGAAGATCGAGGATTACATCGTCGATGTTGTTCACGCAACCCGTGAACCGAAGGACTACGGTCTGGACATCGAGGACCTGATCCTCTACGGAGCATCACCGCGCGCGACGATCTACCTGACCATGGCGGCGAAGGCCCACGCATTGCTTGAAAGTCGCGGCTACGTGACCCCGCAGGACGTGAAATCCATCGCGATGGACGTGCTCCGCCACCGTGTGATCATTAGCTACGAGGCCGAGGCCGAGGAGAAGACCTCCGAGGACCTCGTACAGCAGATTCTGGATACCGTTGAAGTGCCGTGATACCCAAGGAACTTGCCAGGAAGATCCGCTACCTCCAGATCCATACCCGCAAGGCTGTCAACGACGTGCTTGCCGGCGAGTATGAGAGTGTATTCAAGGGCCGCGGAATGGAGTTCGAGGAGGTGCGGGAGTACCAACCAGGGGATGAGGTCCGGAGCATCGACTGGAACGTGACGGCCCGGATGGGGCGGCCGTACGTCAAGCGTTTCGTGGAAGAGCGCGAGTTGACCGCCATCTTTCTGGTTGATCTTTCCGCCTCCGGGACGTTCGGCACCGTGCGCCAGACGAAGAACGAGGTGGCCGCAGAGCTCTGCGCGCTGCTGGCGTTCGCAGCGATCAAGAACAACGACAAGGTCGGCCTCATCGTCTTCACCGACACGGTGGAGCTGTTTATCCCACCGAAGAAGGGTCTCTCGCACGTACTGCGGCTGATCCGGGAGATACTCTACTTTAAGCCTGAGCAGACCCGAACAAACATGGCGGAGGGGCTGAATTATCTCGGACGCGTTACGACCAAGCGGTGCGTGGTCTTCCTGATCTCGGACTTCCAGGGCGAGGGCTTCGAGAAACCCATGCGCGTGCTGGGGAAACGACACGACCTGATCGCTGTCACCGTCACCGACCCCCGTGAGAAGCGCATCCCGAACGTCGGCCTTGTGGAACTAGAAGACGCGGAGACGGGCGAGATGGTTCTCGTTGACACCGGAAGCGTCAAGGTACGCAACGAGTATGAACGCATGGGACGCGAGCGGACACAGAGGCTGAAGGAAACGTTTCGGTCCATGGATGTCGACCAGATTGAGGTCTCCACGGGCGAGGACTACGTGCGGGGCATAGAGCGGTTCTTCCTCGCCCGGGAACGCAGAGCATGAATGGAGGAACCCCTGTTATGTCGGAAGAGCTGGACCTGAGTGTACCCGACAGAGGAAAGAAGAACGACGGGCGCCCACGCATGGCGCCGTTTCTCCTGGCGCTGCTGCTGATCCTGGGAGTTCTGAACCTTGTGTTCTCGTTGAACCACGGCACTCAGCGCCAAACCGGAGGCGCCGGTTCCGGCTTGGGTCCAGAGGCCCGCAAGGAACTGGCACTGAAGCTGGAGAAACAGGGCCTCCGTGTCCAGGCGATCGGGGCCTGGCGGGAATATCTGGATGCGGCCGGGGCCGGTTCGGAGGAGAGCGCCAGAATCTGGTATCGGATGGGCAAGCTCCACCAGGAGGCGCAACACCCGGAGGAGGCGCTGGAGTGCTACTACCGGTCGGAGAGCTTCGCGAAGCTGGACGAGTTGGCCCCCGAGATCAACCGCCGCACCCAGGAATGCCTGGAAGCAGCGGGCAAGTTCTCTGCGCTGAAGCATGAGCTCGCCGAGCGGGTCGACATTGGTGAAGGCGCCGCCGACGAGAGCGAGGAAGTGGTCGCGGAGATCGGCGCGCAGAAGATCACGCAGGCGGATCTGGACCGCATGATCGAGGAACAGGTCGAGCGGCAGCTCGGCCGGTTCGGGTCTTTCCTGCCGCCGGAGGAACGCAAAAAGCAGGAAGAAGCGATGCTGAAACAGCTCTCCACGCCGTCGCAGAGATTGCAGTTGCTGGAGCAATTGGTCAGTCGCGAGGCGCTTTACCGCAGGGCCCGCGAATCGGGCCTGACCGACGATCCAGATATCCGGGCGGAGCTGAAGGACCTGGAGAAACAAGCCCTGGCCCAGAAGGCCGTGGAGGCGGAGCTCGCGGACAAGATCAAGATCACGCCGGGTGACCTGGAGACCTACTACGAGGCGCACAAGAAAGAATACGTCCGGCCGGCACGCGCCCGCATCAGCCACATCCTGGTCAAGGACCAGAAGACGGCCCGGGAAGTGCTCGACAGCCTCGGAGAGAAACAGACGTTCGAGGACCTGGCCGAGAGCCTGTCCGAAGATGAGAAGACGAAAGACAGGGGCGGTGAGATCGAAGGATGGGTTCAGAAGGGCTCCTACATCCCCGGGATCGGGTATTCCGACGATGCGACCGCCGCCATCTTCTCGACCGAAGCGGGGGAAGTCGCCGAGAAGCCGGTCAAGACGGATAAAGGCTTCCACGTTATCAAGGTGCGCGAGCGCGAGCCTGAGCGGCAGAAGAGCCTCGACGAGGTGCGGGGAGAGGTCTTCCGTGCGCTGCGGCGCCGAAAAGAACAGGAAGTCCAGGAGGCCCTCCTGGCGGAACTCAAGGACCGATATGACATCGTGATTCATCGCTCGAGATTTGCCCCGGAAGGGGAAACCGAGGAAGAGAACGATGAGGAATCCGGGGAATAGAGAATGGGCGCCGCTGGCCGTCATGCTCGCTCTGGCGGCCGGTGCACTGCTGTGCTCCTGCGGGAAGGAAGACAGGGAGGAAACAGGGGCCGCTTCCTTTGCCATAAAGAAGACCTACGAGCGCGGGCCAGTGACGGTTCGTCTGAAGATCGACCGGGACGAGATCACCATCGCCGACTGCATCACCCTTGTGCTGGAAGCTGAGGCCGAGGAGCAGTACGAGGTCGAGATGCCGAGCTTTGGTGAGAAGCTCGATCAGTTCGGCATTGTGGACTACCACAGCCCGTCGCCGCGTCTGACCGACGAAAATCGGGTTCTGTACACAAAGGAGTATGAGCTGGAGCCGTTCCTGTCCGGCGATTACACCGTGCCCCCCATGACGGTCGCGTTCTGGGAGAAGGACGCCGGGCAGGACGCAGACGAAGATGGTGAAGAGCCGAAGAAGCACAAGATTGAGACGGAAGAGGTGAAGATCAAGGTGACATCGCTGTTGCCGGAGAAGGCAGCGGAACTGAAGATCAAGGACATCGCGGGGCCGGTGGAACTGCCGAAGCCCGATCGGAGGTGGCTGTACTGGGTTTTGGCGGGGGCCGTGGTCGCGGCCGGCGCGGGAGGCGGGCTGGCGTTCTGGCTGAAGGGCCGCTCGCGCGACGGAACGGCGGTCCCCCCGATACCGGCGCATGAATTGGCCTATCGGCGGCTGGAAACGCTCGTGGGCGAGGATCTGATCGAGGACGGCCGGTTCAAGGAGTTCTACCGGCGGGTCTCGGACATCCTGCGGCACTACATTGAAAACCGCTTCGGCCTGCACGCCCCCGAGCGCACGACCGCGGAGTTCCTCGATGAGCTGCGGCGAGACGATGCCTTGAGCTCCGACCACCGCCGGTTGCTGGAGGATTTCCTGGGCCACTGTGACTTGGTGAAGTTCGCGGAACTCAAGCCGGGCAAGCCCGAGATTCAGAAGACCTTCGACGCCTGCAAGCGGTTCATCTCCGAGACGCAGTCGGATGGGGCGAGCGTTCCCCTGGATGCCGCCGCGTGAGGGAAACCCATGAGATTTGAGACACCGTGGGCGTTCCTGCTTCTGTTGATCGTGCCGGTCGTGGTATGGCTTCACCGCCGGCGTGTCGGTCGCAGCGCGTTGCGTTTCTCGTCCACGGACCACGCCGCCGGTACGGGACGTTCGCTTCGGCAGAGGCTGTTGTTCGTGCCGCTTGCGCTCAGGCTTCTGGCGCTGGTTCTGCTGGTCACCGCCATAGCCCGGCCTCAGGAGGGGAAAGAACGGGTCCGCGATGTCACCGAAGGGGTGGCCATCGAAATGGTCGTCGACCGCTCCGGCAGCATGGGAGCGGAGATGGAGTACGGCGGGGAGTACCTCAGACAGCTGGATGTCGTGAAACGGGTCTTCAAGGAATTCATCTACGGGAACGATGATGACCTGCCCGGCCGTCCGAGCGACCTGGTGGGGATGGTGACGTTTGCGAGGTATGCCGATACGGTGTGCCCGCTCACCCTGGCCCACGGGGCACTGGACCGGTTCTTGGAAACGGTGGACCTTGTCCAGAGGCAAAGCGAGGACGGCACTGCCATAGGCGACGCGCTTGCGCTGGCCGCCGCCCGCCTGCAGACAGCGGAGGAAACGCTCGCCCGCCAGGCGGAGCATAGCGACGATGAGTACGAGATCAAAAGCAAGGTCGTCATTCTGCTCACCGACGGCCAGAACAACTGTGGGAAGCGCACGCCGGAGGAGGCCGCGGACCTGGCGAAGGAATGGGGGATCAAGGTCTACACCATCGGCGTCGGGGGCGGCGAGGGGGTAACTACGATACGCACCCCGTTCGGAGAGTACAAGGCGCCCCTTGGACGACAGGTTGACGAGCGATCCCTGCAGGCCATCGCCGAGAAAACGGGCGGGCGTTGTTGGCTGGCCGAAGATGCGGAAACGCTGCGCAAGGTCTATGCGGAGATTGACGCGCTCGAGAAGACGAAGATCGAGACCGTTCGGTACCTGGACTACCGCGAGTTGTTCACCCCGTTGGCGGTGATCGCTATGGCCGTGCTCGGAATCGAGACCGCCCTCAGTTGCACTTTCTTCCGGAGAATACCTTGAGCGGAGTGCACCTCCACAACGTGAACATGCTGTATCTCCTCTGGGCAATCCCCATCCTCGTGGCGGTGTACCTGTACGCCTCCCACAGGCGGCGCGAGGCCTTGGAGCAGTTTGCGGAAGCCGACCTGCTGAAGCATATCAACGTGAACGTCAGCGCCGCCCGCAGGCGGTGGAAAGCGGCGGCGGTTGTGCTCGCCTTCAGCCTTATGGTAATCGCACTCACCCGGCCTGGATGGAATCCGAAACCGAAGAAACTGGAGCGGCGCGGCCGCGACGTGGTCTTCATCCTGGACGTGTCCCGCAGCATGCTCGCGGAAGACCTGCGACCGAGCCGCCTTGAGCACGCGAAACTCGCCATTCTCGACTGCATCGAGCGCCTGCAGGGCGACCGGGTGGCGCTGGTGGCTTTCGCCGGGACGGCGACGGTCAAGTGCCCCCTCACACTCGACTACGGCTTCTTCCGCATGATGCTGGAGAACGTCACACCGGAGAGCGTCGCCCGCGGCGGGACCATGATAGGCGACGCCATCCGCAGGACACTCGACAATGTCTTCGACGACCGGGAGCGGCAGTTCAAGGACGTCATCCTGATCACCGACGGCGAGGACCATGACAGTTTCCCCGTGGAGGCGGCCAAGGAAGCGGGGGAACGCGGCGTACGCATCATCGCCATCGGCCTGGGCGATGAAGACCAGGGACAGCGCATTCCCCTCACCGATGAGAACGGGAGCAGGACATTCCTGAAATACAAGGGGCAGGAGGTCTGGACGAAACTGGACGCCGACACCCTCCGCAAGATGGTCAACGCCACACCCGGCGGCAAGTACCTCAACGTGGCCACGGGCACGATAGACCTCGGCGGGGTCTACGAGAAACTCGTGGCTAGCGCCGAGAAGAAGGCGTTGGAGGCCAAGACGGTCAAACGTTACGAGGAGAAGTTCCAGATATTCCTTGCCCTTGCTTTCTGTCTTCTGTGCGCGGAAACCGCAGTAGGCGATCGGAGAAGGAGGCGCCAGTGATGAGCCGCCCGTGGCTTGCGAAAACACTGGTCATGGCGCTGTGCGCGGTGTGCGCTGCCACGGGGACGGTGCGTGCAGATTCCGCGCGGGAGCTGGTCTCCGAGGGCAACGCCGCGTACGCCGACGGGAAGTACGACCGGGCCCTGGATGCTTACGAGAAGGCCGGCCTGGAGAAGCCCGAATCTCCCCACCTGTACTTCAATAGGGGTACGGCGTTTTACCGCAAGGGGGATTACGCAAAGGCGCATGAGATGTTCGAGCAGGCCGCGCTCAAGGCGAGGGACCTCAAGCTGGAGGCCCGGTGCAAATACAACCTGGGCAATTGCCAGTTCCGCGAGGGCCAGCGCCAGTCCGACAGCGACCTTCAGAAGGCGCTCGACGCCTACCGGGCGAGCGTGCGGTTCTACCAGGATGCGCTTGAACTTGATCCCGAGCTGAACGACGCCGCCCACAACATCGAGGTCACGCGCCTCAAGATGAAGGATCTCCTCGACAAACTGAAGCGCCAGCAGCAGGAGGAGAAGAAAGAGCAGGAGGAGACCGAAGCGGCCGTCGAGAAGCTCAAGGAGCTTATTGGGCGCCAGGAGGAGACCCTCGAACGCGCGGAAGAGCTATCGGCTCAACAGGAGCAAGAGGGCGACTCGGGCAACAAGAAAAAGGAGATGGACGACCTTGCCTCAGAGCAGGAGGCCATCAGGAAGGACACGCAGGGCCTGTCCGAGGATCTGGCGGAACTGGAGCCGTCACGCCAGGACCAGAAACCCCTTTCGCCGATCGAAAAGGCCAGGACACACGTGGAGAGCGCGGCAACGGAACAGGCGGTTGCTGCTCAGCGGCTTCATAAACAGAAACTGGCGGAGGCGAAGCCGTCTCAGGAAAAGGCCCTCAAAGAACTCCAGGATGCGCTGCAGACCATGAGCGGACAGCAGCCCGCCGCCGCTCCGCAGCAACCCAAGGAGCGACAGCAGCGGAAGCAGCAGCAGAAGGCAGAGGAGAGGGAGCCCGAGAAGGGCCGACGTAACGAAACCGCGCGGGACATCCTGAACGAGGAAAAGGAGAATCGGCGCCAGCGGCATCTTGGTCCTCGCGCACCGGGCGGCTATCGACCCGTGGAAAAGGACTGGTGATGGCAATGGATTCCACCCATAAGCGATGCCGCACACGCCTCGGGCTGCTCTATGCATTCTGCATGCTCGGGCTTCTCGCGGGGCCGGCGGGGGCTCAGGAGCCTTCGGCACATGCACGTGTGGAGAAGCAGGAGGTCTTACTCGGCGATTCGTTTGTGTTCCAGGTCGAGGTTAACGGCGATGACAACCCAGAAGAGCCCGACCTCTCCGGGCTCAAAGACTTCCGAGTCGAGAAGCTGGGCGGGCAGAACACCAGCAGTCAGTCCGTCACGATCATCAACGGGCGCGTCAGCCGCACGGTGCGACGCGGCTTCGTCTTCTCGTACCGGCTCACTCCTCAGAAGGCGGGCCGACTTGTCATTCCAGTCATCGAAGTGAAGGCAGACGGCAAGGTCCTGACCACCCGGCCCGTTGCCGTCCAGGTCGAAGAACCGGCGGAAACCGAGGATTTCAAGCTCCGTCTCTCGCTTTCTCGCAAGGAATGCTACGTCGGGGAGCCGATCAGCCTGACCGTGACCTGGTACATCGGCAAAGACGTGCGGGGGTTCCAGTTCAACCTGCCCGTGCTTCAAGACCGGCGCTTTGCCTTCCACACGCCGGAAGTAGAGCTCGATCAGGCTCGTCGCTATTACCGCGTGGATCTGGGAACGGAGGAAGCCATCGCCCAGAAAGGACAAGCAGAGCTCGATGGGAAACAGTACGCCACCCTGACGTTCCAGAAGATCGTAGTTCCACGCCAGGCGGGGACATTCACGATCCCGCCAGCGACAGTGGCCTGTGATGCGCTCGTGGGATACCGCAGGAGGCATAACTTCTTCGACGACTTCTTCTCGGACGACTTCTTCGGCATGGGGAGACAGGGGGTGTACGATAGGTTCGTGACGCGCTCCAACGAGCCTACTCTCCACGTAATGGACCTGCCTGAGGAAGGCAAACCGGCGAACTTCGCTGGGCATGTGGGCCGCTACCACATCGAGGCCGACGCCTCGCCCCGCGAAGCCAACGTTGGAGACCCGATTACACTCACCATCACGGTGAGCGGCCCCGAGTATCTTCGGGACATCGAACTGCCGCCGCTGGAAAAGCAACCGGCCTTCGCCCGCAGCTTCAAGATTCCCGAGGAGATGGCCGCCGGAGAGGTCAAGGGCAAGAAGAAGGTGTTCACCCAGACGATCCGAGCGACCAGCCCGAACGTCGAGTGTGTTCCACCGATCGAGCTCCCGTACTTCGATACTGAGAAGGGCGAGTACAGGATCGCTCGGACTGCGCCGATCCCGCTTGCCATCCAGGAAACGCGCGTGGTAACTGCTAGGGATGCCGAAGGGCGTGATCTGGCCACGCCGAAATCGGAGATAACCCTTCGCAGGGAAGGCATCGCGCATAACTACGAGGACTTGGGCGTTCTCCGAAGTCAGCACCACGGCCTCGGCGCGATACTCACCCATCCTTTCTGGACCGCCGCGACGGCGCTTCCCCCGGCCGCGTACCTTCTTCTGCTGGCAGTCACGACCTTCGTTCGCCGCGCGAATGCCAACCCGGAAGCGCGCCGAGCCAGGAGGGCATATCCTGAGCTGCAGAAGGCTCTTAAGAAACCCCTTGCAGACGACCACCCGGCACAAGCCGCCCGTATTGTGCTGTCGGCCCTCCAGGATTACCTCGGCAACAAGCTCCGACTGAAATCGGGCGCCATAACCTATGGCGACGTTGAGGAAACGCTGAAGGAGCGGGGCGTGACAGACGACACGTGCGAAGCATTGCGTTCACTCTTCGCGAAATGCGAGGCGGCCCACTACGCGGGCGGAGGCGCTGAGAACGATGCGGAGTCCCTCCGGCGAGAGGCTTTAGAGACAGGCCGAGCCCTGGAGAAGAATCTCAAATGAAGCTCTTCAGGCAACACGGCAGATTCGCATTCCTCTTGGCAGTAACCGCGCTGCTGGGGGCGCCTGCCATCTATGCCGGTGAGCTGAGTGAAGAGCAAATCGCAGACCTCTTCAGCCAGGGGAAAGAGAGCTTTCGGGAGGCGAATGCCCTCGCCGACGAAGACCCGGAGGCTGCGAAAGACCTGTATCGCCAGGCCGCCATGCGGTTCGAGCGGATATGTCGCGAGGGAGGAATTCAAAACGGAAGGCTCTACTACAACATCGGGAACGCCTACTTCCTGATGGGCGACATCGGCCATGCGATCCTGTACTACCGACGCGCGGAATCACTGATCCCCAACGATTCTCTTCTCCGGCAAAACCTGGACTACGCCAGGACCCGTCGCGTTGACAAGCTCCAAGAGAAACAGGAGACACGGGTGCTGAAGACGCTCTTCTTCTGGCATTACGACCTCTCAACACAGTTCCGCCTGGGGCTCTTCGTGGCTCTCCTGGCGATCTTCTGCGCGGCAGGGTCCGTCAGGCTTTTTGTCCGCAGGGGCGGGCTGGCATGGTTGATGGGCATCTCTGCCGCCCTGGCCTTGCTGATGTTCGGTTCCCTTCTGGCGGAGTCCATCGCCGCACGGAGATATACTCCCGGAGTTGTCCTTATCCCCGAAGTGATTGCCAGGAAAGGTGACGCCGAAACATACGAGCCAAGCTTCGAGGAACCGCTCCATGCCGGCGCGGAGTTCACCCTCGTGGAAAATCGGGAAGACTGGTACCAGATCGAACTGCCCAACGGGCGGAGGTGCTGGATTCCATCCCGGAGCGCCGGCCTCGTTACACAACTTGAAAACAGGAGGTAACGCAACAACAGCGTAAAGGAGGCCAGACCCATGACACGTCGTGACAATTGCGCGCGAGGATTGAAGCGGAAGGCGCTCTTGCAGGGAGCGCAGTGGATGGTTGGCGCTCCCGTTTTCCGCCGCCTTCTGCTCCGTAGGCTCAAGAGGCAGCTTCGGCAGAGCTATGACGAGAAGGAGAAGGATCCGGAGAGGCTGCGCTACCTCAAGTGGTTCGGCCGACACCTCGAGGCCTTCGCCGAACGGTTGATCCTGGAGCGCCCCTCCGCAGCGCGCGCGGCGCTGCGTTTCGCAGACACGTGGGTGCGCGACATGGACCGCCGCGCGGCAATGAGGGCGGAGGGGCTCCCCACGCCCGTCACCGCCGTCATCGAACCGACCGACCGCTGTAACCTCAAGTGTCCCGGATGCTACGCCGCCAGCTCGCGCGGCGGCAGCGACATGCCCTTCGAGCGCCTTGTTGACATCGTCCAGCAGATCGTCGACATGGGCGTGACGCTCATCACGATCTCTGGCGGGGAGCCGTTCATCCGTGAGCTCGAAGACCAGGTCATCTCGCGGCTGGCGGAGGAGTTCAATTCTCACGCCTTCCTTGTCTACACGAACGGGACCCTGATTGATCGGCAGGCTGCCCGCAGGCTCGGCGAGGTTGGAAACGTCTTCCCGGCGATCAGTGTCGAGGGATTCGAACACGAGACCGACGCGAGGCGCGGGGGCGGCATCTACCAGCGCGACCGCTGCGCCCGGGAACGCCTGGCCGAACACGAGGTCATGCACGGTTTCTCGGCGACGGTCACGCGTGAAAACGCGGAGCTGATTGCCGGTGACGAGTTCATCGAGAAACGCATCGAGGAGGGCGACCTGTTCGGGTGGTTCTTCCTTCTCCAGCCGATCGGCCGGTCGCCGAGACCGGACCTGATGGTCACGGCCGATCAGCGGGCCATGCTGCGGGAGAGCATCTTCAGATGGCGCGCGGAAAATCGCCCCATTTTCCTGGGTGACTTCTGGAACGACGGGCACCTGGCGGGAGGTTGCATCGCCGGTGGCGCCGGCTACTTCCACATCTACGCGAACGGCGACATCAGCCCCTGCGTCTTCTCGCCTGTCTCGTGCGCCAACATCCACGACGTGATCGAGGGGAGAAGCGAGTACAGGACTCTCGCCGAGGTGGTGCGCGAGCACCCGTTCTTCGCCGGGGTCCGCGAACGCCAGCGGACCATAACGGACCGACGTGCGCCCTGCATCTTGATCGATCATCCCGAGCTATTCCGCAGTCTCTGCGCGGAGCACGCGTTCAAGCCCGGTAGGAACATGCCCGAGGACTACCTGCAGGGCGAGATAGCCGATGCAATCACGCGGCGGGCGGAAGAGTGGGAGAAAAAACTGGCTTGCATGCCGGAACTGCCCGACTGCGTGATGGTGGACGTGGCTGAGCTTCAGACCGCATGATCGCGCAGAGAGCGGAAGTGCAGATGTGCGAGTCGGGCATCGAGCAATTACTTGATACCGCCGCACGGCTTCGTATCCGAAGCGGTCTGCGGAGAGTCACGTTCTTACGACTGGCAGAGAGTGTTGCGGGGGATTACTGATGCTGGGCCCTGCTAACCGAAGTTCCGCAGTTGTTGTCGTAAGTCGTTGTTGTGCAAGGGTCGACCTTCGAAAGTTTTCACTACATCTGAGTCGTTTTGGTGCTCCCAAGCAGCTCCAGTCCCGGTCCCGCCCCCCGGCATAGCTGCCCCAGCGTCTTCCACAAGACGTAGGCCAGAGAGCAGACCAGTATGTGCGCCAACACACGATCTTCCCTATGGCGCCAGATGGGCGGCCCCGCAGATCCGTCTTGTGAATCCGAAAGGCCACCTCTGCTTCGGTCAGCTGGATGTAGGCCCTCCATAGGTCCTGGGCGCTCCAGTCGGTCAGCTCGCTTCGCAAAAGGTAAGAGCCTTCGCTCAGAGCCGCCCAATCGCGCCAGGATTTCACCTTCTTCCACACCAGCTTTGCTCGCCCCTCGGCGTCCTCAATGACGTCGGTCTCAAACAGACTGGCCCCTCGGCTGTTCCTCTCCAGAAGCCTGCCGACACGCTTGGCAATCGTCACCGCCTTGTATTTGCGCTTCCGAGAGCTCCGCGCGATCTTGTCCCGCGTCCGCTCGCCCATGATCTCACGCTCGAACTGCGCGAACGACAGCAACACGTTGAGCATAAGCCGGCCCATCGACGTGTTGGTGTTGAACTGCTGGGTGACCGAGACGAACGAGACCCCGTGCTTCTCGAAGGTCTCCATGATCCGGGCGAAGTCGAGCAGACTGCGCGAGAGCCGGTCCACCTTGTAGACCACGATGCACTCGATCTTGCCGGCCTCCACGTCGGCCAGGAGGCGCTTCAGCGCAGGCCGGTCCATGTTGCCGCCGGAGAAGCCGCCGTCGTCGTACCGTTCCGGCAGGCAAACCCAGCCCCCATGCCGCTGGCTCTCCACGAAGGCTTCTCCTGCCTCGCGCTGCGCGTCCAGTGAGTTGAACTCCTGGTCCAGCCCTTCCTCGGTGGACTTCCGCGTGTAGATCGCACAGCGGACCTTCTGCTTGCTCATCGGCCCTTCCGGAGTCCGAAGAAGTGGTAGCCGTTCCAGTGGCAGCCGGTGATGGCCCGGGCTACGGCAGTCAGCGAGCGGTAGACCTCGCCGGCGTATTCGAAGCCGCGCTCCAGGACCGTGACCCGGACGGTCCCTCCTTTGTACTGGCGCGTCAGGACTGTGCCCGGCATGGGCAGGCGGGTGTCGTGGGGACTCATGACCTGCGATATCGTCCCGCCCTCCCCCACCGGCATGGCTCTGGGCGGACGCACGCGCAGGTCGGCGTCGTTGGCCAGTTCTTCGGCGCGGCGGCGGGCACGTTCGCAGATGTCGCCCTCGGCGTTCGCCTGGATGCGCCAGGCCAGGCGCTTGACGAGATACCGCCTGTGCCCGTTCGGCGCTTCCTCACCGAACACTTCCGCCCAACGGCGCTTCAGCTCGCCGACCGTCATGTCTTCGAGCTCGTGTATCTGCTTGGCCATGTCTGCGGTCATGTATGTTCCTTTTCAGCAAGACGTTACGCGTTAACCGCAGACACATGAGGGCTCGTTTCGTGCCCGGAATCAAGCTCATTCCGAGAGGAATCGCGAGAGTCTCCGGCAGGCAGAGCGGCGCGGCTGCGCAGGCGCAGGATGCCCCGCGCGAGGATGGCTGATACTTCGGCAAGACGCTCGGCGGGCGCCAAGGCGACGGGATCGTCAGGGGCGGGCATCATCGTCTCCGGTCTGAAGCAGCAGGCCTCCACTGCTTACATACCGGAGAGAATCACGAAGTGTTACCCTCATTTGGCGAGTACGAGGGCACACACAGTTGACTGGTTGAACGGGATGACATATGCTCCGGCAGCAGCATTGGCACGCCAATCAAGCATAGAGGGGAACGCAGCGTTCATGAGCAACCTGAACCGCGATATTGGCACCGAAGACCTCAAGATTGCGGAGCTTGTCAAACTCCTGCGGGAAGATAAGTACCTAATCCCGACCTTCCAGAGGGAGTTCGTCTGGGACCCGTCCAGTATCCTCAAGCTGTGGGACAGCATGTACCGCTTCTACCCCATAGGCAGCATCCTCTACTGGGAAACCGACTCGTATCTCCACACGCACCGCCAACTTGGTGGATTTGTCTTCCCGCACGATGAGGACACACTCCGCAAGTTCAAGGAGTGGCGCTATATCCTTGACGGGCAGCAGCGGGCTACTTCCATCTTAGTCTGCATGATGGGAGGAAAGGGGCGCGTCGAGGGCAACGAGGAGTTCGACTACACGCTGTACTTTGATGCCACCACTGGCGAGTTCTTTTTTGGCGATGAGTTCGCGAAACGCGGAGGAAAGGTACCGGACGAGCGCTTCTTAGTCCGAGTGCGGGATGTGCCAAAATGGGATTTCGATACTTATCGGCAATTCTCATCAGCTGACGGCTTCAGCGCAGAAATACAAAGTAACCTTCAGCAGCTTCAACGGATGTTCACCGACTATAAGCTCTCGGTAATCCATATCCGCGGGGTCGAGGTAAGCGAGGTCTGCGAGATATTCGAGCGCATCAATCAGGAAGGCAAGAAGCTCCACCCCGTCGACATCATCGTGGCCAGAACGTACCGGAATGAGGACCCCAAAACTGGGACGCCTGGCTTCTACCTGCGGGACAACCTGGCCGCGCTCAAAGATGTTCTGCGGGAGCAGGGAAGCCGTTTCCAGGACATGGACGATCTTACCGTCATCCAGATGTTCGCCCTCTGCCTGCGGAAAGAGTACCGGAGGGATAAGCCGGACCAGCGTAACCCCTTCGGCATAACTCCGGCGGCCCTGAATAACCTGGCAACCGAGCACTTTGAGCAGGGCTGGGAACAGGGGCAGAAGTCGATTCGGGAGACCATCAAGTTCTTGACGGATCAGAAGATTCTCGGACCTGATATGCTGCCGTTCGGGTACCTGGCGCTTCCGCTCTGCTACTACTTTCATGACAATCCCTCTCCGGACCGGGACCTAGCCAGACAATGGTTCTGGCGGACCGCCTTTGGTCTGGAGAACTTCCGCGCGGCCGGGCAGGTGTACAACTTCTGCGAGCACTTCTTCGAGCGGCTGGAATCAGGCATGCCGGTTCGAATACCAACCCTGGCTGTCTCTAAGACCCGGCTGGTCCAGAGCAGCTATTATTATCGTGATGCCCTGAGCCGCGCCGTTCTGGCATTCCTAGCCAATCAGAGGCCCATTGACTTTAGCGACCCCCACGCCGAAGTCCTCGACAACGTCTACTTGCTGTTGTCCCAAGCCCCGAATCTCCACCACATCTACCCGCGCGGTTTCCTGAAGGGAGTGGACGGCTTGCCTGAGGGGACGGACGCCGACAGCCTCATGAACATCTGCTACCTGCGCGCACGCACCAACGTGCAGGTGGGCGGAGAGAATCCGTTCAGCTACTTCCAGCAGTTTCGGCATGTAAGAGATTTTGACAGCATCCTGAAGTCTCACCTGATACCACGGGGATACATCGACCGAGAGGAGTTCAACCCCTCTGACTACCGCGATTTCCTGTTCGCCCGCGCCCAGTGGTTCGCCGAGGAGCTCCGGGACGCCTTACCGGATGTGGAGGTAACTATTGTCGACTAAGAAAGATGCCCAAGTTAGCTGCTCGATCTGTGGGGCAGCCCTGGACGATTTCTTCGGGACTTACCCGAACGCTGTGTGCAGGGAGTGTGATGGGCGAGCGGTGAATGCCGACGGGCACCCTCCGGCACACGACACTTGGGCAGACGCGGGGGACAATCCCGTTTTCATTGACGGCGTGAAGTGCTGGCGGAGGTACCGTTTCGGCGGCTATGTCACCATGAGGGACATGCACAATTGCAGCAACATCAGTGAGTTCTACGAACTCCACATGCCCGAGCGCTTGGGCAGGAGGAAGAAGAACGCCAAGTAAGTGAAGAAGAGCCGGCAGTGTAGGCTGTGGGGAAATGGGGCGTGCATGGCATCGCCGGCGAACTGTCACCATCGGAAGGGGGCAGTACTCTCTGGTTTGAAGAGCGTCGCATTTCGGGGTTCGTCTGCAACCGGCTTGTTAACCTACGGGGCGGTCTGGGCGTGAGAGTCTGAGAGTTTGAGGCCGTCGGGCCTGGTCGGGGGCGATGGGTGGCCTCGGTGCCCGGCTGGCGAGAGTACGGGCGGAGGCGCGGCGTGGCGGGCGGGTTGGCGTAAATGCTTGGCCACAGGGCGCGTACGTGCAAAAGGCCGGAGCGGCTAAGCTCCGGCCTTGCCGTTAACCTGTGCGCGGCACGGCGTTACGTCAAGAAGGGGTTGGCTCCCCAAACGCAACCCTCTTCATAACGACTCTCAAAATAATAGAACGCGCCGCGCGGCAGGGCGACAGCT
>JAGHAF010000009.1 GCA_021161675.1 Planctomycetota bacterium | reverse complement strand
CGCCGCGCCAGTTACCTGGAAACAGGACCGCTTACGTTTCCGCCCCGCTACCCCACAAGCGGGAGCATGAAGTGGAAGGCGCTTCCCTCGCCCGGGCCGGACTCGGCCCAGATGTCGCCTGGAGGGGGTCCGCCAGGACGGTTGGCAGCGGGGCCTCCAGGCAGACCTCGGCGTCACACGCCTCCAGGGACTCTTTGAGCGTCCTGAGCGCCTGTCGCGCGCATTCCTCGGAACTGGTCGGCACGAACTTCGCGCCCCTGCTCTCCACCCGGCTGATAGTCAGCAGGTGCTGGATCAATCGTTTCATCTCACGCGAGGCGGCCTTGATGTTCTCAAGGTCGTCCCGGGCCTGCCGGGGCAGTTGATCCCCATAGTCTTCCTCCAGGAACCCCTCGTCACCGGTTACGCGCTGCACCTCGTAGCTTTCGGGCGCTTCGGTGAGCGCGGCCTCGACCGGGTCCCCTTCCTCGGGGTGATCCTGTAGGATCAGAATGTCCAGGCTGCCCGTCATGAGCACGTTCCCCTACGCGTTCGCGCCACAGATTGAAGTGAAGCGAAACAACCGGGCAATTGCCGTGCCAGCAATATATTGCAACACATGCGTAGGCTGCCCGCCGCCGGCTCAGTCGATCGTCACCCAGACGGCGCCTTTCTCAGCCGATTCGACGGCGGCGTAGATGAACTTCATGCCCCGCAGGCCGTCGTAGACCGTGGGGAAGTTGTATTCGTCCGTGCTGAGAGGGGACCCGTCAATGTGTGCGCGGATGGCCTCCACGGCGCCGCAGTAGATGTTTGCGAACGCCTCCAGAAAAGCCTCCGGATGCCCGGAGGGCGTGCGCGTCACCTCGCCGGCGGCGTCGGACAGATACTCGCCGTGCCCCCTTGTCAGCACGCGCCGCGGCTCCCCGTAGCGGTAAAACTCCATGTGGTTGGGATTCTCCTGGTCCCAGATGACAGCGCCTTCGGAGGCGTAGACCCTGAGCCGGAGGTGGTTCTCCTCTCCGGTGGCTATCTGGCTGCAGCTCAGGATGCCTTTGCCTCCGCCCTCCAGGCGCAGCAGCGCGTTGGCGTCTTCGTCCAGCTCGCGCTCCGGCAGGAAAGTGCTCTTGTCGCAGCACAGGGCCTCCACCTGCTCGCAGGTCACGTACTCCAGCAGGTTGAAGGCGTGTGTGCCTATGTCTCCCAGTGTCCCCGCAATGCCTGACCGGGCGGGATCGGTGCGCCAGACGGCCTGCTTCATGCCCTCTTTCTCGAGGGGCATCATCAGGAAGTCCTGGAGGTATTCGACGATGACTTTACGGATCTGGCCCATTTGGCCGGACTGGAACATCTGTCGCGCGTGCCGCACCAGCGGGTAGCCCGTGTAATTGTGGGTCAGCGCAAAGACGAGCCCGCTGCGCTCGACCAGCGTCACCAGTTCTTCGGCCTGCTCCAGGTTGTAGGTCATGGGCTTGTCGCAGACCACGTGGAACCCGGCCTCCAGGAATGCCTTGCAGATGTCAAAGTGGGAGACGTTGGGCGTGACCACCGAGACGAAATCAATGCGCTCGTCCTCGGGCAGGGCGGCCTCCTGCTCGGCCATCTGCCGATAGGATTCATAGCACCGGGCGGGGTCGAGGTAGAGTTCCTTGCGGGTCGCCTGCGTCTTCTCGTAATCGCGCGAGAAGCAGCCGGCGACCAGTTCGATCTGTTGGTCCAGCGCGCCTGCGATGCGATGCACCGCGCCGATGAAGGCGCCCGGCCCGCCGCCCACCATTCCCATTCGCAGCTTTCTTTTCCACGAGTCCATTTTCAGTTCCTCCGTATTGCCGAAAACTTTTTACACTTGATATTATCCGACAGTCTCCCCGCAGATGCACGATGATAAGCCTAAGAGCAAAATCCCGAATAGTCAAGGCCGGATACTTCATGGGCGCCGCGCGCCGCGTGGCGCCCGGCTACTCCCATTTCAGGCCGGTGGGTTCTATGTCGAGCGGCGTAAATCGCACCTCCTCGAATGCTTCAGAGAGTTCCTGGCGCACCTGCTCGCGTCGGCCCGGCGCTATGATCAGGGCCGCCGGATGCCCGCCGAGAGCCCACGTCAACTTGCATCCCAGCGCTCCCGCCTCGACCGACTTGTGACGGATGTCCTCGAACGAGCGCGCGGGAAAATCGAAGTAGTCCGTCAGGATCGCGCTCTCTTCGTCGCAGAACTCCGCCAGCCTGTCGTTGTCCAGCGGCGCCCCGCCCACGTGCTCCAGGAATGTTTCCGTCATCTGGCGCAGCCTCATCAGGCCGTAGAGCACTGCAATCTGGCGTTCGTCCAGCATTTCATCGGCGGTGTCGAACAGCTCGGCGAAGCCGGCGTCTCCCTCTTGCAGGATGTTGTGTTTCTTCTTCAAGATCAGGCTGAGGGCTTGCAGCGCGGTTTCGTCCCGCCGGCCGCCTTTGAAATCCTCCGCCGGCTCCGGCGCCAGCGCGAGGATCAGGGACATGGGTGGCAGAAGGCGCTGCACGTTCACCGCGTCGCCCTCCGGGCCGATGTAGCTTGCCCCCCCGGTCAGGCACATTGTGATATCGGCGATGAACCGCCGGGGGTTCTCACCGCCCGGGCGCACATTACCCAGCAGTTGGCAGGCGCATTCGACTGCCTGTTGTTCGGAAAAGGGTATCATCTGTGCCTGGCGCCCCAGCGCCGTCACCGCCAGCGCTGCGGCCACCGCCGGGCAGCTGAGCAGTGCGGGGAGCGGCACGGACGCCAGCGAGGGCTCGAAATGCAGCCGTAGTTCCGTATCGGCCAGGGCGATCGCCTCAGGGAAAGGGACGTCGGCCACCGCCTGCCGCCAGCGCTCGGCGGCCTGCCGGGCCGCCGCTCCCAGCTCGAAGCCGGCAACGGAGAACACGAGCCGAAATCGCTGCTGTCCCGGCGCCGACTGGACCTGCAGCCGCAGGTTCGACGCCAACTGCACCGATCCCATACCCAGAAGATGCAGCTGCTCCCCCAGCAGGCAAAACGGGTGGGGAATGCTGAAGTTCTGCCATTGTCCGGACTCAAGTGTAGTGGCAAGTGTCACCGGAAAACCTTGTCTAGGAGTTCGGGCGTTTGGGAAACGCCTGCTGACCAGAAGGGAGAAGGGCAAAGGATGGTGGATGAAGTTGAACGGCAACCCTTCGACTCGCTGTCGCTCGCTCAGGACAGGCGGCAACGGCGCAACGGCAAGCGCCGTTCATAACTCAGAGTTCCTACTTGCCATCATCCGCGCCTACACCTGTTTCCACACGCCCTTGGGGTCCTCTTGAGGGCCCAGGGGTTCATATCGTTCGCCGCTAACGTGATTGGTCCCGCACTCGGGGCAGACGATCGTCCCTGCCTTTAGCAGCGCGCCGCAGCGCAGGTTGGTGCAGATATGTTCGCCGGGACGCAGGTTGATGCGGCCGGCGTGGGCGGCCAGTTCCAAGCGGCTCATTTCCTTCGCCGGCCTCTCACGCTGTTGTGTTGGCTGTTTGAGCTGCTTCTTCAGCGCCTTGCGCGGCACCCGCAGGCAGCCGGGCGAGTCGAACTTCATCACGGGCTCAGGCAGCATCAAGTATCTCTTGCACACCGGGCAGCGCACCCGCTTGCCGCTGCTTTCCGGCTTGGCCACCACGAAATGGGCGCATTGGCACTGGACGGTCAGATTCGGGGCCAGGGACTTGTCCACCAGCAAAAACTGGAGCCCGACTCGCAGGTAACGCTTGCAGCGGGAGCATTGAATGATCTTCCCCAGTTGGCGAGCCCCTACGAGCACTTTCTCGCCACATGGACAAGTAATCAGGACAGTATTCCTTGGAACCGTGACGCGGCGCATTTATACTCACCTCCGGCCTGTATTGTAGGGTGTGCGATGTGTTCGTTGCAAGCCTTCTTTCCCGACGGGCCCGCCGCCCCCTTTGACCTGGGGGGCGGATTTGTCTATACTCCCCACTGTCGGTGGGAGGGATTACTACCCCGTTCTACTTCAATCCGGCCCCTACTGACCGACGGGCCCGGCGCGCGAGGGCGTAGCTCAGTTAGGTAGAGCAACGGACTTTTAATCCGTAGGTCCAGGGTTCGATCCCCTGCGCCCTCACCATTTTTTCGCCGGGGGCGAAAAAATGGTAGAGCAGCGGGGCATTCTGCCCCGCGTGCGGTCACCTGCTCAACTGATCACCTGATCCACCGTTTTTCGTAGTTCCTCTCCTTTCGCCCCGCACCGGAGTAACCCGCCGCACTCATCGAAGCATCGGCCGTGGCGGATCGTAGCGGCAATGCAGTTCGAAGACGAGCAGCGGGCCGCCGAATTCGAGCGATACCTCAAGTCCGGCTCAGGCCGTGCCTTTGCTGGCAAATATTTCTGGTGACGCGTCTCTTGTGGCAGGTAACCCGCCGCAGTTGGTGAATATGCGCCGGGCTGTGGTAGAATGGGGGCGTTCGAGCGCAAACACACCCTCTCCAGTGTGGGAACATGAAGCGCTGCGCTGTCATTGTGTCGTGTCTGATATTGCTCCTGCCGGCCGCCGCGCTGGGGGCGGGAGGCGGGGCGGTCGGGGGTCTTTTTGTGGCGACTGAGCCGGCCGGGGCGGCCGTCTACCTCGACGGGCAACTGATGGGCGTCACCCCCTGCGGAATCCCTGACGCGCCGGTCGGCGTGCTGGAGGTCCGCACCGCCAAGCAGGGCTACAGGCCGGTGGTGGAGAAGGTCGAGATCAAGGCCGGCAAGACACGGGGGTTGCGGCTCTCATTGGCCACGCTGAAACAGGTCGGCAGCCTCATCGTCCTGGTCGAGCCGCCGGGCGCCCAGGTCGCTATTGATCAGACGCCCAGGGGGCGTACGCCGGCGGTGTTCCTGAACGTCCCCGCCGGGACACACAGCGTCGCGATCGGCGCGGAGGGGCTTCTGACCCGCCGCGCCACCGTCAAGATCGCCCCGGGCGAACAGCGCGTCCTGAAGGGCAGGCTCAAAGGGCCGGAGCAGGGCCGCGTGACGGGGAAGGCGGGACTCGATCTGAGTGACCTCGAAGGTGTGGTTCAGCGGAAGGCGCTGCTCCCTTCGGACCTGCCGGAGGAGCAAATGCTGGCGCCGGTGCGGCAGTTGGTTCGGGCTCGCCGCTACGACGACGCTCTTGCGGGGCTCGCCGGGCTGGAGAGCCGGCTGGAGAAGGGCGAATTCGCCCTGGCCCGCGCGCGGGAGCACAGGATGATCCTGAGCGCGCGAGAGCTCGCTCAGGCGGCCCTTGCCAGGCTGAAAGGGCAGATTGGCAGCGAGGTGAAGCTCATGGTGAAGGGCGGCCTGCCGATTCGCGGCAGGCTGGTCCAGGTCGGGGAGCGCGAGCTGCGGATCGAGACGAACGGGCGGGAAACGTCCATCAAGCTGGAAAGGCTAAGCGCCGAGCAGATCGTGGAGTTGGCGTCGGACAAGTTCGATCCGAAGGAGCCGGGCAACCGGCTCCGCTTTGCCGCGTTCTACGCCGCGGAGGGGCGGTTCGAGAAGTCATACGAGGAGCTCAGCGCCGCCGCCGGCCTGGGCGCCGAACCCACGAGCACGCTCAGCTACGTGCGCTCCAATCAGCTCTGGGCGGCGGCCCTGGAGAGGGCGAGCGGCGCCGTCGCGGCCAGCATGGCGGCAAACCATGAGCTGACGACCCCCGTCCGAATGCTGGTTGACGTGCGCCATGGGACCTGGCCGGATAAGCTGGCCGGCGCGCTGGGCAAAGATGACTTCCAGGTCAAGCGCCTGCACGGCGTGTTGAGCGCGCACGACTGGAAAGGGGCGGATTTGCTGGTTATCTGCGATCCGGGGCCGAAGCAGTGGTCGCCGCCGTACGATCGACGTGAGGTGCAGTGCGTAATGGACTACCTGCGGGAGGGCGGGGGGCTGCTCTTCGTGGGCGCGCGCCGTCCGGCAGATGTCTCGCAGCCTTTCGCGCCCCTGCTGAAGTGGTGCGGCGTCCAGGTGCTGAGCGAGCGACTGGAGGTGGCGGGGGACGCGCCGCAGAGCTACCCGGGGGAGGTCCATCCGGCTTTCCCTGTCCCCGGGGCGCCTCTTGCCCTTGTCGGCGGGCTCAGGCAGGCGCTTTTCCCGCGTAACGTGTGCGCGCTGAGCATCGATGCCGCGCGTGCTGTCCCGCTGATGGCGCTCAGTTCATTTGTCGGTGTGGGCTCGGACGGCCCCATCTCGCCCGCAGTTGTGGCGGTCGGCGCGTATGGCAAAGGGCGGTTCGTCGTATTCGCCGCTGCCCCTGTTCTCGCAGAAGGAGGCGACGGGGCGGCGCTGCTGCGTAGCGCTGCGGTTTGGGCCGCCCGCGGCATCCACTGAAGTCCCGGCGCGCGGCTTCCCATTTGTGATTGCGCTCTATTCTCTTTATCATAAGGCATTCTTTGTGAGAGGAGCGGGACACTCATGAGAGATGGGCCTTTTTCGGTGGATGTGACGCCTGACTGGGAAGGACTGCGCGATTGCATCCTGCGGGAGGGCACGCCGCAGCGCGTGCACTACATCGAGCTTTTCCTGGACGCGGAAATCGAGGATGAAATCTGCCGGCGCTACGGCGTCTTGGACGGCCTGGACAGCGACGATCCGCACTTCGCGCAGAAGCGCACTATCGCAATTCAACGGTTCCTCGGATACGACTACGTTCAGTGCGGCGTGGAGGGGATGGATTTGCCGCTCTCAGAATGGGCCCACGCCGAGGACGCCGGCCCGCTGGCCCGCGATGGGGGCCGCGCCTTCCTCGACGAGCACAAGGGGATCATCAGCAACTGGGAGGAGTTCGAGGCGTATCCCTGGCCGGACCCGGACGCCTACACCACGTACGGGCTGGAATGGTACCAGGAGAACCTGCCGGATGACATGTGCATCATCGGTTCGGGGGGCTCGTTCGCCGAACCTATCAACTGGATGATGGGTTACGAGACGCTCTGTTACGCGCTCTACGACCAGCGCGACCTCGTCAAGGCCATAAGCGACCGGCTGATTGAGATTTCCAGCGCTGCCCTGCGCCGCACGTTGGAGTTCGACCGGGTGAAGATGGTCTGGGGCAGCGACGACATGGGCTTCAAAACAGGCACCCTGATAAGCCCGGACGACCTGCGCGAGTTCGTCCTGCCGGGGCACAAGATAATGGCCCGGATGGCCCATGAAGCCGGTTGCCCCCACTTGCTGCACTCTTGCGGTAACCTCGAAAGCATCATGGAGGACCTGATAGAGGACGTTGGCATAGACGCCAGGCATTCGTTCGAGGACGTAATCGAGCCGGTCGTCGAGGCCAAGCGGAACTGGGGCGACCGCATCGCGCTTCTGGGCGGGATTGACATGGACTTCCTCGCCCGTGCGGACGAAGAGCAAATCCGGGCGCGCGTTCGCGACACGCTGCGCCGCTGCATGAGCGGCGGCGGCTACTGCCTGGGCTCCGGCAACAGCGTGGCCAACTACATACCGGTTGACAATTACCTGGCCATGCAGGACGAGGGCCGCAAGTTTGATTTTTCGTCTCTGACGGGTTAGACAAATCCGGTAGTCTTCTTTTGCAGGAGGACGCCATGAGAAGGGCGCTGATTATCTTCCTGCTGGTTCCTGCATTGGTGGCTTCTGCGGCAGAGATCAATCTGCCCGTGGGGCCCTGTGGTTCCGCGCCGCCTGCCAAGCCACAGCGGCGCAAAGCCGGCGAGAGCTTCCCGCCGTTGCCCCTGCCGGCCACGCCTCTTCGGCGCACGGAGAAGAAACGCCCCCCGGCGCCCCCGGCCCTTGTCGCGAAGATACAGTTCGGCGGGATAAAACAAATAGAGCGCGACGGCAAGAAGATCCGCTACTACGACTGGAACAAGGACCCGGGCGACATCGCGGTGCTGCTGAACCTGGCGCGGCAGCAGCTCGGGATCAACTACACCTATAAGCAGGGCCCGCTCAGCGTCTTCGAGCCCGATCCGGCCAGGTATCCGGTTTTCTACTTCACCGGCAGCGATGACTTCCAACTGACGGAGACGGAGGTCCTCCGGCTGCGCAAGTTCTTGCAGAACGGCGGCACGATCTGGGGGGACACCTGCTTTGGCGATCCGGACTTCTTTCAGGCCTTCACGCGTGAAATGAGCCGCGTGCTGCCCGACAGGAAGTGGCGTCGGCTCGGGCCGCGACACCCGCTCTTCCACTGCCGCTACGACCTGGACGAGGTTACCTACACCCGTGACGTGCCGGATGCAAAGGGCAATAGTGGCCCCCCCGTGGTGACCGGCCTGGACCTGGGCGACCGCACGGCGGTGCTGCTGTCGCGCTACGACCTGAGCTGCGGCTGGGACGGGCACATCCGGGAGGGCGCTCTGAGCGTGCGCCCGGAGGACGCCCGCCGGCTGGGCATCAACCTGATCGTCTACACGCTGGGCGTCTGGGAGCTGGCCCGCTACCAGAGCACGGCCAAGATGTACACGGAGGAGGGGGAAAGCCCGAAGGGCGATTTCCTGTTCCTCCAGGCGCGCCTGGACGGCGACTGGGACACAGAACCGAACGCAATCGCCAACCTGCTGAAGGCAGTCGCGACGCAGAGCAGCGCCGAAGTGGCCTTTCAGCGCTATCCCGTGGACCCCGGCTCCGACGAGTTGCTCGAATACCCGTTCCTCTACATGACCGGCCGCCACGACTTCGTCCTGACCGAGCGGCAGGTTCAGGGCCTGCGGCGCTTCCTGAGCGAGGGGGGATTTCTCCTGGCCAGTCCGAGCTGCGGGCGGGCCGAGTTCGATGCGGCGTTCCGGCGCGAGATCGCGCGCGTGCTGCCGAACCATCCCCTGGAGAAGCTCCCGGACGGCCATCCCGTCTATCACATGCTGGAGAACGTGCAGCAGGTCCACTATGCCGACTACGTCTACTCCACCGGGGGCGAGAATGACCCGCCCGCACTTTCCCTGGAAGGCATCCAGTTGGGCGGGGTGACGGCGGTGGTCTACTCGCCCTACGGGCTGGGCGGAGGATGGCGCGGGTTGGACCATCCTTTCGGGCGCGACATCGCCCACGAGGACGCCCTGAAGCTGGGCGTCAACATCGTGCTTTACGCCATGACGCACTGATTCCGTCGAGACAGAAGGGACAGCATTGGAACAGAACACGCGGCCACAGGCGAAAGAGAAGATGAATGTCGTAAAGGCCCAGAGGCTCATAGAGCAGGTGGCTTTGCTGCGCCAGAAGCTGCTGGGAGAGGTCAGGAAGGTGATAATCGGCCAGGAGGAGGTGCTCTCACAGATACTGATGGCCCTGTTCTGCCGCGGACACTGCCTTGTCATCGGGGTGCCGGGGCTGGCCAAGACGCTTATCGTGCGCACCCTGGCGCGCTGTCTGGAACTGGACTTCAAGCGCATCCAGTTCACGCCGGACCTTATGCCCAGCGACATAACGGGCACGGAGGTGTTGGAGATCGATCGGGAGACGGGCGAGCGCGGGTTCCGCTTCGCGCCGGGGCCGATATTCACCAATATCCTGCTGGCCGATGAGATCAACCGCACCCCGCCCAAGACGCAGGCCGCGCTGCTGGAGGCGATGCAGGAATACGGCGTCACCGTGGGCGGGGTGACTCACCGAATAGAGGCGCCGTTCTTCGTGCTGGCCACCCAGAACCCCATCGAGCAGGAAGGGACCTATCCGTTGCCGGAGGCCCAGCTCGACCGCTTCATGCTGAACGTGATGATTGACTACCCGAAGCGTGACGAAGAAGTGGAGATATTCCGGCTCACCACCATGGACGAGCTGCCCGAGGCGGCGCCCGTGATGGACGCCCGCCAGATACGCAGCATCCAGAACGTGGTGCATAAGATACCGGTCAGTGAGCACGTGCTGGAATACGTCGCGAGCCTGGTGCGGGCGAGCCGCCCCGAGTGTGAGGACGCCCCCGAGTTCATCCGCCATTACGTCGAGTGGGGCGCCGGCACGCGAGGCGGTCAGAACCTGGTGCTCGGCGCCAAGGCCGTCGCGATGCTGGACGGGCGCTTCAACGTGTCCTGCGCCGACGTCAGGTCAGTGGCCCACCCCGTGCTGCGGCATCGGATTTACACCAACTTCAACGCCGACAGCGAAGGGGTCAGCGTGGAGGACGTGATTGATCGCCTGCTCAAGACCGTTGCCGAACCCGACGAGGCCGACTATGCGGAGAAGGCCAAAAGCAGGCTGTAGGCCCTAGGCGATAGGCGGTAGGTACAGCAACGGCAAAAGCAACAGCAAGAGTCTGGGCGGAGTCTTTCCTTTCGCCTTCAT
The DNA here is from genome assembly GCA_021161675.1 of Planctomycetota bacterium. Lineage (GTDB taxonomy): Bacteria > Planctomycetota > Brocadiia > SM23-32 > SM23-32 > JAGHAF01. The sequence goes on along the minus strand of JAGHAF010000009.1, from coordinate 3,809 downwards.
CTTTCTGCCTTTATCCTTGGTCCCCGTTCTATGCGACGCGCGCTGAAGAGCCGGTACTACGATCCGCAGAAGCTGGCCCGCATAAAGAACCTCCAGCTCCTGGCGCGCACCGTCGTGGAGGGATTCATAAGCGGGCTGCACCACAGCCTGTTCAAGGGGATGAGCGCCGAGTTCGCCGAATACCGCGAATACATGCCGGGGGACGACCTGAAGCATTTCGACTGGCGCGTGTTCGCCCGGACTGACAAGCGCTACGTGCGCCAGTACGAGGAGGAGACCAACCTCACCTGCACCTTGCTGCTCGACTGCAGCGGCTCGATGGGCTACGGCTCGGGCGGCCTGAGCAAGTTCGACTACGCCTGCTGCCTGGCCGCGGCCCTGACCTACCTGATGATACAGCAGCGCGACCAGGTGGGAATGGCGCTGTTCGGGCAGGATGTGCGCCGCCGGATACCGCCCAGCAGCACCCGTGGGCACATGAAGCGCATCCTGGACGAGCTGCAGGCGGCCCGCCCCGAGGGCGAGACCGGCATCGGCGCCTGCCTCCACGCCGTCGCCGAAAGAAGCGCGAAGCGGGGGCTGATAATCCTGCTCAGCGACTTGTTGGACGATCAGGACGCCGTAATGAGCGCGCTTAGCCACTTCCGCCACAATCGCAACGAGGTTATCGTCTTCAACCTGTTCGATCGCGCTGAGCGCGAGCTGAGCCAGGACGGCCTTGTCGAATTCATCGACATGGAGACCAGCCAGACCATGCAGGTGCGCACGGAGGTCATCCGAGCAGAATACCGCCGCCAGTTTGAGGAGTTCATCTCGCAGTACCGGCGCCGCTGCTCGGCCGCGCGCGTGGATTACCAGTGCGTCACGACCGACCTGCCATTCGAGCTTATGCTGGCGGCTTACCTGAACAGGCGTAAGAAGTGGGAATGAACGCATGATCCATCTGCTGTGGATGTCCCTGGCCGTGCCCGTGGTGATCCACCTGGTCCACCGTCGCAAGGCCAGCCGCGTGCCGTTCAGCACCCTGCGTTTCTTCCGCATCCTGGACCGGCGGGTCGCGCGGCGCCACCGGTTGAAACAGCTCCTCCTGCTGGCGGTGCGTCTGCTGCTGCTGGCCGCCGTAATCGGAGCGCTTTACCAGCCCGTGCTGCGCGCCGGCGCCGCCGGCAGCTCCCGCGTGCCGGTCGCCGCCGCCCTCGTGCTGGATAACACCTACTCGATGCGCGCAGTAGACGGGGGCGCCTCCCGCTTCGAGCGGGCCCGCAGCGCCGCCCTGCAGGTTCTCGAGGGGCTCGAGCAGGGCGACGGCGCTTGCCTGATCCCCTTCGACGCCCACGGACGCCGGCCCGGCGCCGTGACCACCTCCCTGGAGAACATGCGCCGCGAGCTGGAAAGGATGCAATGCGGTTGGGGCAGCGCCGCGGGGCCGGACGCGCTCCGGCGCGCCGCTGCGGCGCTTGCCGAGAGCACCCAGCCGAGGAAAGCCATCTACGTCATCTCCGATTTCCAACGGCTCTCCTGGCCCCCTGAGACGGTTGACGTGCAGCCGGCGCTGCCAGAAAAGGCGCCCATCTTCCTGCTCAACGTGGCCCAGCCGCTCAGCAAGAACCTGGCGGTGCAGGATGCGCAGTTCGATCTGAGCAGCCCCGTCGTCGGCGCGGCCGGACAGCTCAGATGCACCGTGGCTAACACGGCGGCCCAGCAGGTGAGCGCCACTATCCGGCTGATGCTGGAAGGGCGGGCCATGGCGAGGGATGAGGCCGTGGTCGAGCCGGGCGGCCTCCACACGGCCTCTCTGGAGCACGTGTTTGAGCGGCCCGGCCCCGTCTCGGGACAAGTAGAGCTGGGGCCGGACCAGCTCGACGCAGACAATGCCTTCTACTTCGCCATGGACGTGCAGGAGCGCGTTTCCGTCCTGCTGGTCAACGGGGACCCTTCCTCCGCCCCGCAAGACAACGAAACCTTCTACCTGGACCTGGCCCTGAGAGCGCCTGGGCGCGGAGGCCAGTCCCATTCCCCGGTTAGCGTCAGGACGGTGACGCCCGCTGAGCTGGGCGATGAACGGCTCTCGGATTACGGCTGTGTCATGCTGGCCAATGTGCCGCGGATACCGGCCGGGCTGGCCCGGTCCCTGGAGGCCTACGTCCAGGGCGGCGGAGGGCTGGTCGTGTTCCTCGGCTCGAAAACTGAAGCGCAGAACTACAACGATTCGCTGTCCTCGATACTGCCCGCCAGGCTCAAAGGCGCCCTGTCATCGCCCGGCGGCGCACATCTGCGACGCCTGAACGCCTCGCACCCGGCGCTGCGGGGCCTGGCCGGGGAAATTAAGGTCGAGCGCACGCGGGTGAATCGTATGTTTGACCTGGAGCCGCTGGGCTCAGCGGTGGTCCTCGCCGCCGCGGAGGGCTTCTCCTCCGTAGCTCCGCCTGGCGGGGCGCAGGAGGCCCACCCATTCTTGCTTGAGAGGCGCACGGGCGCGGGCGCCTGCCTGCTGTTTGCCAGCAGCGCGGACGCGGACTGGAACAACCTGCCCGCCAGGCCTTTCTTCCTCCCGCTGCTGCACAAGATTGTCTACTACACCTCCGGGCTGGCGCGCAGCGAGTCAGGCATTGTCGTGGGCTCGCGCTATGAATTGCGGCTCCCCCGTCCGCAGAAACCGGTGACGGTGAGCTTCTACGGTCCGGGCAGCGAGGATGAGCCGGCGGCGACGGTGAGCGTGGCGCCCGATGCGCAGCCCTGTGTGGCGGCCTTCGATGGCACAGCCAGGCCCGGCGTCTATCGCGCCGTCTGGGAGGCAGGCGGCGCGCAGCAGACCCGCCAGTTCGCCGTGAACGTGGACACGCGCGAGAGCAAGCTGGCCTGCATCGAGCCCGAGCGCGTCGCAGCGATGCTCGGCCAGGACAGGGCCGTGGCGCTTCAGTCGCCCGAGCAAGCGCGCATAGAGAGCCGACGGCTGAGCCGCGGGCTCGGCCTGTGGAACTACCTTTTCGCGGCCGCCCTCGCGCTGGCCGCCCTGGAGAACTGGATCGGCAACGGCCGGCGCCGTGGCGCCGGCCGTTGAAGGCGGAAGGCAGAGTGTAGAAGGATGAAAATAAAAGGAAAGCTTCCGCCCGGAGTCTTGCCGTCGCCGTTGTTTTTGCCGTTCAATTTCATCCTTTGCTGAGAGGCTCAGCAATGAAATCCTGGGAGGTCGCTTTCAACGGCAGCTGGCCCGCGCCGCTGGTGATCTGCGCGGGGCTTGCGGCGGCGCTGGTGGCCTTCCTTGCCTATCGGACCAGGCGGGACGATCTGTCGCGCCGGGCGTATCGGACGCTGATATTTCTGCGCGCCGCGAGCGTGGCCGTTGTGGCGCTGCTGCTCTTGCAGCCGGTCCTGCGGATCACGCGCAGCAGCCCGCGCCGGGGCGTGACGCTATTCCTGGTTGACACTTCGAAGAGCATGAGCATAAGGGACACGGCGGGCGGGCGCTCGCGGCTCCAGGCGGGCGTTGAACTGCTCGCGCGCAAGCCCGACGGGCTGCTGCGTGGTGGCGGGCAGTCACCGGAGAAGGCGCTCTACAGGTTCGGCGCCAGGGCCACGGCGCTGGACGGCGCCGGGGAACTGGACGGGCTCCGGCCCGACGCCAACGTTACGGCCCTCGGCGAGGCGCTCAGGAATAGCGTGCGCAGGATCGGGGCGCGCAGCGTCTCCTCAGTAGTGCTGCTGACTGACGGGCTCTCCAACCGGGGCATCTCGCCCGAGGCCGCGGCCGACGGCCTCAGCGTGCCTATTTACCCGGTGGCGCTGGGTGGCTCGCCCTCGCGCGAGGG
>JAGHAF010000109.1 GCA_021161675.1 Planctomycetota bacterium | reverse complement strand
ATTTCACCTCACTCAGCATGGGTGGGGGCGCCGGCTCCTCGCGCCGAGACAACAAGGCCTCCCGGATGGGACGCGTGGGCAGCCTGAACGCGGCGAGAGCCTGATTTCTGGAGAATCGCGCCGCGCACACCATGCCCATCCGGATCGGCGAGAGACTATCCGTGCGGACTCCCCCCAGCACGAGCCAACGCCGGATGCCCTCCGGGGCCACGTAAAGCAGCAAGTTCGCTTTCTCCGGGACCCCATCCATCGTCCTGACGAAAGCGTCGTTGAAGCGCAGCGAGGCGGACCCGTCCGTGGCGAGTTCCCGGATCTGGCGAATCCTCGCCAGCGGGTCCCGGCCCACGGCAAGCGCGCTCCCCCAGTCGCCTCGCTCCAGCGCGGCGAGCGCCTTGGAGCCGAAGATAACCCGCATCGCGTTCGTTGCGGCTGCGCCCAGGACCTGTTGATTCGGAATTACCTCCGCCATCAGCACTCCTTCGGGCGTCGCGTCCGGTGGGACCGGCCGGAGGCCAAATGGCCTGTGGTCCGTCTCGGGGCCCGGTTCACATAACTGCCGCCATCTCGCCAGCGCTCGCCCGGCGCCGCCCGCGCCGTCCCGCAGCGCCACGACATCGAGCAGTGAGCCGGGTTCTGACGATGGGAGGAGGGCGAGGACTGCGCAGTCGCTCCCGGTGACGAACCTGCCAATCCCAAGGGCGCGAGGGATCAGATTCCATAGCAGGTTGCCCGTGCGCAGATTGCCGCCATATATGAGGATCGCATCCTGCGGGCAGCGACGCAACGGCGCCAGCGAGCCCTGCGCTTGAGAGGCCATCAGGCCAGCAAGTAACGATCCTGGGAGCGGCTCCGCCAGCAGGAACATCCCCGCAGAATTCGCCTTCAGCTCGAGCCCGCACTCCGCCTCGCGCACCTGGCCGAGCAGCGTAATGCAAAGGTCCAACTCCTGCTGCGCGCGGAGCGCTTCCGCATCGGCATCGCCGGGCGCGGGCAGACGTTGCATGGCCTCGCGCATGCGATCCTTCATCAGTTGCGCCTGCTCGGCGACCTGATCCGCAAATACGAGCAGAATTTGCTGGACGTTGGCCCGAAGGCGGAGCTGTCCCGTGGTGTGGAAGGTCACCTCCGCAGGACCCGCCTCGCCCGGGCGCATGACGGCCTTCCCCGCCGCAGGATCGAAGAACGCCGTTGCGCGGCTTCCGTTGACGCGCAGGAGCAAGAGGCCGTCGTCGGGGTCCTGGGAGGCCATCGCCCGCTTCAGGGCGGCGGCGTCGCTGACTTCGAACTGATAGACCCACGGCCTCCGATACCTCTGCGGGTTCATGTAGAAGAACCGGATCGGTTTGGACAGGTCAACGCCGGCCATATCAGGATTGTGAAGCCTCTCGCCGAGCCGCCCGAGCAGGCGCTCGGCGCCGGAACGCCCGTCAGCCGCCGCGAGCGCCTCGCCGGCCAGCCGGCATAGCTCCGGAGCGTCCGTGACGACCCCCGCCAGCAGGCAATCGCGCCCCAATAGTTGAGAGGGCGGTTCGGAAGGCGCTGGCGCACGTGGCGGCGGGGCAGCGGCGACGACCCCGGCCAGAAACGCCGCGCCGATTGCGATAACCAGAAGACATTTGCGCAAGAGTCCCGCCACCACTATCTTTCCGTCAAGGGCACAGTTATGACCACATTGTAGCCGCTGCCGGCAGATTTCACAAGGCGGCGCGGCGCCGCCGGGGAAACGTATCGGATTGATACTGCCCCCACGCGCGAGCTACTTGCCCTCTCCGTCCGCCGCACCCCCGGAGGTCGCCGCGGGGATGCCGTAGACGCAGAGCTTGCCGTCCATCAGGCCCACGATAAGTCGCCGCTGCTGAGGATCGAACACGGCGGCGTACGGGCTCGTCGGCAGGTCGCTCCTTGTGAGCATTCGGCCTGTGTCGGCCTCCCAGAGGGTGAGATGCTTTCCGCTGAATCCGCCGAGCAGCACACACAGCAGTCTGCCGTCGGGCGAGAACTCGATATCATTGATCTGCCCTCGTCCGATGGGAAGCTCTGTCAGCTTCTTGCCGGTCTCCACTTCCCAGACGCCCACCATCTCGTCAGTCGCTATGTCGCCCGGCGTCTGGTTATGGCCTTCCGCCAGCAATCTCCCCTCGGGCGAGAATGCCAGCGCCAGCGCCGGGCCGGTGGGCAGGAACCAGTCCGGCGCCCACATGCCCAGCTCTACGTCCCACAGGCCGACCCTCCATTCTTGTTCGTCGGGGTCCTTGCCTTCGCCTTCGGCGCGGGCCCGGGTCCGCGCCGCCACGAACGCCCCGCCCGGCCAGAAGCAGGCCGGCCTGCGGGCCTGGGACGGCTGTTCCTTCAATTTCTGCCCGGACTTTACGTCCCACAGCAGCAGGCTGAACTGGTCAGCCGTCGCCAAAACTGTCCCGTCCGGCGAGAAGGATACGGAGCGCACGTATCCCTTCTGGCCGGCCAGCTCGTGCGCCATCTGGCGGCTCTCCGGGTTCCAGAGCGTAACCGTTCCCTCCTCGTAGCCGAGGGCGAGGAGGGACTCATCGGCGCTTGCGGCCAGGCTTCTGAGGTTCCCGGCGGCAGGCGGCAGGCGATCGGCGACTTCCCACCCGTCGGGGCGAAGGAAAGTCACCGGCTTCGCCTGGGGAGCGACCACGACCAGGTCCTTCCCGCTCAGATATACCATGCCTTTGATCAACCCCAGGTTGACAGGGCTCTCGAGACGGAGTCGTTTGAGGCGTGCGGCGGTCGCCGGACGAATGATGCTGTTTAGCTCTTCTTGCGACCTCTTGAACTGCCCGGCCCACTTATCCCTCACTTGCGCCTTCGCCGCTGCGAGAGTCTTCCGGGCGGAAGAAAGGATGTCCTCGGCCTCAGCCCAGCGATAGCCTTCGATCGCCCGCTGGAAGGCCTCTTCGTGTTTCTCAAGAAAGTAATCCGGCGGCTTTTCCGCGAACGCCTGGCGATCCTTTTCGGCCTGCTCCAGATGCGGACTTTCGGGGAAGCGTCGGATGAAGTTATCAATTCTGTTCAGGGCGTCTTCCCGAACGTAGGCCAGCTCCAACGCTTCCCGCTGGTCCTTCCAGCAATCATCCAGGAACGCCGCCTCATCCTTGCGCGCCTGCTCTTTGAGATCGCCGTAGGCGGCGGGCAGAGCCCCGGCCAGGGCTAGCAGGGCGTCAGCCTTCTGATGGGCGGCGTCATAGTCCTGGGCGCGGATCAGGCTCCAATAGGTTGCCAGCGCGGACGCAACGCGCTTGGCCGCGGCCCGGCGAACCCTGGTGGGCTGGGCTTGCGCCCTCTTGCTGTCGGGCCACAGCTTCTTGGCGAGTTGGGCGCTGTGCTGGGCGAAGGCCAGGCTGCCCTGGGCGATTTCGGCCGCAATCTGTTGAATTGTTGACTCCTCCCCCAGCCTGCGCAGTTCTTCCTGCGTTCTGAGCGTCCCTATTGTGATGCCCTGCTCCGTCTCCTTGAGCCTCTGCTGCCTGAAGATATTCAGGAACACCCCGCTCAGGATGGCGATTACGAGCAGCGAAATAACCGCGGGGATGAGAACCTTTCGATTCCGCTGCGCCCACATGCTAAGGCGATATCCGACCGTGGCCGGGCGGGCGCTGATAGGCCGCTCGGCCAGGAAGTTCTCCAGGTCCCGCGCCAGCTCCTCGGCGGTGCGGTATCGCTGCTCGGGGTCCTTCTCCACCGCTTTGAGCAGGATGATCTCCAGGTCTCGGGGGAACAATGCGAGCAAATTGGACGGCTTGACCGCCTGGGCCTGCAGAAAGACCTGGAACAGTCTCAGTCCCTGCGCGTGCTCCAGCGGGTAGGGCAGCACCCCTACCACCAGTTCGAACAGAATCGCGCCGATGGCGTACACGTCGGCCCGTTCATCAACGTATTTGGCCCGGCCCAACGCTTGCTCAGGACTCATGTAACGGGGAGTGCCGAGCAAATCCCCCGACCTGGTGAGCATGGAGCGTTCTGCCCCGCCCTCCGGCATCACCCGCGAGAGCCCGAAGTCCAGGATTCGTGGCCGCTTCAGCCTGTCCACAATGATGTTCGTGGGTTTCAGGTCCCGATGGATCACCCCGTGCTGGTGGGCGTAGTGAATCGCATCGCAGACTCGCACCATCAGCCGGCAGATCTCTTCCCGGCTCAACTTCTCCCGAAGAACGTAGCTCCTCAGGTCCAGACCTTCCACGTACTCCATGGCGAAATAGGGCTGCCCGTCCATCTCGCCGTACTCGTAAACGGGGACGATTGCGGGATGGCTCAGCCGCGCCACCGCCTGCGCCTCCCGCTCGAATCTCCTGCGATGAGCAGGGGTGGCGAATGCGCCGGCCAGCATGACCTTCAGCGCTACCTCACGAGATGGCCGCTTCTGACGGGCCTTGTAAACCGCCCCCATCCCCCCGCGAGCGATAAAGTCCTCAATCTCGTAGTCCTTGCTGAAATGCTCCCGCATCCAGTCTATTGCCGTCCCCTCGGGCGCGGCTTCCCGGCTCGAGGCAAGCGGCGCCCTGTCGGCAATCGTCCTGGCGCTTTGGACGTCCGACGGCGCGTCCTCTTTCGAGACGGTGATCTCCTGGGCGCCCAACTCCCGCAGGGACGCCCCGCAGCGGGGGCAGTCTCCCGGCTCTTCCCCCGGCCGCAGCTCCAGCTCCTTGTGGCACTGCGGGCAGTTCACCCGGATGCGCGGGCCGGTCCCCGTTGGAAGCACGATCGTATCCATCTCCTCGATCCCGGCGCCGCCCCCCATTTGCGTCTCAGCGCCCGACGCATCGTCCGCCACCGTCGCAGCCTGGCCAGGGACATTGAAGGTGTGGGAGCAGGACGGGCAGGTCACCTCCTGCGTCCCGGGAGGCGCCTCTGTGCTCTCGCCGCAATTTGGGCAGGTAACGTTCACGGTTCCGGCCCCTGTGTGGACGCAGAAAGCCGTTGGCCCGCGCCTATGCGCCACCGAACGGCCTCTCAAGTTGCCGTGGCCATCGTTTCGATAAACGCCAGGGCCACTTCAACCGGGTCTTTGCCTTCTTCAGCCGCCTGGTGAAGGCGCCTGACAATCGCGCTTCCCACGATAACGCCGTCCGCCTCACCTGCCACTATCCTGGCCTGCTGCGGCCTGGAGATGCCGAATCCCACCGCCACCGGCGTCTCGGTCAGGCTCTTCAACTCGGAAAGGTTTTCGGCCAGGTCGGGCGGAAGCTGCGGCCGCTCCCCGGTTATGCCGCGCAGGGCGATATAGTAAATGAACCCTCTGGCGTGCCGAGCTACTGCATTGCGCCGCGCCGTCTCGGTGGCCGGCGTCACGAAGCAGATCAGCGGGAAATCACGCTCCTTAGCCGCGTCGAAGAACTGCACGGTCTCTTCGATGGGCAGGTCCGGGATGGTCGCTCCGTCAATGCCCGCCCCCGTCGCCCTGTCCAGGAACGCGTCCATCCCCATCCTGAACACGAGGCTGTAGGAGATCATCGCTACCACGGGGATCGTACATTCGGGCCGCGCCCGCGCCACCAGGTCGAAGACGTCGCCAATGCGCAGCCCTTTATCGAGCGCCCGCTGATAGGAGTCCTGAATCGTCGGCCCGTCGGCTATCGGGTCCGAGTAGGGAAAGCCGAGCTCGATCACGTCCGCCCCGGCCTTCTCGACGTTCTGCATCATCCGGAGGCTGGTCTCCATGTCGGGATCGCCGGCGGTGAAAAACGGGATGAACGCCGCATGTCCCGCCGCTCTCAGCTTCTCAAACCGCGCGTCAATCCTGTTCATGGGGCGCTCCCAGTCACTTAGATCTCGATCCCAAGCAGCCTGACCGCCTCGTCCAGGTCCTTTTCCCCCCGGCCGGACAGGCAGATGATCGTCACTTCATCCTGACCGGGGCGGTTCTCCTCCTGGAGCAGCCACGCCACGGCGTGGGCGCTCTCCAGCGCCGGGATAATGCCCTCAGTCAGGGCGAGCGTCTGGAAGGCCGCAAGCGCCTCCTCATCGGTGACGCTTACGTATTCGGCCCGTCCGCTTTCTTTCAGGTAACTGTGCTCCGGCCCCACGCCGGGGTAGTCGAGCCCCGCCGAAACCGAGTGCACGACGCTGGTCTGGCCGTCCTCGTCCTGTAGAACATAGGTCTTGGCCCCGTGGAGCACGCCCGGCTTGCCCATCACCAGGGTGGCCGCGTGCCGCCCGGAGTCCAGCCCGTAGCCGCCGGCCTCCACCCCTACCATGCGCACGGACTCGTCTTCCAAGAACGGGTAGAACATCCCGATCGAATTGCTCCCGCCGCCAACGCAGGCCACCAGGCAATCCGGCAGCCGCCCTTCCGCATCGAGGACCTGCCGCCTGGTCTCGCGGCCGATTACTGTCTGGAAATCGCGCACCATCATCGGGAACGGGTGTGGTCCGGTGACGCTGCCCAGCAGGTAATGCGTATTCTCGAAAGAACTCATCCAGTCCCTTAGCGCCTCGTTGCAGGCGTCCTTCAGCGTGCGGGAGCCGCCCGTCACCGGCACGACCCTGGCGCCCAGCAGCCGCATCTTCAGCACGTTGGGCCGCTGGCGCCGCATGTCCTCCGTGCCCATGTACACCTCGCAGGGCAGCCCGAACATGGCGGCCGCGGTGGCCGCCGCCAGGCCGTGCTGGCCCGCGCCGGTCTCGGCGATGATGCGCTTCTTGCCCATGCGGACCGCCAGCAGCGCCTGCCCCAGGGCGTTGTTGATCTTATGCGCCCCGGTGTGGTTCAGGTCTTCCCGTTTCAGGTATATCCTGCCCCCGCCCACCCGCTCGCTGAAGCGCTCGGCGAGATACAGCGGGCTGGGCCGGCCGGCATACTGGCGCAGGTAGTAGTCCAGCTCCTGCTGGAAGGACTGGTCATCGCGCGCTTCGAGGTATGACTCTTCGAGCTGCTTGAGCGCCGGCACAAGCGTCTCGGGGACGAACCTCCCCCCGTACGGTCCGAAGTAACCCCTGTCGTCGGGAAGACTTGCGCTCATGATTGATTGCCCGAAAAGACGGATGAGAGAAACCTTGAAGGCAACAGACCACGATCCACTATCGTAGGGCGGCGCTTCGCCGATGTCAACGGCAAGATCCGCCCCGGCGTCGCCCGAGCGCTTCAGGTTCACCCGCCGTAAACGTCCTGCGGATCGAAGACCTTTTCCTCGCGCACCTGGAAGCTGTCCTCCGCCGGCTCGTAGCGCCTGTAGTAACAGGTGAAGTAACCCATGTGGCAGGCCGCCACCCGCTGCCGCACGACGATGAGGAGCGAGTTTCCCTCGCAGTCAATCCGAATCTCCATGACTTTCTGGGTGTGGCCGCTGCTCTCCCCCTTCTTCATGACGCGCCCGCGAGAGCGGCGGAAAACGTGCACCTCCCCCGTGTCCAGCGTCTTTCGCAACGCCTCCTCGTCCATGTAGCAGAGCGTGAGCGCCTGCCCGTCCTCCGCCACGATTATCGCTGGCACGAGGCCGTTCTTGAAATTCAACTTCTCCAGTAGATTTTCCATCGCTCCCTTCCTATCCATGTAGCAAGAGATCGAGCCGACGGCGGGCCGTGTCTATGTCCGAGATGACCACTTCCACCCGCTGCCCAAGGCTCAGCTCACGCCCCGTGCGGGTCCCGACCAGGGCATGGCGCCGCTCGTCCAGTTTGTAGAAGTCGTCCCGGATGTCCTGCACTTTCACCAATCCTTCGACGGAGCAGCGCTGCAGGCGCACGAAGATGCCTATCTCCAGAACCCCGGTGATGACACCATCGAAGACTTCCTCGCGGTGGGCCTCCAGATAACGCAGGAGCTTGATCTTGATGATTTCACGCTCGGCCTCGTCCGCACGCTGCTGCATCTCGTTACAGTGGGAGGCGATGCGCGGCAGCTTGGGCCGCCACTCGGCGCGAAGCTTCGCCGCGCTCCGGTTGTGTTTCAGGAACGCATCGAGCACCTGGTGGACCAGCAGGTCGGGATATCGCCGCACGGGCGAGGTGAAGTGGCAATAACGGTCGAAGTTCAGCGCGTAATGAGGACTGACGCTCGGCGAATAGATGGCCCGCTGCATGGAGCGCAGAAGCTGCATGTTGACCGCCTCGGCCAGGTGCGTGCCGCTCACGTCCGCGAGCAAGCGCTGGAGGGCCTTCCTGTCGCCCGCGTCCACCCCCCTGCCAAGGACGGCCTTTATGAACTCCGAGAACTCCTCGAGGTCCTCTTGCGGCGGGGGCTCGTGGATACGGTAAAGGCCCGGCAGTTTCTTGTCGCACAGAAAAGCGGCCACGGCCCGGTTCGCGCTGAGCATGAACTCCTCGACAAGACCATGAGAACGGTCCCTCACAATCTGAGAGACGCTCACCACCCGGCCGTCTTCGTCAATCCCGACCTTGTAGTCGGGCATGTCAAGATCGATAGAACCCACCTTGCGGCGTCGCCGGCCGAGCTGCCGGGCCAGCTCGTCCAACTCGCCGAGCATCCGCCAGAGCGACTCCGGCAGATTCTCGAGCGACGCGGCGGCTCTCGCATCCTCCGGCGAGTCAAGCGCCTCCAGCAGCCTTTGCGCCTCGGGGTAGTTCATGCACCGGTCAACGCGCACTACGGAACGGCAGATCGAATAGTCCAGCATTTCACCCGCGTCATCGAACCGGAGAACGACCGTCTTCGCCAGGCGATCCTCGCCCTCGACCAGGCTGAACGTATACCTGCTCTGCTCCGGCGGCAGCATCCGCACCACTTCGTTCGCCAGGTATACGCTGGCGCCTCTGCGGCGCGCCTCCAGGTCGAGCGGACCGTCGGGTTTGACATAGCAGGAGAAGTCGGCGATGTGAACCAGGACGATGCGATCCCCCGTTTTCTCGTCTTTGTAGAGGGAAAGCGCGTCGTCGTAGTCCTTGGCGTCCTCCGGATCAATGGTGACCGTGATCCGACCCCGAAAATCATGGCGGCCCTTGCGCTCCGCCTCGGGCGGAGTCCGTGGGATTCGCTCGGCCTCTCTGAGCGCCTCAGGCGGGAACTGGCGGGCCAGCCCGAACTCGAGGATGACGGTGGGGACATCCAGTTCCACCTCGTTCACCTTGCCGAGGACCTCGCTTATCTCCCCCTCAGGGTTGTGGCGCAGGGAGGGCCAGTCCGTTATCTTCACCAGCACCTGGTCGCGCTCCTTCGCCCCGGCCCAGTCCTCACGAGCCACGTATACGTCCCTGAACAGGCGGGGGTTGTTCGGCACGACACGGCCGAACTTCCTCCCGGCGGCAAATGTGCCGAGTATCTCTTCGTTGCGATGCTCGATCACCTTTATCACCCGGCCCGACGGCCCCAGTTTGCGGCGCCCTCTGCGGCGGCTGCTGTGGACCTCCGCCACCACGAGGTCCCCGTGCATCGCCGGGCCCATGTCCTCGTCGGCCACGTAGACGTCCTCTTGGTCATCTCTCCTCTCGGGCAGCACGAATCCGAACCCGCGTGGATTGCACTGCAGCCGCCCCACCAGCAATCCGGCATGATCGGGGTTGACCCAGCGCTCCTTCTTGATGTTCACCAGTTGGCCCTGGCGTTCCAGGTCATGCAATAGCTGCAGAAAAGCCTCGCCTTCTTTTTCCTCTACGGAGAAATGGCGCTCCATCTCCTCGGTGGTCATCTGGCGGAAACCGGACGACCTGACAAAATTGAGCACGTTTTCGTGGTTTACCATCCGAACCTTCCCGCGAAAGGGAGCACACTACTGTAAGCGCACCCCGTCATTCTAACCATTTTTCGCCGGGCAAATCACTCCCCTAAAGAAAGCGATATTGGATATTCGCGTCACAATTGGCCCAAAATAGAGGATAGGAATGAATTCGCTCCCGATACTCTATGGACTATCTATGCGCCAATCGAAGCGAGTCCTGCGGCTGATCTGCGCCCTCGCCCTGCTATTTACGGCGCCAGGGGCCTGGGCCGGCCCCCTGGAAGAGGCCATCCAAAAGGTGGCCACCAGCGAGGGACGCGACAAGGCGCGCATCGGCGTCCACGTAGTGGCGTTGGACAGCGGACGGGTAATATACGCCAGAAATGCCGCCGAGAAGTTCATCGCCGCGTCTACGGAAAAGCTCGTCACGGCCTGCGCCGCCCTGGACGCGCTGGGGCCCGATTATTATTTTACGACGGAAGTTTACGCAGAGGGCGAGATTAGCGATGGCCGTCTGGCGGGAGACCTGCTCATCCGCGGCGGCGGCGATCCCACCATCGGGGGGCGATACGAGTCCGAGTCGGCCAGTGACGTGTTTCGTCGGTGGGCGTCAGCCCTTCGAGAGCGGGGCATAGAGCGGATCGAGGGCGACGTGCTGGTCGCTGATTCCTTCTTCGATCGCGCCTGGTATCACCCTCACTGGCCGGGACGGCAGGCGTGGAAGTGGAGCTTCGCGCCCGTGGGCGCGCTCTCAATCAATGACAACTGCGTGATGGTGCGCGTCAAGCCGGGCGGCTCGCCGGGCCGGCCCGCCGAGGTGAGCCTGGACCCTCCGAGCGCGCCGATCAAACTGAAGAACCTGTGCAAGACGGCCTCCAGGCGCCAGGCCATCTGGTTCGACCGAAGGGAGGGCTCCGAAGGGGTCAAGGTGGGCGGCTACATCAAGGCCGGCTCATCGGGCTACTCGCACGAGGTCACCATCCCGAATCCCCCCCTTTACGCGGGGGCCACGCTGAAGCGCGCGCTCGAGCGGGAAGGCATCCGCGTTGACGGGAAAGTTGCCCTGGTAGAGCCTGGCTCGCGCCCCGCCGGCGCGTCGCCGGAGGGCCGCCTGATTATCAGGCGCCGCACCCCGCTGGCGCCTGTGCTGCGGACCATGCTGAAGAAAAGTCACAACCACTACGCGGAACAGACGATAAAGACGATCGGAGCGGAGAGCAGCGGCGTCGGCTCGTGGCCGGCCGGGCTCGCGCGGGCGGGCCGGATGTTGCGCGGGCTCGGCTTCCGGGAGTCGGACTTCGAACTGGACGATGGAAGCGGCCTGTCGCGGCAGGGCCGCCTCTCGCCCGCCCTGATCACCGGCCTGCTTCGCCACGTGCGACGCTCCGATTACGGCCGGGAGTTTCTGTCCTTCCTCTCGGTCGCCGGCGAGGACGGCACGCTGGCTCATCGCCTGACGGAGAAGCCCTACCGGGGCAACGTGCGGGGCAAGACGGGCTATCTGAGCGGCGTGGGCGCCCTGAGCGGCTACGCCACCACAAGAAGCGGGATCGAGGTCGCGTTCAGCATCATGATCAACGATTCCGAGAACCCGCCCGGGACATACTCGATGCGCAAGAGCGCCGACGCCATCTGCCGCGCCATAGTTGATCACGCACGGTAGGAGGGGGGGGCAGAAGAAAAGCTTCCGCCCGAAGCTTTCTCGCCTGTCCTGAGCGCAGTTGAAGGGCTGGCTGCGCATCTAAGGCGATGGCGCCTGAGCTACACGCTTTTCGTGAGAAGAACGCAGCAGATGAAACGTCGAGGGTTACGCTTACCGCACGTAGTAGGTGACTTCTTTGATCTGGCCGCCGCGTTCGATCTTGACGCGGGCCGAGTCGCTGTTGCGGAAGCGCTGGTAGAGCGAGAGGGCGCTCATCGGCGAGTTTATGGGATTTCCGTTCACCGCAAGAATGCGGTCCCCGGGCGCCAGGCCATACCGGGCGGCGAGGGAGCCGGGCTTGACCTTGTCAATCCGGTAGCCGCGCATCTTGCCGTCGCTGCCCAACTGCCAGCTGTAACGGATGCCCAGCTCGAGCTTCGTCGGGTCATTGCGGACCTGTTCTACGAGCCCCGCTGGCACCGCGACGGAGGCATCCACACCCGGCTCCCGGGGGGGCGGCCGGTTGGAAGTGCGGCGCTGGGGCGTTCTCTGAAAAGGAGCGGGCGTTCTTCTGTCCGGAGGGGATCCTCTGGAGCGGCCCGGGTTGGCGGCGCCGGGCCTGCCGCGCGAGGCCGGTGTGGTCCGGGGGGCCGCGCTGGCCGTCATCAGGCGGTCTGCGAGGGGGCGGTTCTCAATGGCCAGCCGGCGCTCCACGCCACCCTTCGCGAGCATGACGGCGTTGATTTCGATGGCGCAGACGACCCAGCCCCCCACGCTCTCATCCCTGGTATAGAGGGAAGTTTTCCCGTCCTTTTCGATGAAGGCGACTGAGTCGCCGCCTGTCGAGTAGATAATGCCGCGGAGCTTGAACGCGGGGATCGGCGCCAGGTCGGGTATCGTTCGCGGCGGTTCCGGCGGCCGGGATGGCTGCGCGGCGGCGCGCTCCGGGTCCCAACCGCGCCACACGACCTGGAGGTCCTGGGCGGACAGGGCGGAAGGGGGCGCCTGGTCAACGGGCGCGGTCCTCTGCGCCGCCTTCTCTCGAAGCGATGCAAGGGGCAGCGGCTTGAGCGCCAGGTAGAGAGAGACGCCGAAACCGCACGCGAGGGCTACCAGCACAAGCGAGACCGACCTTCTCAGAAGAGCCTGATGCCTACGCAGCATCTTATTGCTCCTTGCGACGTGTTTTTTCGGAAAGTTTAGCCAGCGGGTCCAGCAGCACGGTGCGCACGACGGCCTTGGCGGGTTCCTGGCGCCGTATGGCCTCGGCGGCGTACGGCCCGAGCGCGTAATACCACGCCGAGAATGCCCGTCCGGCCCGGAGCCGGAGCAGCAGGTCGTCGCGAAGTGACCTGATATTGTTCACTTGACGCAACCGCTGCGGCGTGAGCAGGTAGCGGCCGGTGCAGTTGGACTCCACGCTCGCCGGGCCGGCGCACGGCGCGCTTGAGAGCGCGGACGTGGCGATGAAGCAGCCGCCGCCGCCGCCTCCTCCGCCACCGCCACTGACGGGAGCAGTGCCGCCGATGACTGTGAAGGTCCACGTGTCTCCCGTGATAAGCGACAGGTCCGCCAGATGCGAGTCAACACGCCAGTAGTAAGTCGCTCCGGTGGATAACGTCCCCGCAGGGGTGTACTGGGCGGACGTGAGCCCTGTCGCCGTCGCGCTGCCGGGCAGGCCGCCCCTGCCGAGGTATATGTCGTAGGTGACGCCGGCGCCCGTCCAGGATAGAATCGCGTCGACCGGGACGTTCGTCGCCAGGTCAGGTGGGCTGGGATTGGTGGCCTTGGCGCCCGGGATGATGACCGTGAATGTCCACGTTGCGCCGGGCACAACCGGCGTGTCCGCCATATGCGTGTCGACCCGCCAGTAGTAGGTGGCGCCGGCGGTGAGGTCTGCCGGGGGCGCGTAGGAGGTGGAGGTGAGTCCCTCTGCCGTGGCGACGCCGGGCAGGCCGCCCTGGCCGAGGTATATGTCGTAGGTGACGCCGGCGCCGGTCCACGAGAGCGTTACATCCTGCGGGACGTTGGTCGCCAGGTCGGCGGGGTTGGGGTCGGTGGCCTGGCCGGCCAGGGCGACGGTGAAGGTCCACGTTGCGCCGGTTATGATCGTGCTGTCTACCATGTGCGAGTCAACCCGCCAGTAGTAGGTCGCGCCGAGGGTGAGGGGCGCGGCGGGCGTGTACTCGGTGTCCGTAAGGCCCGTCGCCGTTGGGCTGGGCGGCAGGCTTCCCTGGCCAAAGTAAATGTCATAGGTGGCGCCGGTGCCATCCCACGAGAGCGTCACATCCGTCGCGACACCCGTCGCTCCATCGGCGGGGAAGGGATTCGTGGCCGGGCCCTCGCCGGCAGTCGTGAACGTCCAGATGTCACCTGTGGTGATGGACATTCCGGAGTCCGGGTTCTCGCAATCCACGCGCCAGTAGTACTTCGTCTCCAAATCCAGAAGTGGCTCGCTCGGATCGCCCGGTTTGTACGGGTCGTACTGCGGGTCGTCGGTCGCCACAGTTGCCCCCGGCTCCGTCAGGTTTTCCGGGTCAGTCCCGATGTAGACGTAGTAGCAACTCGCTTCGGGGACCTCGCCCCATTGCAAGACCACGTTGCGGGGGACGCCCATCTGATGGTCGGCCGGCGACGGATTGGCCGCCTTCGGGACGTTGCGAAGCCATTCGATGATCTTGCGCATTACGTTTATACGGCCCGATTCGCCGCTGCCGACAATGCCGGCGCTATCTATGGCCTCGAACGGCCAGGTGAAGTAGAGCGAGCGGCCGCCACCGGCCAGGATGCGGTTCTGTATGGCCGATGATTTGCTGCCCGAAGTGGTGCCAGGGCCGGCTCCCGTATACCAGGTGAAGACGGTGGCCGCCTCCAGGCCGTTGGGATCGAGTTCGGCCGTTCTGTCGGCGTTGCTCTCGCTGTTGGCGCCCTCGATATCCACGTCATTGATCAGGGCGCTCATCGTGTTCGGCTGGAGGCCCTCCATGCTGGTAT
>JAGHAF010000047.1 GCA_021161675.1 Planctomycetota bacterium | reverse complement strand
GGGACCGGCAGTCGCAGCCACCTGTCGAAGGCGTAGTCCAGCGCCAGGAAGGCGACAACCGCGCAGACAAGCCTGCCCGCGCCTCCGAGCGCCAGCGCGAGTCGCAGCAGCAGCCGGAAGCGCCGGAGCTTCATGTCGAGGGTGGACGAGCTGTGCATATGCGCGCGACCGACAAGAGGGATTCCCAGAAGGCATTTGCGCCGCAAGAGCAATTTGCCTATGGTATTATATTCGTCATGGAGCCAGGTAGAAACACCCTTTACATGAGTCGAGGTGAAAAATGGCCGAGATTCAACAACACGAAGGACAACTGGACGCGGCCGGGAAGCGCTTTGCGCTGGTGGTGAGCCGTTACAACGAGTTTTTCTCGCGCAGACTCATGGAGGGCGCCACGGACTGCCTGCTCAGGCACGGGGCGGGGCCCGAAGACATTGAGATATTCCGGACGCCCGGTTCGTTTGAGCTGCCCCTGGTCGCCCAGAAGGTCGCGCAAACGGGCAGGTTCAATGCTGTGGTCTGCCTCGGCGCAGTGCTGCGGGGCGAGACTTCCCATTTTGACTTTGTGGCTTCTGAAGCGGCCAAAGGCATTGCCAGCGTCGGGCTCCAGACGGGAGTGCCCACCATTTTTGGGGTCATAACCACGGACACCATCGAACAGGCGGTTGACCGCTCCGGCGCGCGCGCGGGAAACCGGGGCGCCGATGCTGCGCTCGCCGCGATCGAAACGGCTGACCTGATGGACAAGATGGGATCGGAATAACGGCTCAGCCCGGGCATCCCCGGAGGGCGCCGAGCTATCTATACCCCTTTGCGCCCGCCGCCGCGGGGTAGGGACCCGTCCGCCTCCGGAGCGAGGCATCGCCGAGCCGGAACATCCTATGCCGGGACTTGCGATAATGAGAGAAGAAAGCCGGGCGAGACAACTGACGCTCCAGGCGCTGTATCAACGGGACCTCGTGGCCAACCGGGACTTTGAGGAGCTGCGAGAGTTCTGCCGACAGGAGGGCGACGAGGAGAGCGCCGAAATGGCGATCGGGCTTCTGGAAGGTTGCATCGAGAAGCTGGAGCGACTGGACCGCCGCATCCGCCGCACCGCTGAGAATTGGGAGCTTGAGCGGATGGCCACCAGCGACCGGAATATACTGAGGATCGGCGTTTACGAGCTGCTCTTCCGCCCGGAAACGCCCCCGAAGGTCGCCATCAACGAAGCCATCGAGTTGGCCAAGAGGTACAGCACGGCGGATTCTCCCGTTTTCGTCAACGGCGTGCTCGATCGTATTTACAACCTGGTTCGGGTCCCTGATATTCCATCCGATCCGGAAGCCCGGGTGGACCTCCACGTCCACTCCACGGCTTCGGACGGCTCCGTCCCGCCGGAGCAGCTTGCGGCGATGGCCGCCGCAAAAGGGCTGGCGGCGATAGCCCTTACGGATCACGACTCTGTGGACGGAGTGTCCGCCGCCAAGATGGCCGGCCAGGAGGCGAACATCCTCGTCGTGAGCGGCGTGGAACTGACGGCCTACGAGAAGGACAGCGAGGAAGGGTACATCGAGATGCACATCGCCGGCCTGTTCGTGGACTGCGAGAATCCTGTTTTGCTGGACCGGCTGGAGCGCTTCCGCGCGGTGCGCCTCCAGCGGGTCCACGAAATAGTTGGTAAGCTCCGGGAAATCGGCGTGGACATAGAAAGCGACAATGTGCTTGAGCATTCACGGGGCGGCGCCGTCGGTCGAGCGCACGTCGCCAAAGAGCTTGTGCGGCTCGGGCACTGTGCGGACGGCCCCGAAGCGTTCGAGCGCTACCTGGCCGTGGGGTGCGCCGCCTACGTGCCGAAGGAGCGAATGACCCCGGCGGAGGCCGTGGAGCTGGTCCATTGCGCGGGAGGATGTGCGGCGCTGTGCCATCCGGCGCACATAGAGGACCTGCCCGCGCGGCTGGAGAGACTCGTGGAATCGGGCCTGGACGCCATCGAGGTCCATTATCCGACGCACTCGGCGCAGGACGAGAGGCGCCTTCTGGACCTTGCCCGGCAGCACGACCTTGTCCCCACGGGGGGAAGCGATTTCCACGGTGAAATCAAGCCTCAGATACAGATCGGCCAGGAGACGGTGTCGTTCGTCGAGCTGCACCAGTTGCAGCAACGGGCGCGGATGGGCCACTGATCCACACTGTTTGCCCTTCGCAGCGCGCTTCAGCGGGGCGGAGTAGGGATGGAGACAGATAAAGAACGAAGAGAGAAGGCAAAACGGCAAAAAAGCGGCAAAGTTTCTAACCGCGGGACGTTATAAATGTTGTTGTGCCCAAATAGCCGGGTTGTTCTTTGGTCTGTGTAAATGCGTGTAATCAGTGGCTGATGCTTTTAGCCACGGATTCAAATATCACGAGGCGCCAGAAACCATGTCACCGTTCGGGATTTTCAGGAAAAAGGGCGCGAAGAAGGCGAAGCGGGGCGACAAGTCGTCTGATAAGCTTCGCTCCGGTCTGAAGAAGACACGCCAGAAGGTCGGCGGCGGGCTTCGCGGGGTCCTTTTTTCACATCGCAAGCTGGATCAAGAACTCATCGAAAAGATCGAGGAGCAGCTCTACATAGCCGACGTCGGGCCCAGATCCGTGACGAGATTCTGCGGGGAACTGCAAGAGGCCTATCGAACGGGCGCAATCAAGGACCCGATCCGGGTGATCGAGTTTCTCAAAGAGTTCATCCGTAAGGAACTCGATCAGTGGGACACAGGGCTTCGCCTGCCCCGGGAGGGCGTCGGCGTCATCATGGTGGCGGGCGTGAACGGCTCGGGAAAGACCACTACCATAGCCAAACTCGCCAAGTGGCTGCTCGACAGGGACAAGAGCGTGCTGCTTGCGGCCAGCGATACATTCCGTGCGGCGGCCGTCCAGCAACTGGAGATATGGGCCCGCCGTGTCGGGGCGGACGTCGTCAAGAACGAAAGCGCGGATCCGGCCGCCGTGGCCTTTGACGCCGCCGACAAGGCGCTGGCCAGGTCCTACGATGTCCTGATAATAGATACCGCCGGCCGGCTCCACACGCGCAAGAACCTGATGATGGAATTGCACAAGATAAGGCGCGTGGTGGCCAGCAAGATACCCGGCGCCCCACATGAAACGCTGATGGTTCTGGACGCCACCACCGGCCAGAATGCCATCAGCCAGGCCATCCAATTCAACGACAGCATCGAGCTGAGCGGCATCGTGCTGGCCAAGCTGGACGGCACGGCGAAGGGGGGGGCCATACTGGCGGTGAAAGAGCAGGTTGACGTCCCGGTGAAGTTCATCGGCGTTGGTGAGGGCGCGGATGATCTGATACCATTCGAGCCGGAGGAGTTCGTGCGGGCAATGTTCGACTGATTTAGAGCTAAGGACGTCCCCAAATGGAGTTTGAGCGGATTGAACGGATTTTCGACAGCTACGTGATCGGCAACTACTCCCGCCTGCCGGTGGCCTTCGTGCGCGCGGAGGGCTCCTGCATCTGGGACAGCGAGGGCAACCGCTACATAGACCTGATGCCCGGCTGGGGCGCCACCCTGCTGGGACATTGCCACCCCAAAGTGGTCGCCGCCATCCAGCGGCAGGCCGCCGAGCTGCTGCACGTGGACAACAGCTTCTACATCCCACTCCAGGGCGAGGTGGCCCGGCAGATAAGCCAGCACAGCTTCGGCGGGAAGTGTTTCTTCTGCAACAGCGGCGCAGAGGCCGTGGAAGCCGCTATAAAGCTGGCCCGCCTCTACCACCAGGAAAGCGGCCGCTACAAGATCATCACCATGCGCGACTCCTTCCACGGTCGCACCATGGCGGCGATCACGGCCACCGGCCAGGACAAGTACCATAAGGGCTATCTGCCGCTGATGCCCGGCTTCAATTACGTCCCGTTCAACGACCTGGAAGCCGTAAAGCAGGCCGCCGACGCAGAGACCTGCGCCGTGATGCTGGAGCCCATCCAGGGCGAAGGCGGCCTCAACGTGGCCACCGATGAGTTCATGACCGGCCTGAGGCGCTTTTGCGATGAGAGCGGCCTGCTCCTGATCGCCGACGAGGTCCAGAGCGGCATGTGCAGGACGGGCTACTGGTTCGGCTATCAAGCCTATGGGATCGAACCGGACATCATGACCCTGGCCAAAGCGCTGGGCAGCGGGGCGCCGATCGGCGCGATGGTCGCGCGTCCGGAAGTGGCCGCGCGCCTGACGCCCGGGACGCACGCCTCCACCTTCGGAGGCAATCCGCTCGTCTGTTCGGCGGCGCTGGCCACCTTCCGCGCCATCGAGGACGAAAATCTGCTCCAGGCCGGCCGGCAGACCTCCGACTACATCTTCGGCCGTTTCCGTGAGATGGCCGCGCGCCTCTCCATCATCAAGGAACTGCGCGGACGGGGCCTGATGTGCGGCCTGGAACTGAATAGGGACGGGACGGCTATCTTCGAGCGCTGCCTGGATCACAAAGTCCGAATCAATTGCACCCACGGGAGCGTGCTGCGCCTGCTGCCGGCCCTGAACGTGCCCCGGGACCTGCTGGACACCGGCCTGGCCGTGCTGGAAGAAGCTCTCCAAAAGGCCGAAGACGGGGAGATATGAGAATGAATGAACCGACCCATCTTGTGACGCTGCTTGACTGGGAGCCCGACCGGATACGCCGTGCGCTGCGGCTCGCCGCCGAGCTGAAGGCGCTGGCCCGCGCCGGGCGGCTCCTGCCCACCTTGCAGCGCAAGACACTGGCGCTTCTTTTCGAGAAGGCGTCCATGCGCACGCGCGTTTCCTTCGAGGTCGCCATGACCCAGCTCGGAGGCAGCGTGACCTATCTCTCCAGGGCCGACGTGGACCTCGGCGTGCGAGAGCCCGTCAAGGACGGCGCCCGGGCGTTGTCCCGCTACGTGGACGGCATAGCCGCGCGCGTCAGGTCCCACGACACTGTGCGGGAGCTGGCCCGCTTCGCGACCGTGCCCGTAATCAACGCCCTCAGCGACCTGGCGCACCCGTGCCAGGCGCTCGGAGACATCCTCACTGTGCAGGAACACCTCGAAGAGCCCGATGAGGCAAGGATCGTCTTCATCGGAGACGCCAACAACGTATCCCGATCGCTGGCGGTGATTTGCGCCAAGCTCGGCCTGGATCTGACCGTCGCCTGTCCCCCTGGCTACAGCTTCGATGACGAGTTCCTGCGGCGAGTGGAGGCCCTGTGTCCCTCCACCGGAGGGGCGGTGCGGGTGACCTCATCGCTGGACGAGGCCGTCGGCGGGGCGCACGCGCTCTATACTGACGTCTGGGTCAGTATGGGCCAGGAGGAGGAGGCGGAGGAGCGCCGACGGGCCTTCGCGGAGTTCCAGGTCAACGCGGAGCTGCTTTCCCGCGCGGCCGAGGACGCCATCGTGATGCACTGCCTGCCCGCCCACCGGGGCGAGGAGATCACCGATGAGGTTATAGAAGGTCCCCATTCGGTGGTCTTTGACCAGGCCGAGAACCGCCTGCATGCCGAGCGCGCGCTTCTCCAGATGCTGCTGGGCGCGGACGCTTCAGGGTAGAGTTCCCGCGTAGATGAAGCGCGCGTCGCCGGTGAGGGTCACGTCCACGGCTCTTCCGCCCCGCCCCCGGAAGTCAATGGTGAGCAGCCCTCCGGGCGTCCGGACCTCGATGGGCGGGTCGCCGACCCGCCCCGCCAGGTGGCTCACCACGGCCGATGCGATGGCGCCCGTGCCGCAGGCGAGCGTCTCGGCCTCTACGCCGCGCTCGTAGGTGCGGATTTCGATCCTGCCCGCGCCGGCCGGCCGCACGAAGTCCACGTTCGTCCCCCCCGGCTGGAATAACTCGAGGTTTCGGATCTCCCTGCCCACGGGCTCAACCGGCGCAGCCTCCAGGTCTTCGACAAATATGATGGCGTGGGGCACGCCGGCAGTCACCGGATGCGCCGTCCATGACCGTCCCAGCGCATCGAGGGACACCGCCTCCCGGATGTCGGAGATGCCCCCCATGCCGATGGTGACCGTTTCGCCGGCCACCCGGGCGCTGACGGGTCCCGCGAGGGTCTCCATTGTGAGCGCGGAGGGCGCGATTCCCATCTCGACGGCGAATCTGGCGGCGCAGCGGGCGCCGTTGCCGCACATCTCGGCCTCGCTTCCGTCCGGGTTTAAGATGCACATGCGGAAATCGGCCTCATCGCTGTCCTCGATCAGCAGGACGCCATCGGCCCCGACGGCTGTTCGACGGGGGCAGTGCGCGCGCGCGAACCCGGCGGGGTCTTCTCCCACTACGCCTTCTCGATTATCGAGAACGATGAAATCATTTCCGGCGCCGGACATTTTTTTGAATTTAATCCCCATTTTTTCCTCTCCGGAAACGGGGGAAATAGGAAGGTCGCGGACAAGGGCTTTTACCACAACGCCACGACGGACACAACAGAACAGGCTGCGAAGGACAAAGGATGAAGGTAGAATGGTGAAGGGAAGATGGAGCGGGCATCGCATGAGTGGATGACGGGGTTTCTTCAAGTTCGGATCAAGAATCCGACAAGCTCGAGCACTGACGTGTGTCAGTGGAAAGGACACCTGCGCCAACCGATGGCCCCCCGGTGACGGCCCGGTGTCCGGTGGCCACGGCAATGTTGGCGCCCCGCCGTCCCCTTGCTGTCGCGCGTTAGCTTTTCCGCACGCCCTCCGTGGTCCAGTAGTTTTTTTTGCTAGTTCTCTTTTTTCTCGGACATAGGGGACTCTGGGGACACATGGATTTTCAAGAACGAGTATAATGGCTTGCGCCAAGCATGAAGGATATAAGGACAAAAGATGAAGCTGAACGGCAGAAGCAGCGGCAACAGGCAACGGCATTGCCCAATGTCGCAGGCCTCGGTGTGTCGGGCATGTCCGGGAAAGGATGTCGGACTGGGCCGACTGCAAAACGAACCCATTTTGTCATATGTCCCCGCGAAACGCGAACCTGCGCGCAGGCTCGCGCCGATAATTTGACTCTGCGGCGCCGGCGCATATAATGAACTTTTCTGATCCCTGGATTCTGGACTTCCGGAGTTGAATGATGGGCTATCTGCTGGGAATTGACGTGGGCACGTCCGGCGCAAGGGCGCTGGTCTGCGATGAGGATGGGCGCGTCCTCGCCACTGCAACGAGCGAATACCCCTGCTATTCGCCCAGGCCCCTCTGGAGCGAGCAGGACCCGGCGGACTGGTGGGACGGCGCCTGCAAGGCAATCCGCGCCGCCCTCGCGGAGGCCGCCGTCCCCGGCGAAGAGGTCCGTGGCATCGGCCTGACGGGCCAGATGCACGGACTGGTCATGCTGGACGGGGATAACGAGGTGATCCGCCCGGCCATCCTGTGGAACGACCAGCGCACGGCCGCCGAATGCCGGCAGATGACCGAAGCGATCGGCCGGGACCGCATGTTCGAGATACTGTGCAATCCGGCCCTGACGGGCTTCACCGCCCCGAAGATACTCTGGGTGCGCAATCATGAGCCGGAGAACTACGAGAGATGCCGCCATATCCTGCTGCCGAAGGATTACGTGCGGCTGCGGCTGAGCGGGACATTCGCCACCGAGGTCAGCGACGCCAGCGGCATGTTGCTGCTGGACATCGAGAAGCGCGTTTGGTCCGAAGAGGCGCTGGAGAAGCTCCAGATTGATCGTGATCTGCTGGCGGAGTGCTACGAGTCGCCGGAGGTCAGCGCGGAGGTCAGCGCGGAGGCGGCGGCCGAGATCGGCATCCCGGCCGGCACGCCCATCGTGGGCGGTGGGAGCGACCAGGCCGCCGGCGCCGTGGGCAACGGCATCGTGCGGGCCGGCGCCATAGGCGCCACCATCGGCACCAGCGGCGTGGTCTTCGCGTTCAGCGACGAAGTGGCGACCGATCCGCAGGGCCGCCTGCATACGTTCTGCCACGCCGTGCCCGGCAAATGGCACGTGATGGGCGTGGTGCTCTCGGCCGGCGGCTCGCTCCAGTGGTTCCGGGATAACCTGGCGCAGGTCGAAAGGGAGCAGGCCGCACGGCGCGGAGTTGACCCGTACGAGTTGCTCACGGAGCAGGCCGCACGCGCCGTGGCGGGCGCCGAGGGGCTGATGTTCCTGCCCTACCTGACGGGCGAGCGCACGCCCCACGCAGACCCGAACGCCAGGGGAGCGCTGGTGGGCCTGACGCCCCGGCATGGCAAGGCGGAGGTGATCCGCAGCATCATGGAGGGCATCACTTATGCGATGAAGGACTCCCTGGAGATCATCCATGAGTTGGAAGTTCCGGTCAGCGAGATAAGGCTCTCCGGCGGCGGCGCCAGGAGCGAGTTCTGGCGGCAGATGCAGGCCGACGTCTACGCTCATTCCGTCTGCACGATCAACGCGAGTGAGGGGCCGGCCTACGGGGCCGCCCTGCTGGCGGGCGTCGGCGCCGGCGTGTGGAGGAGCGTCCAGTCAGCGTGCGAAGGGTCAATCCGCGTGGAGAGTGAATACGCCGTCAACGAGGAGCAAAGCCGGATTTACAGCGAGTTCTACCCCCTGTGGCGGCGGCTCTATCGCTCGCTGGCGCCGGATTTCGAGGCCATTACGCAGAAGGTGGAGCAGCTCTACGGATAGGGGCCTCCCTGCGCGCCAGGGGCGACTACGACGCCATTCTTGGTGAGAGAGCGCCAGGCGCCGGTTCGGGCGTGGACTATGGGGCGTCGCGGAGCCGCGGAAAGGCTTGACATGGGGGTCGGCGTTTCTGTAATATTCGCGCGTTTCACCACTTAGGGCCGCGGGAGAGCGCTTGCGCGCCCTGCGCGGTGTAAAGGTGTATTCCAGGTTCCCCCAGAGGCGCAAAGCAATATGGCGGTCGAAGACGCCAAGGAAATGATGACAGAAACTGAACGGCTGGAGCTGATCAAACAGCGGCACCAGAAACTCATCCTCGGCCCGCGCGAGATGATCGCAATTCAAATGGCAGATGAGGCGGACGATCCGTTCGACCAGACGTTGGACCTCGACGAGATAGACGCTTCCAACGCCCCCCGCACGGCGCCCGATTAGGGCTATCCCGCGCACATGCGGGCAACCAGGCTCTCCAACCAGACGTCCTTTTGCGCTGCTGGCAGCGAGGCGCTCTTGGACTCATAGTCGGCGTCCGATAGGATCTTCAATTGGTGGGCGAACCACTCGTCGGAAAGACGCCCGATGACTTTAAGGGCGTCTCGGACCGCGAACGGCCTGGCGCCCGTCTCGGCGACTATTTGCTTTTGGGACGCACCGTCCGAGTGCAATCTCTTTATGCGCCAGAGCCTCCTGACCTGCCCCGCGAGGATGGCGATGATGGCGGGCAACTCCTCCCCCTCCAGCAGCAGCCTGCCGGCCAGGCGAAGGGCCTCGGCGCGGTCCCCCCGGCTGATTGCGTTGCCCAGGTCATAGGCCGAGCGTGTGCGTCCGCCGGTTCCCACGGCGTCGAGATGGCGTCTGTCTATCATGTCCTCCGGGTCAGCGAAGGCAGCCAGTTTCTGTAGCTCGTTCTCCAGGGCCAGAAGGTTGGGGCCGAGCGCCTCCACCATGCCGTATGCGGCGTCCGGGGTTATTCGCTTCCCCATCTCCCGGGCCCGGGCCCTGATCCAGCCCTGCGCGTCGCGCCATTTCACCTTCCCGCAGTCCACGAGCAATCCGGCGCTCCGTATTACCGCCGGGAGTTTCTTGCCCTTCCTTGGCGCATTCATGCGAAGGATCAACACGCCGGTGGGACTGGGGTTCTCCAGATAGCGGGCGAGCGACTCGCCGTGATCCTTCAGGAAGCCGTCGCCGTCCCCCACGACCACGATCCGCCGCCCTTCCATGCCCATGAAGGGCATCGTCCTGAGTTCATCGAAGACCTTGTAGGGCTGTTCCACCTTTTCCAGGTATTTCACCGTGGAGCCTGTCTGGTCGGGCGGCGCCAGGCGCTCGACGAGCAGCGCCTGGCTGCGGGTCAGCAGGGCGTCATTCTCGCCCACCAGGGTATAGACGGGCTGCACGGGCAGCTTGTCCAGTTCCCGATCGAGTTGCAGCGCGCTTGCTCTGGGCATCGTTTCCTCCGCGCGGCAAGTTTAAGGCCCCGCTCCGCCGAACGCAAGCGTTGAGGCAAGTCTCCTATTTTGACAACAAGCCCGGAGGCGCTATACTTCCTCGTGTTTCTGATGTTCATTCGTGGACAATCTGAAAGGGACCCCACCATGGAACTGCCGCTGCCGGACCGGCTCGAGAAGCTCCCGCCTTACCTGTTCGCCGACCTGCGCCGCAAGATCGCCGCCGCCCGGGCGCGCGGCGTGGACGTGATCAGCCTGGGCATAGGCGACCCGGACCAGCCCACCCCCGATCCCATCATTGACGAGCTGTGCCGCGCCGCCAGAGACACGTCCGACCCGGACCGGCACCGATACGGCTGCGATCGGCCGGTGGAGGCGTGGCCGCAGGCCGTGTGCGATTTTTACCGCCGCCGGTTCGGCGTACGGCTGGGCCCCCAGCAGGTGGTGACCACCATGGGCGCCAAGGACGCAATCGCCAAGCTCGCCCTGGCGACTCTGAACCCGGACGAGCTCGCCATAGCCCCCAGCCCGGGCTATCCCACCTATAACATCGGGCACGTTTTCGCCGGGGCCGTCACCTACTACGCGCCGCTCCTCCCCCAGAACGACTTCCTGATCGACCTGGAGGCCATCCCGGCCGAAGTGCGTCGCCAGGCGAAGATACTGTGGATGAACTATCCCAACAACCCGACCACCGCCACGGCTCCGCTGGAGTTCTTCCGGCGGGCGGTCGAGTTCGGCAGGCAGAACGACATCCTCATCGCCCAGGACAACGCCTACAGCGAGAACACCTACGACGGCTACGAGGCCCCCAGCATCCTCCAGGTGGAGGGCGCGGACGAGGTGGCCGTCGAGTTCTTCTCGCTCAGCAAGGCGTTTTGCATGACGGGATGGCGCGTCGGGGCCGTCGTGGGCGCCGAGGCGGCAGTATCCGCCCTGCGCACCGTGAAGGAAAACATCGACAACGGCACGCCCCGGCCGGTCCAGTTCGCCGCCGCCCGCGCGCTCTCCATGGCCGAAGAGCTCAAACCCGTTATCAATTCCATCCATCAGCGGCGCCGCGACATGGTGGTCCAGGCCCTGAACGAAAGCGGCTGGTCCATCGCGCCGCCCCGGGCGACCATCTACGTCTGGGCGCCCGTCCCGGAGAAATACAAAGGCTCCAGCGCGGCGTTCGCGACTGACCTGCTGGAGAGGGCCGGGGTCGTGGTCACGCCCGGCCTGGGTTACGGGCAGTGGAGCGATGGCTTCTTCCGCATCTCACTGACCTACCCCGACGACGTGATCGAGAAAGCCGTCGCGCGCATTGTGGAAGCCGGCCTCTAGCCCCCCGGGGTCAGAGGTCACGAGGCAGAGAATAAAAAGATGACGGTAAGAACGGAAGCTTGCGCCCAGGCTTTTGTCGTTGTCGTTGCTGTTGTCGTTCCTGACTCCTGCGTCCTGACCCCTGACTCCTGCCTTCAGACCTGCACGGGACCGCCTTTCGCGTCGCTCTCGAAGCAGGCGTCCAGCCATTTTTGAACCTGAGCGCCGCGGGCGAAATCCGGCTGGTCATTCTCGCCCGTCTGGATGCTCGTGATGAACCGCTGGAAGATGCTCGGCGCGGAGCCGCACTCTATGGTCTTCCACTCGGCCCGTCCACCATCGCTCAACTCGCACAACTGGAGCGCGCCCCACGCTTCGTCCAGATCAACCTTGATCGCCCCCCGGTCGCCCCAGATGCGCAGCCGGATGGAGTTGCCCTGGCCGGCGGCCCAGCGCGTGGTATGGATCAACCCCAAGGCGCCGTTTTGGAACTCCACGGTCATCGCCGCCGAATCGTTCGCGTCCAGCACGTATTCGCCGATCCGATCCCCCTCGACCTTGGGGAAGCACTTCAGCCGGCAGTCCAGGCTGGCGAGATCACCCGCGGCGTAGGTGGTGAAATCAATGATGTGCACGCCCAGGTCCCCGAGGACCCCCGTGCTGCCGTGTGCGGTGGACAGTCGCCAGAGGTAAGAACCGGGAGAAGTCTCCGACCACTCGCGCCCGGCCAGCCAGCTTTGCAAGTAACCGGCTTCCACGTGCCGGACCTCGCCGATGACGCCTTCGGCTATCATCTCGTGCGCCCTATGGATGGCAGAGGAGAGGCGGTAGGAGAGATTGACCATGTTTATGACTCCGGCTTCCTGCGCGGCTTCGGCCATCTCGCGCGCCTCCCCGTAGCAGGTGGCCAGGGGTTTCTCACAGAGCACGTGCAGCCCGGCCCGGATGGCCTTGAGCGTGGTGGGATGATGCTGCGCGTCGGGGGTGACGTTGGTAACCGCGTCCAGCTCGGCCTCGCTCAGCATCTGGTCCACGTCGGTGAATGTGGCGGGCACGCCGTGCTTCTCAGCGTAGCGCTCGACCTTCTGCTCCACGATGTCGCAGGCCGCCACGATCTCTACACCGTCCATTTCCTTGAACGCTTTGGCATGTTCGCCGGCCATGCCTCCCGTTCCGATTACTCCGAGCCTTATCATGCGGTTTTGCCTCATTAACTGCTGGTAGCGTTATTACGTTGGGCGGCGATTCTCGCACACTCGCATACTTGTTATCAAGCGCAAGGCGTATGAGGGGTTGGGAAATATTTCTTGACAGGGGCGCGCCAGACGCGTATAATGAACATATGCTCATAACAAGAAGGCCATGCCGAGATATAAGAAGACAAGATTAATACGGCAGATGCCGCCGGTCATGACCTTCAAGCCGGCCGGGGCGCGCGCTCGGGGCCTGACCCGATGTGTGCTGGGGCTGGACGAGTTCGAGGCGCTGCGGCTGGCCGACTACGAGGGTCTCAGCCAGGAGGAGGTGGCGGAGAGGCTGGGCGTCTCCCGCCCGACCGTAAGCCGCATCCTGGCAAGGGCGCGCGGCACAGTGGCCGGGGCCCTGGTGGAGGGGTGCGCCCTGGTGATTGAGGGCGGGCCCGTTTCGTTCGCCCCGCCCGTCGGGCGCGGCCGTGGCCGCGGCGGGCGAGGCAGAGGACGACGTTGGAGAGGAGGATTTTGACATGCAAAGCGGAAGAGGCTCAGGCGCAGGTGGCGGACGCGGCCGTCAGGGCGGCTTCGCCGCCGGACCGGGCGGCAATTGCGTATGTCCGAGCTGCGGGGCCACAAAAGCGCACCCGCGCGGGACCCCGTGCTACCGGATGAAGTGCCCGAAGTGCGGCGCCACCATGACGAGGGCACGCTGAGGAGAACACATCAACCCTCCCGCGCAATGAGGCGGGAGCAGATTTTACCTCTAAAGGAAGGAGGCATAATCTTATGCCACGTGGAGATGGAACAGGGCCCGCAGGAATGGGGCCGATGACGGGACGCGCCGCCGGCTATTGCGCCGGCTACCCGGTACCGGGGTTCATGAACCCTGTGCCGGGGCGACGTTTCGCCGCAACGGGCTGGCCGTATTACGGAGCGGCGGGCATAGCGCCCTATGGCCAGTTCGCCGGGCCGTACGCCTACGGCGGGTACGCGCCGTACGGTGGCTTCGGGCCTTTTGGACGCGGATTTGGCCGTGGATTCGGACGCGGATTCGGACGCGGCATGAGGGGGCGTTTCTTCTGAGAAACCCCTCTTTGAAACTTGATGTCACGTAACGGAAGGAGGCATAATCTTATGCCAGGTGGAGATGGAACAGGGCCCGCAGGAATGGGGCCGATGACGGGACGCGCCGCCGGTTATTGCGCCGGCTACCAGGTTCCCGGTTACATGAACCCGATCCCCGGCCGGGGCTTCGGGTATGGGGGACGTGGTGGCGGGTGGGGACGCTGGTACGGGTCTTACGGCGGCGGAGTGCGCGGAGCATACGGCGCAGTTCCGCCCGTACAGCCGTGGGGTGGAGTGGCGCCCTATGCGGCGGCGCCCTACGGTGCGCCGTACGGCGCTGCCCCGACCCGGCAGCAGGAGCTTGACGCCCTGAAGGGCCAGGCCGAGTACATGGAAGATGCGCTGGAAGGCATCCAAAAGCGCATCTCCGAACTCGAAGCTGAAGCTAAAGAATAACCCTCAGGCGCCACAAACGGGCAAGCGGACCGAGCCGACCGGCCCGGTTCGCTTGCCATAACTTTGAGCTGAATTCCCCATGACCGGGAGAGCTGCAGACTATGAGGATAGCCGTCACTTCTACAGGGCCAGAACTGGATGATCAAGTGGACCCCCGCTTCGGCCGGTGTGCGTATTTTCTGATCGGTGACCCCGAAAAGATGGACTTCGAGGCGGTTGAAAACCCGAATATCCAATTGGGAGGAGGCGCCGGCATTCAATCGGCCCAGTTTCTGGCCGACCGGGACGTGCAGGTCGTGCTGACCGGTAACTGTGGGCCGAACGCCTTCCGCACTTTAGAGGCTGCCGAGATACTAGTTGCTACAGGCGCCTCCGGGCCGGTCGGCCAGGCGATCGAGCAATTCAGCGCCGGCCGGCTTGCCAGCATTTCCCAACCGAACGTGGCAAGTCATTTCGGCGTCGCTGACGCCGGAGGGCAGATGCCCGGCGCCGGGATGGGCGGCGGCATGGGCGGCGGAATGGGACGTGGCATGGGTCGCGGCATGGGTCGCGGCATGGGCGGCGGCATGGGTCGCGGCATGGGCGGCGGCATGGGACGCGGCATGGGAGGCGGAATGGGACGCGGCATGGGTCGCGGAATGGGCGGCGGAGCTGGAAGCAGTGGTGGGTGGGGGCAGACTATGGGTCCTGCGCC
>JAGHAF010000075.1 GCA_021161675.1 Planctomycetota bacterium | reverse complement strand
GTTCAAAGGACACCTCCTTTTAGATGCTAATATTGGTCCACAGTGAAACTGAAACGGATTCTTCGGCCAGCTGACTTATATGAATCGTGGGTGATGGCGGTAGCTTTCAGGTAGTTTACAAGCTGCAGCGTGAACGCCGCACCAATGATTTTCTCGGTAATGTGCCCATGCTTCATATCCGTGGAATCCGTGCCCATCCGTGTCGAGGCCTTTCGCTCTTGGTGGAATCCTTGAGGTCCTCCTGGTACTTCTTGTTGCCGATGCGGTCGTAGGCGTGGCTCCAGCCGACTAAGAACCTACCGCGTTGCTGTGTCTGTCGTCTGTCTTCCACTTCCTAGTGAGGTGTACCTTGATCAGTGCGAGGAAGACTGCAAGGCCCAAGCTGATCAAGAAAACCGGCATTACCAGGAAATTACCTAATCTTACGAGGTTGGGCAGCCCCAATGCTTGGGCCACCGGATACCCCACGACGAACCATACGCTCCATATGAGAACCAGGCAACTGTTCGAGATTTTCTTCCGGTTGTCTGCCCTTAGCCAAAGAACCACCCAGAAGGCTAACAGGACCTGTGACGTGCAAAGTAGCGTCAACCAGGCAACTGTAAGAGCAGGAAAGGATGTGCGTACAAACATTGCGAGCGCGAACGTTAGCAATATGATGAGCGGCAGCTCAGTAACCCAATCAAAATGGCCGGCTGGCGTCACTTTGCTCTTCTCTTTCATGGCCCCTCAACCTCCTGCGTTAATGACAAGGTGCAGAGTCCCCAACTCCTATTACCTGACCGCTGACACGGAGCCCAGCCATGCGAACAGGACTCATTTGTGAAAAACCGTCTCATCTCAGCATCAGTGCTCAGTACAGCCTATGGCACTTGATTTTGTCTCCTGCGTACGCCGAAACACAGACCAAACATAACCCGTCGTAAGTCGTATAGCAGATCGTGTTGTGGACACGCCGCCACGTTTTGCAGAGTAAGACAGATCAATGATAGGTGTACCCCGATCCGTATTTCTTCTTGCAGTCTTTCACACATCCGTCATATATCCAATCGCCAAACTTCTGGCATCCCTCCATGTAAATGTTCGCCAGACCCATGCAAAAATCGAAATCCTTTCTGGCCTTCTTAAGACATTCTTTCAGCTTTTCTTCATCGCCACATTCTTCCGGCGGAGGCAGACTCGGATAGCCCCAAGGTGGTGGACCAGCTTCGCCGTAGACACCCTCTCCGTGGGTAAAGCAGCTACTACCGCAGCCATTGCCCCCCCGTATGGGCCGTATGGCCATCAGCCCAAGGGCATCCGCAAAGACACTAGGTCTGTCGCTGGTGTAGAGGTAGAGATTAGCGTGCATAACAGGATCATGACTGATAAACCGACCGAGGAAAACAGAGTACTGGCGGTTGCGATAGTACATCAGGCCGCTCTCTGAATCCATGCGGCGGGCGGTGTAGAGGTAGGGGTTCTCGACGTCCGATGCGTTGTCGGAGTCATCGGAGAAGGCCATGGGACCGACCATTCTGTGCTGAGGCCTTGGTATCGTCACAAGCGAGCACCGACCTTTCTGGACATGCTCACCCATGCTCGTCGCCAGAGCGTCGCAGAACGAGTTTTCAGCAACTCACCTCCCGGACCAGACATGACAGAAAACGGCCAGGCTATCCTGCACTACCTGGAGGCCGCCGCATGAATCGCGAAACTATAGACCAGATTCTCCGCGCTTTCGGCGAAACAGCCACCGCAAGCCCTGGCCTAGCAAGGAGCGTACGGACGCACGGTAAAAAACCCTGTTCACCGTATAATCAAATGTGCCCTGCAGATGGAAGTCGGTATGACGAGATAACCAGCGCACAATGTCGTCATAATCTGCTCTTGCGCCGCTAACCGTATACGTCTCATCCTCTGTTCTCACCTGGAGCCATACCGTCAATAGGATTGGCCGCGCCCAAGAGATCTCCTTCACCTGCTTTATGCTGTTGGGATGGATCCGTTCATAAGGGCGCCCGCGCGACGTTCTTCCCAAGAGGACGCCATTCTTGAGCATCAGATCGGAACCTTTTAGCACACTTAACATGGCCCCGTGATGTTGTCCTTCAATATCGAGTACTTACACCACATCAGACCAACGCCAACGTGAAACGGCGTAAGCGTAGGGAAGACGCCCGCGCCTCCCCCTTGGACCCGCTTCCCAGCCATCCCAGACAGGCGCCCGGCTGCTTCGTGTTTTTCACGCGCCCCAGGTTCTCGTAGGTGCGGATGACGTCGCCGCCGTTGGGCTTGTCCACGCGCGTGTTGAATCCGCGCCAGTTGTAGACGTAGCCGGCGGTGGCCTGGCCGGCGTTGTTCGCCGCGTAATCGGTAGACCATATTCATATTAGGCTGTGTCGGCCCGGCCATCAGTTTTCGATGCCGCATGATCACGATCCGTCACCATTCGTCGCATCTACTGGCGCCCACTTCCCATCCTCAAAATGTATGGGTTCCCAGTTATCACCAATTCTGGCTTCCCAACTTTTTCCCCGCTTTCTGGCCGGCTCCCATCTCCCTTCGATCAGCGCCTCTGCCCTATGTGCACGAGATATTCTTAGGTCAAAGGCGCCATCGTAGTCGAGATCCTTTTTTATCTCTTGAATATTATCTTCATCTCCGTACGTCAAGCTGAGTTCCCTTATACCCGGTGGATCCACCCCCACGACAACCCTAGCTTCCTGCGGGATGGGCATCCCCCCTGCTACTGAGATTTCGTATCGCTTCTCGCCCAGAGGTGTTATAAGCGCGAGGTTTATATCGTCGGCAAGGACCACCCAATAGTGGGGCTTGCCACTTTTCTCGAAGTCAGTCACCACTGTTAAGCCGCCACCGGCGATCGTTACGGAACAATTAGAGTCGCCTCCACACCACTTCGCTACAGCGGGCCTAACATGCCACCAGTAGTTCCACAAATGCACAACGCCAAAGGCAGCAAGAACGCTTACTGCGAGTAAAACGGCTCCGAGCACTATCGCTTTCCATCCCAAGCGCTTAAGAAGCAATCGTAACATAGCCTTGTTCCCCCGCAATTTTGAGAGATCGCACGTGTAACGCGTAACCAAGCTGCTCTAGACATATACTTTCCGGTTAATGCGCACAGAAAGGAGTGCACGCCTTATGATACGTTACGTAGGGCTGGATGTCCACAAGGTCCTGAGCGAGCTCGCCCGCCACTCGCCGGACGGCTCTGTCCAGCGCGAGCGCGTCGCCGCCTGCCCGGCGCTTCGCGGCTTTGTGGCTTATGGGCCGTCCTGCTATACTGCCGGGGTGGATCGAAAAGGATAAGGTTTCACCGCAGAGTTCGCTGAGAACGCGGAGATAGCAAAAGGATGCAGAGAAAACTTGGGCGGGACCACTTTCCCAGCATGTCTTTGCCGTTCTCCGTGTCCTCCAGCTTGCCCTCCGCAGCCTTCCGGCCTTCGTAGCCGAAGCTGCTTCGGCGAAGTAGGCCGGCGAAGGAGGGCGCCTTCGTACTTCGCCCCTGTGGGGCTACGAAGGACAGGCCGTGGTGAGGCGCACCTGAACGGTTATCGGAAAGGATATGTCACATGCCGGAGGGCCGGAAACTGATCGTCTTCGACGTGGGCAACACCACGGTTAAGTGCGCCGTCGGGCGGCGCGGCGCGTGGGAGATTCTGTGCCGCGTGGCCACTTGCCCCACAGAGGGCCTCGAGGACAGGCTGAACCGGGCGCTCCCGACGGACCGACTAAAAGGCCTCGAGGCGGCCCGGGTCCTGGCGTGCTCGGTGCATCCGCCCGCCGACCGGCCGTTACGAACGTTCTGCGCCCGCCGGACGGGCCGGGGCCCGGAGTTCTTCGGAACTGACCTGCCGGCGCCTATCGAGAACGTGACGGAAGCGCCCGAGAAGGTCGGCGCCGATCGCCTGCTCCTCGCGCTGGGGGCGCGGGAGCTGTGCGGGGCGCCGTGCGTGGTGATCAGCGCGGGGACGGCCATCACAGTGGACCTGGTGGACGCGGAGGGCCGTTTCGCGGGCGGCGCCATAGCCGCGGGGTTCGGGCTCTGCGCCCGGGCGCTGGGGGAAGGCGCCGAACTGCTCCCACTCGTCCAGGTCGAGACGCCCCCCCCGCCCGGACCGGCAAAGAACACGCGGGAGGCCATTCGGCGGGGGGTCTTCTGGTCGTGCGCCGGCGGCGCGGGGGCCCTGGTCGAGCAGTACAGGCGCGCGCTGGACGCCCCGCAGGCGCCGGTGGTCTGCACGGGCTCGGACGCGCCGCTCCTGATGAAAGGGCTCGAGGCGGATGATATACACCACGAGCCCTATCTCATCTTCGAAGGCATGGCCGCTGCGCTCTGACTCGCCGCGGCTTCTATATGATTTCCAGCTCGTCCTTCTCGGGCAGCGGTGGGAACGGCGCCGTGGGCAGCGTCTGGTACCAGTAGGCCACGGAGGCGATGTCGTCCTGCAGGGGGAGGTAGCGCCCGCCGCCCCGCCAGCCGAGCGCCTGGATGGTGACGCGCAGGTCGCGCTCGAAGCGGATGGGATCGCGCACGTGCCAGCGGTAGAGGCCGAAGCGCTGCTGTGAGGCGCCTTCGCCGTCGGGACGAATCACCTGTGGCATGCCGGCATAAGGGGTGGTGAATTCGCCATAGCGGCCGTCCACGCTGAAGCCCCACGCGCCGCCGAAGTAGTCCTCGGTCCCCGTGCCGCAGATGGTGGGGAAGTCCGTGTCGCCGTCCATGTAGAACTTGATCTCGCCCTCGCCCCACCAGCCGCAGTTGTTGGAGCCCCACGCCATGTATGTGCCCACGTAGTGGCCGCGGCCTTTCACGCCGTCCAGGATGGTGTAGTCCTGCTTGTAGGGCAGGGGGTTGACGCGGCGGAACTGGGCGTGGAAGTAGGCGGCGTCTTCAGGCGCCTCGGTGAGCGCATAGTTGATCTGGTAGAAAAGTGTGGTCTTGTCCTCGGAGATGTTGGTGACGCTGATGCGGCAGCTTTCCCGGAAGGGCATCTCCCAGTAGCAGTTGAAGCCTCTGCTGGGATTCACGCAGACTGCCAGCGAGCTGACCTGCGCGTGTGGGCCCCAGCCGGAGGCGAAGAAATCGCCCACGGGGCACTCTACAGCGGGCGCCTCGGCGCCGTCCCAGTAGATGCGCAGGATCAGGAACCGGGCCTCGCCCATGACGGTCATCCATATCTGCTGGATGGCGCCCGGCTCCCGGATGTCGGCCAGGACGCGATTCTCGCCGGGTTCCAGCCCGATACAGGGGTTGACCTTCCATCCCCTGCCGAGCTGGCGCGAGGCGTTTGAACCGGCGCCTTCGGTGGCCATCGCGCCTTTGCCCTTCTCACCCGTGGGGTTCTCAGCGCTGATGGAGCGGGTGCGCGCGTCCGAGAGGCGGCACAGGTTGCCCATGTTCATGCCCAGACCGTTGAACGCCATCCTTCGTTCCTCCTGAAGAGTTAAGCCGAAAGCCAGCCGTTATCCACGTACCAGCGCAGCGTCTCCCGCACGCCGGCGCTCAAGGGCGTGCCGGCGGTGAAGCCCAGTTCATCGGACGCCTTCCTGGCGCTGCAGACCCACCCGGGCGCGACCAGTTCGGGTATCTTCTGCAAGTTCACCATGCTGACCTGTCCCGTTAGACTGGCGCGCAGTTCGCTGAGCAGACAGATGGGGTAGAGCAGCAAGTGGGGGAAGAAAACCCGCCGCGGCCGCATGACCCCCATGGCCCGGGCGATATTCTCCTGCAGCTGACGCTGCGAACACGGGCGAGGGTGGGCCAGGTGATAGGTCTGGCCCACCGCTGCGTCCGAACGAAGGGCCGCCAGGATGCCCCGGGCGAGGTCCGCGACGTAGATCAGGCTGGTTCGAGCGAGGCCCCCGTCAATCAGCGGCATCCAGCCCCGCCGAACTGCGTCGAAGACCATCAGGAAACCACTGCTATCCCCGGGCCCGTAAACGGCCGCCGGGCGCACAATGGTGAAGGGGACGCGGGAGCGAAGCCGCACCCATCGTTCGCCCAGGGCCTTGCTGCGTCCGTAATGAGATATGGGTCGGGGCGTGCGCTCCTCGACGGCAGGCCGGCTCGCAGGGCCCGGGCCGGTGACGGCCACGCTGGAGACCAGGACGAGGCGCACCAGCTCGCCGGCGCAGGAGTTGCACGCCTCCACCAGGTTCAACGCGCCGCGGGCGTTGGCCTGGTAGTATTCTTTCAGCGTTTTCGCTTTCGTTTTCGCGGCGCAGTGGACCACGGCGTCCACCCCCCGCGCCACCTCCAACAGGGACTCGGGGGCCCGAAGTTCGCCGTAAGCCACCTCGACATCGGGAAGTTCCTCTTTGATCAAGCGGGTATCGCTGGTGGTCCTGAGCAGCGCTCTGACCTGGTATCCCTCCCGCAGGAGCTGACGCACTAGATGGCTGCCGACGAATCCGTTAGAACCGGTCACCAGGACTTTCACAGGTTCTTCTCGTAGATCCGATAGGTCTTGTGGCAATCGGCCCCCATGCGTTCCAACATGCGCCGAAGCAGGACGTTATCCTCGAGGACCCACGAGAACTCGCCCGCCCGGTAGCCACGCCGCACTCCATTCTTTTGCAGCTCGTGGATAAGCAGGGCGTCGATCCCGCGCTTTCGGTGCTCTTTGACCACTCCCAAGGTGATGACGCGGACGGTGTCAATGGCGCGACGCCCGAACAGGTAATGGAAGATGCCCAGCGGCAGCAGGCGTCCATTCATCTTCTTGAACACCTGGTTGAAATCCGGCAGGGCCAGGATGAAGGCCACCGGTTCGGCGCGTATCTCTGCGATCAGCGCCATATCGAAGTCGACGACGGGCTTTAGAGCCCGGGCGGTGTATTCGAACTCCGCCTCGGTCATTGGCACGAACCCCCAGTTCTGCGACCAGGCCCGGTTGTAGATTCTAAAGACGCGGCGCACGTCTTCGACGAAGCTGCGGCTGTCCATGGCGCGGATGTTCACGTCTATGCGGCCGCGGGCCCGCTCGCTGAAGCGCGTCAGGAACGGGAAGTCAAATGTGATGTCGGGGAGTTTGAGTTTGTAAGCCAGCAGGTCTTTAGCTTTGCGGTAGCCGAGTTTTTCGAGCAGCTCCGGGTAGTCGGGGCGTGTGTGGGTCATCATGATCGTCGGCGGAGTATCGAAGCCGTCCACCAGGAGGCCGCATTCCTCGTTAGTGGAAAAGTTGAACGGTCCCTGCGCCGTTTCCATCCCCTGCGCGGCCAACCAGCTCTCGGCGCGGGCCATCAGCGGGGCTGCGGCCTCGAGGCCG
>JAGHAF010000054.1 GCA_021161675.1 Planctomycetota bacterium | reverse complement strand
CCGTCGAGGCGCTGGGAGGCGCCCAAGACGTGCCCGACGCCTTGAAGGAGAAGGTGCGCAGCGCCC
Source organism: Planctomycetota bacterium (assembly GCA_021161675.1). Classification (GTDB taxonomy): domain Bacteria; phylum Planctomycetota; class Brocadiia; order SM23-32; family SM23-32; genus JAGHAF01. The sequence continues at coordinate 16,816 of JAGHAF010000054.1, read as the reverse complement.
TTGCCCGGGCGCTGCTGCTGAAGGGAGAGCGTGAGATTCAACTTGGCGACCCCGGGGTCGCGCTCAACACGTATCGCTCGCTTGCAGAGGTGGGACGCCGGGTCGCCGCGCAGCGCGGCATAGTGGAGTGCTACGCTCGCCTGGGGCGCGTGGAGGAGGTGATCAGGGAATGTCGCGAACGGCTCCACATGGACCCTCAGGTTACGCTCACACAGTACAAGCTGGCGCTGGCCTACAGTTACTTTGGCCCTTCCGACTGGGCCGGACCGGGCGGGCCTCGCGCCCGGCGAATAAAGATTGATCGAGAGGCCCTGCGCCTGGTGGAGCAGGCCCTCCGGTCCGAACCGGAGGTGGCCTACTATCACCAGCTAAGGGGTTTCCTGTTGAACAGGCTGGCCCGGGCCACCGGACGCAATGACTACAAAGTGAACGCCCTGGACGCGTATCTGAGTGCGCTGAGCCTGAGCGAGGCGGGCAAAGACGCGGCCAACTACGCCAACGCGCTGTTCAACGTTGGCGAGGGATACCTCCTGGTTGATCGGCCGGAGGGCGCGTTTGATTACTACCAGCGAGCCCTGGCAGCGGGCTTTGAACTGACGGGCGCAAGGGGGCGCGTCGCACTGCGCAATATCAGCCGCAGCGCGCTCGCGGCCGGCCGATACGGATACGCGGCCGAGTTGCTGGAAAGAGCCCTGACGGCGGCCAAGGGAATCGAGGACGACACTGAGCGACTGCGCTGGAAGGCGCAGATATTGGACCGGCTCGCCTTTACCTATCAGATGGACGGCGCTTATCTCGATGCTGTAGACCGATACCGGGACTACACCGATAAGCTTGTCAGGCTGATTAAGGAGGGCGCGGCGCCTGCGTACCGGCGGAACCTGCTGCGGGGTTATCGCAACCTCGCGGTTAATCTGTACCTTGCATATGAGCAGGACCGGGCCGAGCGCGCCTCGCTGGACGAGGCCCGTGAGCTGCTCCGGGAGGCCGTGGAACGGCTGGATCGCATCGGCGCCGTCCAATGGGAGAAGAAGGGCGGCGGGGGCCTGGTCACCGTGGAGGTCCAGGTGTCCCTGAGCGAGAGCGGCCGGGTCGGCGTGTTCGACGCCTCGGCCGAGAGGAGACTTCTCTACACATACCTGGCGCGGATATACGCAGCCGCCGGCGACTACGGGCAGGCCGTCCACTACATGAAAGAGAAGCTTGCGCGGTATCCGAAGCTACCGGCCAAGACCGACCAGACGGGCCTGATCACCGAACAGGCGGTGACGTGGAGCCAGATCGGCGACTACCAGGCCCGCCGGGGGCGGCTGGTGGACTCGACGCAGGCCTACGGGCGCGCCGTCGAACTGGAGCGCCGCGCCGGCAACCTCCAGGGCGAAGCTACCGACGCCATATCGCTGGGGCGGGCGCTGATCCAGGCCGCGCAGCGTGACGGCGCCGAGGGGGTGAGCGCAGCTATGCTTCGGGAGGCGCTCCGGATGCACCGGACACTGATCGAACAGGTAAGGAAGAGCGAAGAGGAACCGCTCGTAGAGGAAGAGGCGGCCCTGAAGGCCAACCTTACGGCTTTGCTGGAAATGACGCCGGCAAAGGACGAAGGCGCCGGAGGCGCCAAGGATAAAGGATGAAGGATAGAGTATGAAATTCAACGGTAAGAGCAACGGTGAGGGAAAGGCGTCGTTCATGATTCCTGTTGCTTTGATCGTCGTGCTCCTGGCGGGGGGGTGTGGCCCGCTGGTGCGCGTCAAAGCCACCATTCGGAGCGAAGAGATGACGCGCCTGGAGCGGCAGGTGCTGGGCGAGCGGGCCGAACTGGGTCCCCAGATGGTCCTGCTGCCGCTGGAGGGCCGCGGGGCGGCGCCCGATGACGAGACGCTGCGGCGCCTTGACGAGCAGTATAAACGCCTGGAAGCGCGACTCGCCAAGATGGCGCCGAAGACCGCCGCCCTGAGGGCCTGGGAAGTGGTCTCCCTTCACAACCGGGCAGTTCTGCGCGCGCGGCTTGGTGAGCGCGATGCGGCCCTCCGGTTGCTGGAGTCGGCCTCGAAGCGCGCCGCCGCATACTGGCTTACGGGGCTCCAGTGGCAGGTCGCGCTCACGCGTTCTGAGCTGGACAATGAACACGAACCTGACATCCTCGGCCACGCGGCGGAGCTGCTGGTTCAGTTGCCGTCGCTGAGCGCATTAGATCATTCGCTCGAGGAGCCCGGTCGCATTGACGAACTGTTCGGACGGCTGATCGCTTCGAATCTGGATGCGGCGCCGGAGCGGGCGCTCGAGCTGGCGTTCCAGTGGGAGGCGGTGCGGCTTTCGCGGGCCGTCCCGCCGGGAGGGTTGGACTTCCCATCGCCTGAACTTGCGCGGGCACAAGAGGAGCTGCGCAGCGTGCGCCGGCACATCGTCCGCGAACGGGCCGAGCGCTGCCGCTTGCCCCTGGACGAGTTGGAAGAAATTGACGGGTTGCTCACCTCCGAGGCGGGGGGGCGGCTCAGGGCGGCGGCGGATTCCGCCAGGTCGGCCTCGGCGCTGGGAGGGCTGCTTGCGGCCGATCCGGCGGACGCGCTCGAACTGCAGGAGGGATTTGCCCAGGACGCCGCCCTGCTGATTCTCGCGCCGGCGGGGGAGGGCGCATATGCAGGTTTCCTTCTGGGGCCCGAACAATTCGCGTGCCGCCGCCTGCCGCGGCAGAGCGAGGCCCGGAGCGGACGCGCCATAGCTGAGGCGCTCATCCGGCCTTTCGCGGCGGATATCGGTGATAAGGTGAAACGGCTCTACCTGTGCCCGCCGCCGGAGCTTCACGCGGTGCGCTGGGGGGACGTTCCTTTCGGCGACGCGCGTCTGGCAGAGCGATTCAACCTGGTGTTCGTCGGGGGCGCTTCGGACCTGCAATGGGCGCTTCGACAGAGGCATTATGGAAAAGAGTCGGTTCTGATTTGCGCCGGCGGGCCGGGGCGGGGCGAAAAGCTGTCTTCGCAGTTTGCGCAGGACGACGCGGCGGACGTATTTGACCTCCGAAAGGGGGATAAGTTGGAGCTGGCGAAGGCTGCGGCGTTCAGGGACTTCCTCTGGCTTGCCAATCCGGTCAGCCTGCTTCCCGCCTCGCCGGCTGAGAGCTACATTGGTTTTCCGGGCGGGCTGGGGCGGGTGGACGGGATGTCACTGGAGGAGACCTCCGCCTGGAAGATGCGGGCGAGCGCAATCGCGCTGGCCTCGATGCCGGCGAACGCCTTCGAGCAGGGCTCTTTCATGAGTCTGCGCGCGCTGACCAGGGCGCTGATAGCCGCCCGCGTGCCCTCGATGGTCTACGGCGTGGAGAGCGCTGGTGAGAGCGCATTCTGGGAGTCCTTTCTGCGGGGTTTGAAGAAAGGACCGGTCGCGCAGGCGTTCAGCGGCGCCCTGGCGCAATTGCCGCCCGAAGACAGGGGCAAGGTGCGCCTCTACGGCTCCGGAGGCATGACTGAGAGGCAATACGCAGAGTTCAGCAAGCTGGATTTCCAGGACACGCTGCGCGCGGCTCGCCTGGCCGGGGCCCAAGGCCACTATGAAGAGGCGGCGGCCAGGTACCTGGACCTGTGGCACATGGCCCTGGCCCTCCACGTGGACAACGCCGGACTGGCGAACATACAGCTCTTTCTGCGGGATTGCTGGCGTGGGCTCAGGGCCTATGGCCAGGCCGCCCGCCACCAGCGCCTGCGCATCCGGCGCCTGGAAGCGTCCGGCGTGGAGTCGGCCGGCCAGATGGCCAGTGAGCGCCAGTCCCTGGGGGCGCTGTTGACCCAGGCGGGCAAGTTCGATGAGGCCGCCGACGCTTATCAGCAGGCGCTCGCGCTGGCGCAGAAGGAAGGAGGCGCGGCCGATGCCGCGCACCTGATGGGCGAATTGGGCAAGAGCCTGGACCGGGCCGGCAAGTATGAAGAGGCGCTTGCCGAGTTCCAGCGGGCGCTGGATGCATACCTGGCCCTGGACCAGTACGCGCAGGCCGCCCGGCAGCGCCGCCGGATGGGGGCCGTGTGCCTTCGGCGCCTGAGCGACGCCCCCGCGGCGCGCGAGCATTTCCAGCGCGCCACCGAACTGTTCGCCAAGGCTGGGGACACCGAAGGCGCAGCCGGCGCAACGCTGGACCTGGGGCTCTGCGAGCGCCGCCTGGGTGACTTCGAACGGGCCATGGAGCTTTTCAGCGCCGCCGGCGCGGTCGCGGAAAAACACGACCTGGTGGCCGTCCGGGCGCGCGCGCTGACGGAATTGGGCAACACCCACTGGATGCGCGGCGAGTACCAGCAGGCGCTGGAACTGGTGACGAAGTCCAATGAGATAGCCCGCAAGGCCGAGGACGATTTCCAGTTGAACGTGAACTACCAGTTGCTCGGCCTTATCTACTGGCAGCTCAATAACTACGAACGGGCCCTCCAGGCGCTGGGGACAGCGTTGAAGGCGGCGCGGCGGGCCGAGATGCCGCTGGAGGTGGCCAGCGTGTTCAACAACCGGGGGATCGTCTACCGGCGCCAGGGAGACTACGAAAAAGCTCTGGCGTCTTTCCACGAAGCGCTCGAGACCGACCGGCGGCTCGGATCGCGCTGGGGCCAGGGCTACGACCAGCGCAACGTGGGGATGACGCTGGGCCGCATGGGGCAATACGCCGAGGCGTCCTCTCATCTGGAGCAGGCGATCGAGCTGAGCGGCGGCATTGACGACAAGGTGAATCTGGCGAAGTCGCTTCTGGCGCTGGCCGAAGTCGAGTTGGACCAGGGGCGGGGCGATGAGGCGGAGAAGCTATTCCAGGGGGCGCTGCGACAGTCGCGGGATATCTACCTGCCCGAGGTGGAGTGGCGGGCGCTGCGGGGACTGGGACGGCTCAGCAGGCTGGCGGGAGACGATCAGGGCGCGTGGGAGCGGTTCCGAGAGGGTATTGAAGTTGTCGAGCGTCTGCGGGGCGGCCTCAAGATCGAGGAATTGCGCAGCGGCTTCCTCTCCAACAAAATGGACCTGTATGAGGATGCCGTCGCGACGCTGTTGGAGCTGGACCGGCCGGAGGATGCCTTCCACTACGCGGAGAAAAGCCGCGCCCGCAAATTCATGGACGTTCTGGGCGGACGCAGGCTGGAGCTGAAAACCGAGGAGGAACAGCGCCTCTACGACCGGCAACAGCAACTGGCCCGCCGCATCGGGGCGATGCGCCAGGCCCTGCCGAGGGAAAAGGACGAGAAGAAGCGCGCTGAACTGGCGAGACAACTCGATGGCCTCCAGCAGGATTACTCCGACGTCCTGCTCGACATAAGCGTGCGGCATCCCTCGCTTTCTGGCTTTGTGGGCGTGGAAGCGGTGAGCGCAGAGGACGTGAAGAAGTTCCTGCCGCACGGTGTCTGCCTTCTCGTCTATTACATGCTGAATGATGAGCTGGTCATCTGGACGTGGCGTGACGGGGTGATGGAGACGCGGCGGGTTCCCGCAGAGCGGGAGGATCTGACCCGCAAGATAAGGCAATATCGTTTGATGGTGCAGAACCGGGAGCAACTGGACGAGACGCTCCGCGCCTCTCGCGAGCTGCACAAAGCGCTCATAGAGCCCGTAGCCGGTTTCCTGGAGGGCGCCGACGTGGTGGGTATCGTCCCGCATCGCGGCCTTCACTACCTGTCATTCGCATCGCTGTACGACGGGGAGTCGTTCCTCGTGGAGCAGATGCCCATCTTCTACAGCCCGAGCGCGAGCGTGCTTGCGCGCACGCTCCAGGGCGCGCCGCCGCGGCGCCCCGCTCAGCGGAGGCAGCTGGCCGTCCTTGCCCTGGGCAACCCGGACGTGGCCAACGCGGCCTACCGTCTGCCCTTCACCGAGAGGGAAGTGGAAAGCATCAAACGGGATTATGACAAAGTCACCACGCTGACCGGCGCCGCCGCCACCGAGGACCGGCTGCGCGAGGAGATCGGCCAATTCGACATTGTGCACATCGGCGCGCATGCCTGGCTGGATTCCGCCAATCCCCTGTTCAGCAGCCTGGTGCTGACGCCCGGGAAGCAGGACGGACTTCTGCACCTTTACGAGGTGCCGGGGCTGGACATCCACGCGCAATTGCTCGCCTTAAGCGCGTGTCAATCGGGGGTGGGGCGGCTGGAATCGGGCGACGAGGTGGTGAGCTTGAGCCGGGCGTTCGCCTATGCCGGGGCGCGCACGATCTTGAGCACGCTCTGGCGGGTGGACGACGTGTCAACGGCGCTGGTGTCCAAGCATTTCTATCGCCATTACGCCGAGCACGGCGCCGCCGAGAGCCTGCGCTACGCGCAGCTAAAGGTGATGAACGACGGACGCCACCGCCACCCGACTTACTGGGCGGGCGTGGTGCTGACAGGGGAGTTCAGATGAATAATGAACTGAACGGCAAACGGCAACGGCAAGATTGCGGGCGGGAGCTTTCATAATTCATAATTCTGCTATTCCAGGTCGGCCAGGTTCTGGATGATGACCTTGAGCTGTGCTCGCAGCGCCTGGCCACGATCCATCTTCTGCTGCACCACGTCTTCGGGGGCCCTGGCCAGGAAATCCGGGTTGTGCAGTATCTTGTCAACCGATCTGATTTGTTCCTCCAGGCCTTTTCTGCGCTTTCGGAGGCGTCGGCGTTCATCCTCGATGTCGAGGAGCCCTTCGAGAGGCATGAAAATCTCGATCGTGCCCACCACCGTAGTGGCGCATCGCGGGGGCTTGGCGGCGCGGACGCCGTGCTCAATATCTTCCAGGATGGCCATCTGGCGCAGGAAGTCCTCGTGCGCGCCGATGACGGCGTTGGTCGCTTCGTCGGGGCAGACGAGGGTGATGGAGACCGGTTTGCGCTCGGGCAGGTCTTTCTCTTTGCGCAGGTTCCGGACCGCGCGAACGATCTGCTGGAGCAGTTCCATCTGCTGCTCTATCCCTTCATTGCGCCGTGCGGGATCGCCGGCGGGCCAGGGGGCCACGACGAGCGCCTCGGCGTCCATTGCCGCAGCGGCATTGAGTGAGACTTCCCCGGCGGCAGCCTTCAGGTGCTGCCAGAGCTCCTCGGTGATGTAAGGCATGTACGGGTGCAGCAGGCGCAGCGCGGCGTCGAAGACGGAGGCCAGGGTTTCCTGGGCGTGGCGGGCGGTGGCGCTCTGGGGCAAGCGTGGTTTGATGATCTCCAGGTGCCAGTCACACAGGTCGTGCCAGAAGAAGTCGTATAGCAGCGCCGCCGCCCTGTGGTCCTGGAAATTCTCCATCTCTTCGGTGGCCGACCGGATGGCGCGCTGGAGGCGGCTCAGTATCCATCGGTCTTCGAAAGGAAGTTCGGCCTCGGACTGCGGCGCGCTACGCTCCAGGTTCAATAGCGCGAACCGGGTCGCATTCCACAGTTTATTGGCGAAGTGCCGGCCCATCTCGAACTTGGAGCGGCTGAGCTTCAGGTCCTGTCCTTCGGGAGAGAGCATAATCAAGCAGAACCGGGTGGCGTCGGCCCCGTACTGTTCGATCACTTCGAGGGGGTCTATCCCGTTGCCCAGCGACTTGGACATCTTGCGGCCGGTCTCGTCCAGGATGTTGCCGTGGATGTAGACGTGCTTGAACGGAACATCGCCCATGAACTCCATGCCCATCATGACCATCCGGGCAACCCAGAAGTAGATGATGTCCCGGCCGGTGACCAGGGCGTCGGTGGGGTAGTAGCGTTCCAGGTCCTCGGTCCGGGCGGGCCAGCCGAGCGTGCTGAAGGGCCAGAGAGCGCTGGAGAACCACGTGTCGAGGACGTCGTCGTCCTGGCGCAGTTTCTTTCCCCCGCAGTGCGGGCACTCTTGCGGCGGGCGGGCGGCCACGACGGGTTCATGGCAGTCTTCGCAGTAGTAGACGGGGAGCCGGTGTCCCCACCATATCTGGCGGCTGATGCACCAGTCCCTGACCTCTTCCAGCCAGCTCAGGTAGAACTTGAGCCAGCGGTCGGGGTGGAAGCGCACCCGCCCGTCTCTTGCCGACTGGATGGCTTTCTGGGCAAGTGGTTTCATTTTCACGTACCACTGGTCGGAAAGATAGGGCTCCACGACCACGTGGCAGCGGTAGCAGTGACCGACGGAGTGCTCGTAGGGCACGACTTTCTCAAGTTGCCCTCTCTGGCGTAGGTCTTCCACCAGTGCTTCGCGGCACTCGAAGCGATCCATCCCCTCGTAGGCCGCGCCGGCCTGGTGGGTCATGGCGCCGTCCTCGCCTATCACGGTGATGACGTCCAGGTTGTGACGCCGGGAAAGCTGCCAGTCGTTGGGGTCGTGAGCGGGGGTGACCTTCACCGCGCCGGCGCCGAATGAGGGGTCAACCCAGGGATCGGCAATAATCGGTATCTCGCGGCCGACGATGGGGAGGATGCAGGTCTCTCCGATAAGGTGCTGGTAGCGCTCGTCGTCGGGATGGACGGCTACGGCGCTGTCGCCCAGCATTGTCTCCGGCCTGGTTGTGGCCACCGTGAGGTGGTCTTCGGGCCCGCGCTTGAGCGGATAGCGGATATACCAGAGGTGGCTTTCGTGCTCCTCGTGTTCGACCTCGATGTCGGACAGGGCGGTGCGGCAGCGTGGGCACCAGTTGACGATGTATTTATCCCGGTAGATAAGGCCCTTTTCGTAGAGCCGCACGAAGGTCTCGATCACGGCCCGGCTGAGCCCCTCGTCCATGGTGAAGCGCTGCCGATCCCAATCGCACGAGCAGCCCAGCTTCTTGAGCTGTTGGATGATGCGATTCCCGTAAGCCTTCTTCCATTCCCAGACGCGCCGGACGAACTCCGTGCGCCCCAGCTCCTCCCGGCGCAGTCCTTCTTTGGCCAGTTGGCGTTCCACCGCGTTCTGCGTGGCGATGCCCGCGTGGTCCGTGCCGGGAAGCCAGAGGGTATTGTATCCCTGCATTCGGCGGAAGCGGATGTAGATGTCCTGCAGGGTGTTGTTGAGGGCGTGGCCCATGTGCAGTTGCGCCGTCACGTTCGGAGGGGGGATGACGATGGTATAGCTCCGGCCCGCCTCGTCCGGTTCGGGGTGGAAGAACTTTCCCTCTTCCCAGAAAGCGTAGATGCGATCTTCTATCTGCGAGGGGTCGTAGCGCGTTGATAGTTGCTCGGGCATGGTAGAAAAACCTTCTTTGATGCCTGAAGGCGGATCAGGCTGACATGTGCAACCTGTGTTCAATGCTGTCGATGAGCGCTTCCCAACTGGCGTGGATGATATTCTCGCTGACGCCGACCGTCCCCCAGAAGTCCTTGCCGTCGGTGCTGGTCATCACAACACGCACGCGGGCCGCTGTGGCGGCCTTCGGGTTGATGACGCGCACCCTGTAGTCCGCCAGGTGAACCTTGTCCAGTTGCGGGTAGTGTGGATGGAGCGCCTTGCGAAGCGCGCCGTCCAGCGCGTTGACGGGGCCATCGCCCTCGCTGGCTGTGTGCATCAATTCGCCGTTCACTTTGATCTTGACGGTTGCATCGTTTATCAGCTTGCCATCGGCGCTGCGGATGCAGTTGACGTGGTAATACTTCACCTCGAAATGCGGATGGAAGGCCCCGGTCTCCTTCAGGGCCAGCAGCTCGAAGGACGCCTCGGCGGCTTCGTACTGGTAACCTTCGTTCTCGCGGTTCTGAAGTTCCTGGAGGAGTTTGGAGACGGTTTCGCGATCATCGCTGACGTGGTAGTTTGCGATTTTCTGCAGCATGGTTGCGTGGCCGGAGAGTTCGCTGAGCAGGAAGCGGCGCTTGTTGCCGACCAGGGCGGGATCAATATGTTCATAAGCCCCTTGCGCTTTTCGCATGGCGTCCACGTGGAGCCCCCCCTTATGGGCGAAGGCGCTGGCGCCCACGAACGGTTGATGGCGGTCATACATCAGGTTCATCGCTTCGTAGGCCAGGCGGGAGACCTCGGTCAGCCTTTTCAGCTCCACGTCGCTGACGCAACGATACTCGGTCTTCAAGTTGATGATCGGGATTATGGTGCACAGGTCGGCATTGCCCGCCCGCTCGCCCAACCCGTTGAGGGTGCCCTGCACGTGGCCGGCGCCGCTCTGGACGGAGGCGATAGAACCGGCCACGGCCAGCCCGCTGTCGTTGTGGCAGTGGATGCCCACGCAGCAGTCCAGCTCCGAGACGGCCAGCGCCGTGAGCCGTCCGATCTGGTCCGTGAGGGTCCCCCCGTTTGTGTCGCAGAGCACGATGCAGTCAGCCCCGCTGCCTGCAGCGGTCCTCAGCACGTTCATCGCATAGTCCGGATCGCTGAAATATCCGTCGAAGAAGTGCTCCGCGTCGAAGATTACCTCCCGGCCGGCCTCTTTCAGGAAGCGGACAGTATCTTCGACCATCCGCAGGTTCTCATCCAGGCTGGTGCGGATGACCTGCCGGACGTGATAGTCCCATGCCTTGGCGACGATGGTGACCACCGGCGTCTGCGCGTCCAACAGGGCCTTGACGCCTTTATCTTCGGAGGCTTTCTGGTCGGCGCGGCGCGTGCTGCCGAAGGCCGCTACCTTGGCCTTCTTCAAGCCCAGCTCGGGGGCCCTGCAGAAGAACTCCGCGTCCTTGGGATTGGACAGTGGATAGCCGCCCTCGATGTAGCGCACGCCCAACTCGTCCAGCCGCGCCGCTATCTCCAGTTTGTCCTCCAGCGTGAGGGCGATCCCTTCCGCCTGGCAGCCGTCGCGCAGGGTGGTGTCGTAGATCTCTATTTGCTTTTCTGTTTTTTTCATTCTTCCGGCTGGCTCTCTCTGTCCAGTTCAAAGGCCCGGTGGACGGCGCGCAGGGCTTTCTCGCCCGCTGCGCGTCTTATGACGCAGGAAAGCTTAATCTCAGAGGTGCTGATCATCAGGATGTTGATCCCCTCTTCGGCCAGGGCGCGGAACATCTTGTCGGCCACTGCGGCGTGACTGCGCATGCCGATGCCGACGATGCTCAGTTTTGCGATGTCACTGTCGCTTTCGGCGCCGGCGGCGCTGAGTTTATCCGAGAGCGATTCTGCGATATCCATTGCCCGCGTCAGCTCTGACTCCATCACGGTGAAGCTGACGTCGGCCAGGCCCTGTTCGCTGACGTTCTGCACGATCATGTCAACGTTGATTCCATCGCGGGCGATGCGGCTGAATATCCTGGCCGCCACCCCCGGCTGATCCGGCACGCCCCGGATTGTGACTTTCGCCTCACCTGCGTCGAGCGCCGCTCCGCGCACGTCCACCTGTTCCATCTGGTCGCTAAGGTTGCACACCAGAGTACCCTCCGATTCATTGTAGCTCGGCCGGACCCTGAAGACCACGTCGTAACGTTTCGCCAGTTCCACGGCCCGGTAGTGGATGACCTGTGCGCCCAGGCTGGCCATCTCCAGCAGCTCGTCATAGTCAATGCTGGGCGTCCATCGCGCCTCCGGCACTATCCGGGGATCGGCCGTGTATATGCCTTCCACGTCAGTGAAGATGTCGCACCGCTCGGCGCCCAGCGCGGCGGCCAGCGCCACGGCGGTGGTGTCCGAGCCGCCCCGGCCGAGCGTGGTTATGTTGTCCTCCCGATCTACGCCCTGAAAGCCGGCCACGATTACGATTCGACCCTCGGCCAGCTCGCTGCGCACCCGGGCGGTGTCAATGGTCCGGATGCGGGCCTTAGTGCTGACCTCGTCGGTGCGGATGCCCGCCTGGGCGCCGGTCAGGCTGATTGCTCCGTAGCCGAGTTTGTGAATGGCCAGCGCCATCAGGGCGCTCGACACCTGCTCCCCAACTGCTATAAGCGCGTCCAGCTCCCTCGGGTCGGGGGAGGCGTGTATCGCCCTTGCCATCTCGATCAGGTGGTCGGTGTAGTCTCCCTGCGCGCTGACCACCACGACCACCTGCCGGCCGTCCTCGAACTGCGCCACGGCTCGTTTCGCCGCCCGCATCACCTTCTCAGCGGTAGCGAGGGAACTGCCTCCGAATTTCTGAACCAGAAGGGCCATCGAAGTTCTCCATTGCGCTTCGCCGTCCCGGGGGCTGAATGTAGTTAGGGGGAGAATGCGCGCAAAGGGCAGAAACGCCCATGAGTGAGGCGAATCAAACGCAACCCGCACCCCGACGGCAGCTCTTTGCTTGTAGACTCGGCTTCGATTCGCTATCGTAATCCTGCGCCCGGCGTATTTCAAGTACAGCAGGCTGTTAGACTATCAGGCAGGTTCCTTGTGAAACCACGCGTATTGACAATCGCTGGCAGTGACAGCGGCGGAGGGGCCGGCATCCAGGCCGACCTGAAGACTATCACCGCGCTCGGCGGGTTCGGGATGTCCGCCGTCACCGCCCTGACCGCTCAGAATACCGTCGGCGTGCGGGGCGTCTTCGAGGTGACGCCCGAGTTCGTTGCGGCGCAGATTGACGCGGTCGTCGAGGACCTCGGAGTTGACGCGGCCAAGACAGGTATGCTGGCAAGCGGCGCAATTATCGAAGTGGTGGCGCAGCGCGTCCGACGCCATCGTATCCGACCGCTTGTGGTGGATCCGGTGATGGCCGCCCAGAGCGGGGACCCGCTCATCGAGCCGGGGGCGCGCCGCACGCTGCAAGAGCGTCTGCTGCCCGCCGCCACGCTGGTCACGCCCAACCTCTCAGAAGCGGCCGAGTTGAGCGGGCGCGCGGTCACTGACCTGCCAGGAATGCGGGAGGCCGCCAGGCGCATACGCCAGTTCGGGCCGCAGTGGGTGCTCGTCAAGGGCGGGCACCTGCCGGGCGCGCCGACTGACCTGCTCTTCGACGGCGCGGACTTCTACGAGATAAGCCGCCCGCGAATCGAGACGGAGAATACTCATGGGACGGGTTGCACGTATTCGGCCGCGATCGCCACGGGCCTTGCAATGGGCAAATCCGTGCCGGAGGCCGTCGAATGGGCCCGGGACGCCCTGCAGGCGGCGCTGCGCGCATCCCTGCCTCTGGGGCGAGGGCGCGGCCCCCTCGATCACGGGGCTATGTTCTGCGCGGGCGAGACGACACCTTGACAGAGCCGCTCCGCATGGTACCATGTATCCGGAATTCATCCCGGGGTGTAGGGAAAATGCGAAGGGCAGTCACTCTGGTCGAGCTGATCGTGGTTATCGCTCTGATCGCTATTCTGGCCTCGATCCTCCTGCCTGCTCTTGAAAGGGGCGGCAAGCAGGCGATGCGGCTCAAATGCCTCGGGCGGACGCACCAGATTGGCATAGCAATGACCATGTACCGCTCCTCCTCCCGTGATCGCTGGCCCTGGGCGCGGCGCAGCGTGCACCCGGAGCACCCCGAATGGCCCGACCCTACCGCCTCCCTTGCGGACCTTTATCCCCAGTATGCCCCGAAGGCTTACTTGTTTGAATGCCCCGTCACCGCGGACCTGGTGGAGTTCAACAAGGGGGGGACCGATTTTCTGAACTGTCGAAACTTCGACGTCGCTCCCAAGAGCATCAGCCCGGAGGGCAAAAGGCCGCCTTCTCCCCCCAGTTACTTTTACGACGGCGGCTGGCCGGGCGGAGTCAGCATCGGCTCCCGAGCCCATCCCGGGAGGGTCGTCTACGGGGACGAGTGCCTGCACGGCGTCTGGGAAGACCCCGACGGGAGGCTCTACTGGATGGGCGAGAACAACCATCCCGGCGGCGGCAATTTCCTCTTCGTGGACGGGCGCGTGGAATGGCTCCCACTGCGCTGGTGGGGCAGACCGAACAGCAAGGAGTATGGACGCCCCGCGGTCCTCAATCCCCAGGTGCTGGTAAACGGCTCCGAGGGGCCTTACCACGCCTATGCCGACACCAATGTCTTCACCAGCAGCCGCCGACATCCCGACAAGCAGGACGCCGACCTGGCGGGCATGATGTGGATTGACGGCGGCTGGAAGGAGTTCTGAGCGCGGACACTCCATCGCAGCCCGGCATTTGAGTTGCTTGAGCAGTCAGCGGCCATTGTTACGGGACGGAAGGCGGCTCGCACGTCGCAAAACAACGAGATGCGCGGCGGCGACAACTGGCTTGACAGCTTCCTGCATTTCCGATCTACAACGGATTGGATGGTAGTCTCCAGACCTCTGTTGGCGCCAAAACAGGAGGGAGCTACAGTGAAACGCTCTCTCATACTGGTGGTCGTGTCTTGTCTCGTGTTTCTCCCTTCGCCTCTTGCGCACGCCTGGTTGAGGCCCTTATTCGAAGATGCCACCGTCGTTCGCCGCTCAGAGCTCATAGTCGTGGCTCACCTGAAGCCGGAAACGATCAAGTATGTACCTCACGAGAAGAAACCCGGCGAGGGTGCGAGCCATGAACACCACGCCACGCTCGTCATTACGGAGGTGTTGAAGGGGAAATGCAGCGAAAAAGAACTCCCCATCATTATCCACTACGGCCTCACTCCGGTCGTGAGCGGCCATAGGGACGGGAAGGGTTCCAGGATAGACTTCCGCGGCGGGCGAGAGGGCCATCCGGAGGACATCATCACGATCATCAGCACGGGCGGCAAGCCGTGGGGTGACGGTGCGCTTCGCGTCAAGAACGCCAGCGAGGACAACCTGTGGTTCCTGCGCAGACGAGGCGGCATCTACGGGCGCGAGCCGGGGACAGGCAAGTTCGGCATCGTTGACCCGGAGGATCTTCGGCCTCTGAAGCTGAAGGATTACTTCCTCGCCTACCTTTCTGATGATTCTGAGGCGGCTGTGCGAGAGCAGATGAAAACGCATCCCGAAATCACCGAAAGGGCGCAGCGCTACCTGGAGCATCTGGAAGTGCAGCGCATCCTTAGAATCACCGATCCGGCAGAGCGCTTCGAGCAACTGCTCCCTTTCTATCTCGAGCGGCAGTCGTGGGGCCTGGAGCCCGAGGCGCGGCAGGGCATTCTCTCCTGTGGGGACCTCGCCGGTGAGAGGCTCGTGCCCCTGTTTCGCGATCCGAAGCGCCGCCAGTTCCGCAAAGACATCATCGGCATATGGGGGAAGATCCGCTACAGGGACGCGGTTTCCATCCTCGTCGAGTTACTCACGAGGCACGACCGCTTCTGGGCGAAGCAGGACCTGCAGGAGGGCTGGTGGAACAATGACACGGGCTCGGAGCTGACTCGCAGGCGACGGGATATCTACGGAGAGGTCTACTCCGCCGTGTGGGCTCTCCGTTTGATCAAGGATCCCCGGGCCAGGGAGGTCCTGGAGATGACGAGAAAGCGCTGGGAGGCCATTGATTTCGATAACCCGCAGATCGTCGAAGCGTGTAAAGCTGCTCTCCATGAATTGCCGGAAACCGAAGGAACTACACAACAAGGCGCTCCAGCGGGCGAGATGAGAAACGTGGCCGCTGCCGGGCCAGAAGTTCCGCAATTAGCAGCATGGGACCAGATCGAGAAGGAACGCGTAACGTTCAGGGGGGTCACGGGATGGCGCTATCTTTTCCGGCGAACGTTGAGAGTCCCGAAAGATCCACACCAACGACCGCGTAGAGGGCCGCTACCCCGCGGATCGTTCAAGGAATTGCACAGCCATCTGGAGCTGATCGCACTACCCTGGGCGGAAGTGGACCCTGATATCCCTGCCAGCCGGTATGAATGGCCGCAGCGCCAGCAAGTTTACCATGTGGAAACCGCTAACCTGGGCTACAGAAGAAACGACACCGTGTGGCTTGCCAGGGGCCCAATTTGGACACTTGTGTTTCTCAAAAAGAAATTGGAATTGTCCGGCGGAGTGGAACCGATTGCCCTTTTAACCAGGGGCCTGAGCGTCAAGGACAGGGGCACGATGACAGCCAATTCCTGCTCGGGGATGCTGGAGGAATATGGCGATGAAGCGATTCCTCATATTAGCCAGGTAGTCCGCGAGGGAAACGATTTGAGCCGCTGGAAAGCAATCTACACGTTGGGAGGAATACGGACAAAGAAATCAACTCAGACGTTGCTCGAACTCTATGGGAAAAGAAAAAGCCGAAGAGCCGCGGCATACGCGCTTATTCGCCGCCCATATCGGAAGGAAGCAAAACAGGCATACCTGGACATGCTGAGAAGGGAGGTCTACGCAGATCGTGTCGTAGAAGCCTGTGTCGAATACAAATGGCATGATTGCCTTCCCGTTATGGAGGACGTGTTACGGTCCACTACCTCCTTTCGTGTATACCGGGCTGTCTATTACGGGAAAAGAAGCGTGGAAGGCAATCCGCTTCCGCAGGAGCTGGTGTCAGCGAAACAGAGACTCTTGGATTCGCTAGGCGAGCAGGACGCGGAGATGAGAAACACAATCAGTCAAGCCACCCAGGACCTTCTCTGTTCGCCTGATGTCCCGGCCGTGCGGATCATAGCTTTGGAAATAGCGACTTTCAGCACAAAAGCGACGTACCGAAAAATAGAAGAAATCCGGACGGCTGGCCGAGAGATATTGGCTGGTTTGCCCCCTCAGCCCACGCTCGACCTGGTCGAACGGTTTCTGGGCGGCGAAAATTCGGAAGTCGCACAGGATTCTCTCGTTAAGATCAAGGAAAAGTTGGAGCGCACAAAATAGACAAACCCTGGAGGCTGTTCCTCATCTTTATTGATGTGCTCCCATGAAGTGAGCCGTGTCAAGACAAAATTTCGAGGCTTCGGTGCGTGGAGTCGACCAATCTCCCATTCGCGCTGGTCCACGCCATTGCGGGACCGCACACTAAGCTGGTCCTGTCTGGCGGGGACGCCCATTCTCCTTATCGCGCCTGCCCTTACGGGCGGCGAGCATCACGGATGCGGGCTGTCCCCATCGTTCGCCCACGCCGGCTCTCGATGACCTTGTCTCTCCGGTCTCGCTTCCTTCGCTAAAGTCGTTTGTCTTTGTGCGTCAGGCCGCCCGATTCAGACGGCTTGCCTTGTAGTCCTGCTCGTACTTCAACAGATGGTATGCGAT
>JAGHAF010000007.1 GCA_021161675.1 Planctomycetota bacterium | reverse complement strand
GCCCCCAACACTATACGACATCTCAAGTCGTGATCAACGCAAATGGCTCGAGAGGGGTCGTTCGTTGCATTGTGGTCGGCGCCGCATTAGAGTAATGGATTGTTTGTGAAGATTCTGCAATTCTTGCTGGAGTCCTTGTGCGAAAACAGACCTTCCTGTCAAGAGCTTTGACGCTTGTGGTGTTGTGGAGCGCTTTCGGCGCTGGCGCGGCGGCCCTGGCCGGGCCGCCGCCCATCATGCCCGCTTCCGAACTCAGGTCGGGCATGAAGGGATATGGCCTGACGGCGCTGAAGGGCTCCGAGCCCCACAGGTTTCCCATTGAAGTGCTGGCCGTGGTCGAGGGCTGGTGGCCCAAGAGCGAGATGATCATCATAAGCCTCAGCGGACCGATTATTGACGAGGCGGGCACAATCGCCGGCATGAGCGGCAGTCCTATCTACGTGGAGGATCGGCTCATAGGCGCGCTGGCCTACGGCTGGTCCTATACAAAGATTCCTCTGGCCGGGGTAACACCGGCGGAGCAGATGCTCACCGTCCAGAAGATAGATGAGGAGGAGAAGTCGAGCGAGGACACGGAGAAGCGCGCCCGCGCCGCCCGCACCATGCGAAAGCGCGTGGCGGAGCTGGCCGACCGTCTCATCGAGAGTCGCAAGGCGGGGCAGCCCCTCTCCCCGCGCCAATTCAGCGCCGCGTGCCTGCGGGCGACTCTGCCCCCCTGCCTTTCGGGGCGAGAGCGCCAGGCGCGACAGGTCCAGTGGACGGGCCGTGAGGGCCGCGCCGTTACGCTCGAACCGCTGCCTATCCCCCTCAGTTTCGCGGGCGCCGGAGCCGGCGCCGCCGAGCTGCTCGCCGTCATGGAGGGCGGCGGACTTATGCCGGTGCAGGCGCCGGCAGGCGCCCCACAGGACGAAGACCAGGGTCCGGTGGAAATCAAGCCCGGGATTCCCGTCGGGGCTGTGTTCGTAACGGGCGACATGGAACTCGCCGCGACGGGCACTCTCACCTGGGTGGACGGAGACAGGATTGCGGCTTTCGGGCATTCGATGTTCGGCGCGGGCGATCTGCGGGCGCCGCTGGCGCTGGGCAAGGCGCTGGTCGTGGTGCCGTCGCTGAGTCGTTCGTTCCGCATAACGAGCACGGGCAAGATCATCGGAAGCATCACCCAGGACCGCGAGGCCGCCATCGTGGGCCGCCTGGGCGAGGAGGCGCCCATGTTCCCTTTCTCCGTTCGGATAGGCGGCGCCACTGACCGGCAGTATCATTACAAGGTGGCCGGCTACTGGCAGATGCTCCCCATGTTCACAACCATCGTGGCGCAGTACAGCAGCCAACGATGGGAAGGTGAGCGGCCCAATACGCTGGAGGCGAAGGCGCGAATATGGTTGAAGGAACGACCGGAGCCCATCGAGTTGAGCAACGTTTTCACCAGCGAGTCGCCGGCGGCGCCGGTGTTCGAGCTTCTCGGGATGCCACTTAGCGCCCTGATGACGAATCCCTTCGAGAAAGTCCACGTCAAGTCGGTGGATTACGAGCTGAACGTGAAGAAAGGATTCCACGCCGCCTATATCCGTTCGGTTCGGCTCGGGCGCCTGCGGGCCAGGCCGGGCTCGAAGGTGAAGCTCTACGTCCGCCTTCAGAAATGGCAGGGGGATGAGGTCATCCGGACGCTCGAGGTCCAGGTCCCGGAGACGGCCCGCCCGGGCTCGAAGGCGCAGGTGCTGGTCTGTGACGCGATGCTCAACAACATGGTCGCCGCCAGGCTGGACCCGGGGCTGTTCTCGCCGACGAGCCTGGACCAATTGATCGAGACGCTGCAATCCACGAAGTCAAACCGAGAGCTGATCGTGCGCGCCTCCTTTACCACGCAGGGGGTGCGCTACGGCGGGCAGCCGCTGCCCTCCCTGCCGCCTTCGGCGCTGCACGTGCTGCGCTCAGGCGGCTCGGGTCTGCTGGAGCCGATCATCACCGACAAAGTGCAGTCGGTCGAGACGCCCTGGGTGCTCACCGGATCGCAAACCGTAACCATAGAGATCATCCCCCCCGAACCGCATGAACCATGAGGCGCCAAACATGAGCAAAACCACGAAGGCCATGCTGGCAGCGGTGCTGGTCTGTTGTGCGGTCTCCACTGCACACGGAAAAACCTGGACTACCCGGCAAGGAAGCCAGTTCGCCGCTGGAAAGCTGGAAGGTGTGAGCGTGCTCTCCACCGGGGAAGTCCAACTGGCGCCGGAGACGAAGAAGGTGGAGGGCCTGCAAGCGGAGTTCGTCTGGGACGTGGAGGCCGACTCCGAGGGGAATGTTTTTCTCGCCGCCGCGTCGCCGGGCGGCGTCTACGCCCTGAAAGACGGCAAGCTGAGCAAGCTCTACGATGCCGGAAAGAAACAGGCGCTCAGCGTCTTGCCGATGCCGGACGGGAGTCTGCTGGCCGCCATCGCGCCCGACGGAGTTATTCTGAGGATCAACCGCGCCGGCAAGGTCACTCAATTCGCGAAGCTGGACTGCTCCTACGTCTGGGACATGGCCTGGTGCCCCGCTGCCCGCCGTATCTACTGCGCCACGGGACCTGGCGGGCGGCTCTTCGAGCTGAGCCGCGCCGGTGTGGCGAAAGAGCTTCTGAAAGTAGCGCAAGATCACCTGATGTGCGTCGCCGTGGATGACGAAGGAACGGTTTACTTCGGCACGGCCCCCGATGGATACGTCTTCCAACTGGACAGAAATGGCAAATCCAGGCTGCTCTACGACGCCGACGAAAGCGAAGTCCACGACCTGATCGTCACGTCTGATAAGACCATCTTCGCCTGCACGGCGGCGGGCAGAAGCGAAGGGCCGCCTCGCCCCCCGGATAAGG
>JAGHAF010000006.1 GCA_021161675.1 Planctomycetota bacterium | reverse complement strand
GGTTTGTGGTATAACAGCCATTGTGCGGCCTCTTTTTTGGCGTTAGTCGTATCATACCGCAAAAGCGGCAGATACGACAAAGGAAAGCCGCACTTTTTTGGGGTGAAATCTACACCCTGCGGCCCCAATGCCCACCACAGGCCCTATTGCAGCGCGAAAGTGGGGTGAAAAACTTTTTCGATCCGCCCCCAACACTATGCGACATCTCAAGTCGTGGTCAACGCAAATGGCTCCTTCACCTGCGCTGCGCGGGCAGTTCATTCGGGTATCCGATGACATCTTCGCCAGCCCGGCCCGCGGCCCCGAGCCCCACCTTAACCCGTGGCGACACAAATACATACAGGCGCCACAGGGCCCTGTGCTGGTCCTTCAACACCCGTATCTCTTCGCTGTTGAACGCCGAAAGATTGTCCATCTTGCCGCCGGGCATTGTGACGGGCACGTCCGCCTCTTTCAGCGCCATGCCGGGCGGCGCGCAGTAGAGGGCCACATGGTGGACAGGGACGCCCAGCGCGTCGGCGATGCGCCCTTCGGCCTCGTCACGGGCGCCGTTCTCGTTGAGGTGGTAGCGCCTGACCACCCGTTGCGCCTCGTCCTCGCCGATCCGCCGTGAGATCATGTAACACCGCTTGAAGAGACGCCGCTCCTGGAAGTCGTCCAGCAGCTCAACGAGCGAGCGGTCGTCGCAGAATCTGTCGCGCAGGGAATAAATCAGCGAACCGTCCGTCAGCGAGCACAGCTCCCGCTCCGTCAGCCCGGCGTCCAGCGCCCTTTCGACGGCCTTGGAGATCATCACGCCAGCGGCCATCTTCGCGTGATGGTAGTAGACCCTCTCACTGAGCACGTAGCGGATGCGCAGAAGGTTCGTTATCTCGCTGAGCGCATCCCGGCGCAGCAGGCCGCCCTGGCGCAAGTCCAGCGCGAGGCGGCCGTCTGCCACGCGGAAGTAATGGAACACGCGTTCGTCATACTCGTAACTGAGCCCGCAGAAGTAGTTGTCCCGCTTCAGGTAATCCAGCAGGTCGGCGCAGATGGAGCAGCTGACGACGTCCCGCACGTATCGCCGCTCCGGCGCCAGCTCCTCGCTGGGGGAGAGCGCGCGCAGCGCCAGCCGCCCCTCCTCCGTCGAGCGCAGCAGTTCGGCCAGCCGTCCCTCGCCGAGCAGCAGGTCGTAGCGGCCGGCGCTCAGGTCGTGCCGCTGCAGCAGGCGGCGCTCGTCCTCGAACGTATGCCCGAAGGGAATGTGGGTCACGTCATGCGCCAGCGCCGCCAGGAAGATGGCCTTTTTCTCGACTTCCGGCAGTTCCCCGGCGGAGGAGGCGGACTCGATGCGCTCCACGATCCGTTTGGCCATCCAGCACGTGCCCATGCAGTGCTCGAAGCGCGTGTGATGGGCGCTCGGATAGACGAGGTAGGTCGCCCCAAGCTGGCGAATGCCCCGCAACCGCTGCATCTGCGGGGTGTCGAGCGCCACCATCTCCTCATCGGTGAGGCAGATGTCTCCGTGGACGGCATCTCGTAGTTTCCGCATTCTCAGGACCCTCGCTTCGCTATGGCGTTCAGGCATTCTATACGGACAGGGAAGCGCGCGCAATGCGGCGGCCTTCCGCCTTCGTCTTGACTGCGGCGCTGCCCGGCGGGTATGCTCTCTGGGAACGATATCCCGCGAAGCTTCTTTCACCGGAGGGCTGCGTTGCTCCCTGCACTGTCTCCCCTGCTGCAACTGCTCGTGTTGGTCTGGGCGTTCGCGCTGGGCTGCGTGGTCGGCAGTTTCCTGAACGTCGTAATCTGGCGGCTGCCACGCGGGCTGACAATCGGCCGGCCGGCGCGCAGCGTCTGCCCGAACTGCAAGCGCGTCATCCGCTGGTACGACAACATACCCCTTCTCAGCTTTGCGCTGCTGAGGCGCAGGTGCCGCGACTGCGGCGCGCCGATCGCCTGGCGCTATCCGCTGGTGGAGGGGCTGACGGGGCTGGTCTTCGCGCTGCTCGTCTACCGCCAGGGCATGCAGGTGGGAACCGGCCCGGGGCAACTGGTCATCATGGCGCTGGTGGCGTCACTTCTTATCGCCGGCAGCGTTATAGACGCCGAATGGTTCATCATCCCGGACGAGATCACGCTTTTCGGCCTCCTGAGCGGCCTGGCTGCCAGCGTGGCGCTGCCCGGTTTGCACGTGGGCGCCGCCAGCTATCAAACTTTCCAGAGCCTGACGGGCTTGAGACACCTTGACGGGTTGATAGCCTCCCTGATCGGCGCCGTCGGCGGGGGATTGCTGGTGATTCTTGTCGCCGAGTTCGGCAGGCTGGTTTTCCGGCGGGAGGCCATGGGGTTCGGCGACGTGAAGGTCATGGCCATGCTGGGGGCGTTCTTCGGGTGGAAGGTGGCGATGGTGACGTTCTTCCTGTCGCCTTTCGTCGGGCTGGCTTACGGCATCCCGCTCCTGGTGATCTGGGACGAACACGTGATGCCGTACATCCCCTTCATGGGCATAGCCGCACTGCTGGCCATGGTGTTCCGCAGCAGCCTGTGCGCCTACCTGGAACCGCTGGAATACCTGGTCCGGCAGGTGGTGTTCTGAGGCGCAGTCCCTTCCTGGCCGCGCTGAACTTACGGCGCCCGGCGGGGGCTACTCGATGCGGATGCTGATGGATTTCTTCTCTTCCTTGATGTTTATCAGTTCGCCGTTAGCTCCCTCTTCGATCATCTCGACGATAACCTCGGGCTCTATGCCAACGAGCTTACCCTTGGGGATCATCGCCAGGCCGGCCTCGGCGAGGGCCACGGGGACGCGTATGTTGACGTAAGACTGCTCGCCCGTGCCATCGATAATCGGGTTGTGATCTACGATCGTGATACAGAGATATTTCCTCTCGGCCACGGTCTCTCCTTTCGTCTCTGGTATAGACGGTTTCTCCGGCTCCAGCACAGATGGTTCTGAGACTTCGAACGTGTCAAACTCCTCGTCGTTCATGATATTCTCCTCATTCGGTTTGAGGGGAGCTTCCCGGCTCTCGCAAGTCTCTGATGATAGTTATATCGGACACGCCATAGTTGTCAAACAGAAGCGACTTTTTCCCCCGCCACCTCGTCATCCAGTGGCCTTGCGCCCGCCGGGCCGCCGCACTACAATCGAACATGCGAACTCTAACCTATAGTTTGGGGACGCAAATGACTCTGAATCACGAGGACGAGAAGGACGAGGGCCCCAAGAAAGGCTACCTCTGGGCGAAGAGAGGCATGCAGGATGACTTCGAGCTGCTCGGCCGGATCCAGCCCGACCACCAGTTCGCCAGGAGCGACACGTGGCGGGTTTTCCGGATAATGAGCGAGTTTGTGGAGGGCTTCGAGCAATTGAGCAAGCTCGGCCCTGCGGTTTCCATCTTCGGCGGCGCCCGAATGGCCAGATCCGAGTCCTACTACGAGAAAGCGCGCCAGACCGCCCGTCTGCTGGCGGAGCAGGACATCACGGTGATTACCGGCGGAGGGGGCGGCGTCATGG
>JAGHAF010000059.1 GCA_021161675.1 Planctomycetota bacterium | reverse complement strand
GGGCTGCGCGTGGCCGCCACAGCCGACGTCTACTTCCTGGAAAAGGGCGAATATCCCCTGCACAACGTCCTGGCGGCGATAAAGGGAAACACGTCGCTCTCCAGCGCGCGCCCCGGACTGGCGCATCCCGACAGCTACCTGCCGCCTCCGGGGGCGCCGGAGCGCATATTCCAGGACCATCGGGAGGCGCTGGAGAACAGCCGTTTCATCCTGGATGACTGTAACCTTGAGCTGCCGCTTGGGAAGCCCATCTTCCCCGACTACTCGTTGCCGGAAGGGCAGCCGCCTTTCAGCCGCCTCTCCAATCTGTGTTTCGAAGGGCTGAGACGCCGCTACCACCCGGTGACGCGGGAGGCGAGCGGGCGCCTGAAGAAAGAACTCGGCGTAATCGAGAAGCTCGGGTTCACCGATTACTTCCTCTTTGTGCACGAGATCACGAAGCTGGCCGCCGACCTGAACATCCCCACCATCGGTCGTGGTTCCGGGGCCAGCTCCATCGTGGCCTACGCGCTGGGCATCACCCAGGCCGACCCGATCAAGTATGACATCCCTTTCGAGCGCTTCCTCCACGTGCGCAGGAAAGACATGCCGGACCTGGACGTGGACATCTGCTGGCTCAAGCGCGACGACCTTATCGAGCGCATATACGAGACTTACGGCGCCTCACGGGTGGCCATGGTCGCCACGCACAACACCTTTCGGCTGCGGTCGGCTTTCAGGGAGGTCGCCAAGGCCTTCGGCCTGCCCAACGAGACCGTCAACCGGATGAGCAAGAGGCTGCCCCACAGCTCCGGGCAAACCACGCTCGACGCGGTGACGGAGTCGCGCGCCGATTCCTTCGCCAGGTGCGGCCGGGATACGCTCGAACGGATATGCGAAATGGCCGAACGAATCAGGGGGTTTCCCCGCCACCTGGGGGTGCATTGCGGGGGGCTGGTAATCGGGGATAAGCCGCTCGATAACTATGTGCCGCTGGAGCGGGCCGGCAAGGGCATCGTCATAACGCAGTATGAAAAGGACGCCATAGAGCAGATAGGCCTGGTGAAGATGGATTTTCTGGGCAACCACGGCCTGACCATCCGGGACGAGACAATCCGCCTCGTCGAGGAAAAGGGAGCTGGAGAGATAGACATCCCCGATGAGGACGAACAGACGGGGAGGCTCCTGGAGAACGCCCGGACCATCAGTTGCTGCCAGCTCGAATCGCCGGCCATGAGGAACCTGCTCCGGATGCTGCGGGTCTCGTCCGTGGAGGGGCTGATGCAGGCCCTGGCGCTGGTCAGGCCCGCGCCCGCCTCCGGCGGGATGAAGGAGAAATTCGTGCGTCGGGCCAGAGGGTTGGAGCCGACCACCTATCCACTCCCGCGCCTGGAGGAAATCCTGGCCGACAGCTACGGCATAATGCTGTACGAGGACCATGCCATGAAGGTGGCCTCCGCCCTGGCGGGGATCACAATCGAGGAGGGCGACCTGCTGCGTAAAGCCATATCCAAAGCCGGATCGGACCAGGAGTTGAAGCGGCTTTCGGGCTATTTCATCGGGAAGGCCACCCGCAACGGCGCGCCCTGGCGAGTGGCGGCCCGGATGTGGTCCCGAATGGCTCAGTTCAACGCGTATTCCTTCTGCAAGGCTCACGCCGCCAGCTACGCCATCCTCGCCCACCAGCTCGCCTATCTGAAGGCCCACCATCCGCCGGAGTTCATGACGGCCGTTCTGAATCACCAGTGGGGCATGTATCCGAAGCGGGTGCATCTGGAAGAGGCAAGGCGAATGGGCATAGGCATTCTGGGGCTGTGCGCCAATCGGTCCGGTGCGCAGTTCGCCACTTCAGGCGGCTGCATTCGCATCGGCCTCAGGCAGGTCAAGAACCTCTCCGAGCGCTCAGTGGACAGGATGCTGCGCGTCCGAGAGGAGCGGCGCTTTGAATCCCTGACGGATTTCCTCAGTCGGGTGAAGATAAGCCAGGGCGAGGTTGAAAACCTGGTGCTCGGCGGCGCGTTCGACTTCACCGCTCGCAGCCGACCGCAACTGATCTGGGAGTTGAAAACCGCCTGTCCGCTCCTGAAGGGTAGGGCGCGCGAGCGCGGGCTCATGCCCCCATGCCTTCCCCGCTTGGAGCCGCCCGCCCTGAAGGATTACTCCCCCTGGCGGAAGCTGATGTATGAGCTGTCCGCGCTGGAGCTTTCGCCCACGGCGCACCCGATGAGCGTGCTGAGGCCGATGCTCCGAGAGCGTTACGTTATCGGCAGTTCCAGCCTGCCGGAGAGGGTGGGCCGCAGCGTGCGCGTCGGCGGCGTGCTATCCGCGCGCCACACAAACCAGACCACGGGCGGCGCCCCCATGCAGTTCCTCACCCTGGAGGACGAGGAAGGGATATTCGAAGTGACCGTCTTCCCGGGACCCAACAGCCGCTTCGGCCGGAACATCGCGGGCTACGGCCCCTACCTGGTGGAGGGGAAGGTGGAGGCCGAGTACGGCGTCCTCAGCGTCAACGCTCGAAGAGTCCGTCCCCTTTTCGACGCGCTATTCGCTTCAGCCGCGGATAGGCGTCAAGCAGAAGCGGCGGCGTCTCCACTTGCGTCCCTCGCAGGTGGCTGACGGTCTCCAGCGCGTTGACCATCGCCTTGCCGCGGTAGTGATTGTTCCAGATTACGACCACCCGGCGTGTCATCTCCTGCAGCTTCTTGATCCGCTCCAGGGTGAAGTCCAGCTCGTCGGGCTCATAGAGGTAGTTGTAACGCTCGTCGCGCCCGGCGTTCTTGCTGAACCAGGCGTCGTAGTTCCTCCCGTGGAGCCTGAGGTAGCCCAGGGGGCCCGTCACGGCGGTTTTCTCGCGGAAGGAGTTCGCTGCAAGGGGCATGTCAAGACAGGCCAGGCTAAAGCCCTGCGCCTCCACAAAACCGAGGGCCTCCGGCGTGGCCCAGGAACTGTCGCGCACCTCCAGCGCCAGTGGGAACTGCGCGAAGTCCCCGGCGATGCGCCGCAGGCGTTCTCTGCTTTCGGAACTGTCCTGAAAGTAGAAGGGGAACTGCGCGAGAACCCCCACCAGCCTCTTGGATTCGTGAAGGACGCCCAGCCCCTCCTTTACCGCCCTGACCTCTGAGGCGGGATACTCCTTGTCCATCTCATGGGTGAAACCTCGCCAGAGCTTCGCCGTGAATCGGAAGGCGTCGTTAGCGGAGACGTCGCGCAGCCATTTGCCGGCGTAGCGGGGCGGGAAGGGACGGTAGAAGGAACTGTTTATCTCGATGCAATTGACGTATCGGGCCATGTAGGAGAGCTTGTCACGTTCGCCCGGGGGATACACCACGCCTTTCCAGTCCTCGTATGACCACCCGGCCACGCCCACGAGCACGTCGGTCTCGCCGTCCATTATCTGGGTCCCCTCGTCCTTGAGGATTTCTACGCTCGCTTGCCGATGGCCGCCAATATGGCGGCGGTCAACTCGCAGGAGCCTTCGGTGATTTCCAGGTCGATCTGCAGGGCGTAGATGGGGCAGGGCGGGGGCGCCTCCAACAGGCGCTCCACCTTGACGGCGTCCTTCTCAGTGGTTATGACGCCCCGGCATCCGGCATCGCGCGCGCGGGATGTGATCGCTTCGATCTGGCGCCGCTTGTAATCCGCATGGTCGGCGAAGACATGCAGGAATGCGACGTCGCATCCGAGCTGCCGCAGCGTCAGATCGAAGCCCTCCGGGTTGCCGATGCCGCAGAAGGCGCCCCACCGGCCCTCCATCGCGGAGGCTACGGGCTGCGTGGCGGCCCCGGCCCCGCCCAGCGCTCGCAGGCCGCTCGGGGCCGCGCAGCAGCAGGCCAGGCAGGCCCGGGGGGCCAGCTTTCGCAGGCGCTCCTTGAGTTCGTCGCGTCGTTCGGGCGTCACCAGCGCCGTTCGGGTGAGCAGGAGCGCGTCCGCCCGACGAAGCTGCGAGAGGGGCTCCCGCAGCAATCCCCGCGGCAGCAGATGCCCCCCGCCGAACGGGCGGAGGGCGTCAATGAGCACGATGTCCAAATCCCTTGCGATACGGCGATGCTGGAAGCCATCGTCCAGGACCAGCACGTCGGCCCCGCGCTGCTGGATGGCTCGTCTGGCCCCTCGAACGCGGTTCGGCTCCGCCACGATGGGAATCTCGCCGGTGAGGCGGGCCAGGAGGGAGTTCTCGTCGTCCAGCTCGCCCTTCTTACCGTAGCCGCGTGACAGGATGACGGGCCGCATCCGGTGAATCACCATCAGGCGGGCGAGCCAGGCGACCAGGGGAGTCTTGCCGGTTCCGCCGGCGGTGATGTTGCCCACGCTCAGGACGGGCACGCCCGCCTTGTGGGATTTGAGCAGGCCCCCCCGGTAGAGGACGTTGCGAATCCACACGATCAGGCCGTAAGCGCCGGCCACGGGCCGCAGAACGCCCCGCAGCATGGCAAGGGCGACCCCCTTCCGGTCGGGGTCCATCACCTTTCGGTGCAGCCGGAAAATGCGCGTTCCTGTATCCAAGGGGGCTCCTCTCGCTGGAGCGTGGCGACAGTAACTTGCAAGTGCGCGGATGTCTAATAAAATACAGGCAAACGTATCCTTCAGCAAGACTAAACTTCTCTCGGAGGGACGCACGATGCTCAAAGTGGGCATAGCCGGGTTCGGCGGGATGGGCCACAATCACCTGGGCTGCTACGAGAAGGTGGAGGGGGCCGAACTGGTGGCCCTTGCGGACGTTGTGGAGGAGAAACTGCGGCCGGGCAAGTCCGAAGTTGAGATCAACATCGGCACGGGCGGGGGCACTGTGGACCCCGAGCGTCACAGCCTCTACAGCAGCGCCAACGAACTGATCGCAGACCCCGACATAGACATGGTGGACATCTGCCTGCCATCGTACCTGCACGCCGAATACGCCGTCAAAGCTTTGGAGGCGGGCAAGCACGTGTTATCGGAAAAACCGATGGCGCTGACCTACGAGGATTGCCAGAAGATACTGCGCGCCGTCGAGGAGAGCGGCCTCCAGTACATGACGGCGCAGGTCGTGCGGTTCTTCCCCCAGTATGAATACCTGAAGGAGACGGTGGATTCCGGGCGGCTGGGGCCGCTGACGCAACTTTCGATGTGGCGCGCCTGCTCGAAGCCGGACTGGTCCGGAGCGGGATGGTACCAGGATCACAAGCTCAGCGGCGGCGGCATCATTGACCTGCACGTCCATGACGTGGACTTTCTCCACCATCTACTTGGTCGGCCGCGCGCCCTCTCATCGAGCGGCTGCCGGGGCTACACCGGCGGCTGGGACATCGTGGACACCCAGTTCATCTACGACGAGCAGAAGGCGGTGCGGGTCGGCGTCAACTTCAACATGCCGAAGGGCTTCAGCTTCGAGGGCCGCTTCACCGCCGTGTTCGAGAACGGGGCGCTAATGTTCAGCTTGCTTGAGGGCGGTGGCCTGCGCGAGTTCACCGACGAGGTCAGGCGGGTGGAACTGCCGAAGAAGGATGGCTTCGCCGAGGAGATAGCCTATTTCACTCGCTGTATCGAGAAGGGCGAACCGCCCGCCAAGGTGATGCCAGAGTCAAGCGCTTACTCCATCCTGCTGGCCAACAAGGAAGCCGAGTCACTCGAAACCGGAAAGATGATCGAGCTCTGACGGACGAATATGACGTTCAGGCGCCCGCGGCCGGGGTGCGGCAACGGCTTGAACGGAATGGCAGGGCTGTGAACGAATCGCAAGAAGACGCCCGGAAGGATGTAACTTCTCCTGGCCGGTGGCTGTCCCTCTGGGGGTTAGTCGGGGCGGCTATGGCGATCGGCTGCGCGGCTACGGTGGCCGGTTTCGCGGGCCGCCTGGGCTGGCCTTTCGATCTATTCTGTCACTTCCGCGTCCAGTATCTTGCTTTCTTCGCGCTCTGCGCGGTCGCAGGGGCAATTGGGCGCAAGCGCGGCATTGCGGCTCTCGCCGCGTGCTTCGCGGTTGTGAACCTGGTGGTGGTGGCGCCGCTGTTCTGGGGCGCGGGTGGTGGTCTGCCCGCCGCTGCACGCCTGCGGATTCTATCTGCTAATCTCAACGCGTCCAATCCCCACCATGAGCGCGCGTTGCGCGCAATACGGGCCGCGGACGCGGACGTGCTGCTGCTGATGGAGGTAACTCCGGGGTGGGAAGAGAGCCTCCGCGCGCTTGAGCAGAGCTATCCCCATGGGGCGGCGGTTCCGCGGGATGACAACTTCGGGATCGCGCTGCTAAGCCGTGTGCCGGGGACATCCATAAGGTTCATTTACGCGGCCGATACGGGGCTTCCGATTGTGGTGGCGGACCTCGAACTCGAAGGCAAGCTCCTCCGCATAATTGGTGCACACCCGCTTCCGCCGATGAACCGCAGGGCGCAGGCCGCCAGGGACGAAGAACTGCGTTACGTGGCACGGCAGGCGGCGGGCGGGGGTATGCCGGTGGCGGCGCTGGGGGATTTCAACACAACGCCCTGGTCGCCGTCCTTTGGCGAATTGCTTCGCCTGGGCGGACTGCGCGACGGGCGCAAGGGGCATGGTCTGAAGGCCACCTGGCCTTGCTTTTTCCCCCCGTTGCTGATACCGATCGATCACTGCGTGGTGTCGGGCCAGGTGGGTGTCAGCAGTTTCGAGGTGGGCCCCGATATCGGCTCCGACCATTACCCCATCATTGTCGAACTCGCTCTGAAGCGGTGAGGGGAACGCTGCTAAGCGGATTAAGATAAGTGTAACACTTCAGCCGAGTGAGGAATGTTAAGACAACGAGAATATCCATAGGAGTTCACAAAGTTGCGACATCACATCTGGGGGGGCTCGTGCGCCCGAGGCCGATCGGCAGCCGTCCGCGTGGCTGCCCCCCACACACACGGTAGGCGCGGCGCCCCCGC
>JAGHAF010000095.1 GCA_021161675.1 Planctomycetota bacterium | reverse complement strand
TGGTACAGAATTACCGAGGAACGCAGGTTCTCGAGCTTCGAGAGAAACTCGAGGTCCCCCATAGCTTCCGGGGGAAACCACAAGCTCTCGATTCCGCGTTCTGCGCAGATGACCTCCCGCGCCGGCGCCGCGGCCTCTCCCTCCCAGGTTGTTTCGTCGTCACTCAGCATGAGACATCGTGGATCGAAAAGCTCACCCACTTTGCGGAGTCTCTCCACGTCTCCCACCATGCAGCCCACGTGCGGGTTGATGCGGGCCAGGCGTCTGAGGACATCTTCTGCGACCGCCCCGCCCTCCTCCGGTAGGCTGACCAGGTTGCACATGCGCAACGAGGCCAGTTCCCCTTCCGGCGCTTCCTTGAGCCAGAACCAGTTTGAGCCCTCGTCAAGTTCCACAAAAACCGTCTTTCCGCCGAGCTGAAGCCTTCCATCTGCGACTCTCAGCTCCAGCGACGTGCCATCCCCTTCCCGGTAGGGCAGAACGGCCTCAGTGCCGTCCGAACCGCCGATGATGAACAGGTCGCCCGGCCGGGCGAGAAGGATGGGCGACATTCCCTCTATCTCATCCGAGTCCAACCTCCATCCCATCAAGGAATAGTTCACGCAGTCGTCCCAGGTATCCCCCTTGAACGTAACCACCCGCGGCGGTTGCCACGTGTCCCCGGTCCTTTCTCCCAATCGCACCACGGCGCAGCCCGCCAGGCACGTCGCCACGAGCAAACACAGCCCTATTGACCGCAACGTTCTCATTTGCCCCTCCGCTTCCTGGAGATATCACAACTTTGCTCAAGATCTTCACCCACCTGCTACGTTCCTACCGCAAAAAACTTCCCGCTGTCAATGGCGCTTGAGAAGCCGCCTGGCCCGTCGTATGATACCCTCGCTTCGATCCCTGCTTGCTGAAGAGCGCCAATGAAACCGAGAGAACCCCAACTTGAAGATATCCTGCTCCTGCACCAGGGCGGCAAGACCCGCATGGTCAGCCGCGTGGAGCTGAAAACCGTCGAGCAACTGCGCCAGATTTACACGCCCGGCGTCGCCGAGATAAGCCGCATCATCGAGAATGACCCCGACAGGTATTACGACTACACCTCCGCGGGCGAGACCGTGGCCGTGGTCACAAACGGCACTGCCGTGCTGGGGCTCGGAGACGTTGGCGTGCGCGCCGCCATGCCTGTCATGGAGGGCAAAAGTGTTGTCTTAATTGACATGGTGGACGTCGCCGCCGTCCCAATCCTGGTGGACACCCGCGATGCGGACACCCTGGTGCAGACCGTCACCACGTTCGCCCCGACCTTCGGCGCCATCCTCCTGGAGGACATCGCCGCTCCGCTCTGCTTCGAGGTGGAAAGCCGCCTCAAAGAAACCCTTGACGTGCCGGTCTTCCACGACGATCAACACGGCACCGCCGTGGTCGTGCTGGCCGCGTTGATCAGCGCCCTGAAGATCAGCGGCAAGCGGGCCGCCGACCTGCGCGTGGTCATGAATGGCGCCGGGGCGGCGGGCTCCGCCGTGGCGCGCTTCCTGCTGAGCTACGGGGCCGGTGACGTCGTGCTCTGCGACCGCACGGGCGCCATATACGAGGGCCGCCGGGAACACATGAACCCCGCCAAGGAGCAAATCGCCCGTGAGACGAACGCCGAACACGAACAGGGCCCCCTGGCGCAGGTCATGCGGGGCAAGGACGTGTTCATCGGCGTCAGCGCGGGCGGGCTGGTGAGCAAAGACATGGTCCGATCAATGGCGCCCGAACCGATCGTGTTCGCCATGGCCAACCCGACGCCCGAAATATGGCCGCACGAAGCGATGGAGGCGGGGGCGCTCGTCGCCGAAGACGGCCGGAACATAAACAACGCGCTCGGATTCCCCGGTATATTTCGCGGCACGCTGGACGCCCGGGCCAGCCGCATCAACGAAGAGATGAAGATCGCCGCCTCCACCGCCCTCGCCCGGCAGGCCCCGGAGGGCGAACTGGTCCCCGACTTCATGGACCGCCGCGTCCACCGGGCCGTCGCCGACGCCGTGGCCGAGGCGGCCCGCCAGAGCGGCGTAGCGCGCCGGTGAGCCCCCGAGAATCCACCTATCGCATCGGGACCCTCGGCTGCAAGGCCAACTTCTACGATTCCCGCCGCCTGGCGGAGGCGCTCGAGGCCCTGGGCTGGCGCGAGGCCGCCACAGGGGAGGCGCCTGACCTCTGCCTGCTCAACACCTGCGCCGTGACCGCCGGCGCCGCCCGCAAGAGCCGCCAGATGGCCGCCCGAATGGCCCGGGAATACCCCGACTCGCGCGTCCTCGTAACCGGCTGCTACGCCAGCGCTTGCCCCGCCGAGGTCCGGGCGACGCCGGGCGTGTGCGGCGTCTGGGGGCGGCGCCAGTGGCGAGAGCTTCTGCAAGATATAGTCGGCGGCGCCCTGCCGCCGGACGGCCCGCGCCCGTGGGAAAGCGACTTCGGCATAAGCTCCTTCGGGGGCCGCACGCGTGCGTTTCTGAAAGTTCAGGAAGGCTGCGCGGCCGGCTGCACTTACTGCATTCTGCCCCGGGTGCGGGGGCGTCCGCGCAGCCGCCCCATCGAAGACGCCCTGGCTGAGGCCCGGCGGCTCGTGAGCGGCGGCTACCCGGAGATAGTCCTGACCGGCATCCACCTGGGCTGGTACGGCCTGGATCGGCCTGGCGGCCCCTCGCTGGCCGATTTGGTGCGGGCGCTCGCCGGCCTGCCGGGGCTGGGGCGGCTGCGGCTTTCCTCCGTTGAGCCGATGGACGTTGATGACGGACTCCTGGAGGCGATGGGACACCCGGCGGTCTGCCCCCACCTGCACCTCGCCCTGCAAAGCGGTGATCCGGAGGTGCTCCAGCGCATGGGGCGGCCCTATAGTCCGCAGCAGTTCCTTGAAGTGGTGGAAAGCGCCAGGGAGAAACTCGACCGGCCCGCCATCACCACCGACGTGATGGTCGGCTTCCCCGGGGAGACTCGAGAAGCGCACGAGCGGACGCTCCAGCTCTGCCGCCGCGCGCAGTTCTCCCGGATGCACATCTTCCCCTTCAGCGCCCGGCCCGGCACTGTGGCCGCGACGATGCCGGGGCGGCTCCCTCCCAAGGCGCTCAAGGAGCGCAGCCTGCGCCTGCGCAAGCTGGGCCGCACGATGGCCGAGCAGTGGGCGCGCAGCTTCATCGGAACTGAGGTCCGGGTCGTGTTCGAGCGTTGGCGCGACGGCCTGCTATCAGGCTACTCGGAGCGCTACGTGCCCGTGCTATCATATGGGGGGCCCGAGGCGCTCGGACGCATCAGCGCAGTCACCGTCACAGCCGCCGAGGGTGCGAAACTGCGCGCTGAGCTTTAAATCTTCTCCTCCAGGGCATCGCAGAGCGCCGCCGCGATCTCTTCCCTGGTGTGGGGTCTGCCCAGCACCGTTCCGTCCGGCCCGAGGATCAGCGCGGGATGCTGCCAATCGCTGATGCGCTCCAGGTCGTTCGCGACCACCAGGTCAGCGGAGTTTCGCTGAAGCGACTCCTGCGCCCGCCCCACCAGATCCTCTTCGGACACCCCCACCTCTAACTTGAACTGCACCAGGCATACCTGCGGCGCCCACCGGCGGATGTGTTCTATGACCTTCGGCCCCGGCAGGAGGCGAAGTTTCCACAGCCCCTGGCCGGAGGGCCGCTTGCGCGCATCGAAACTCTCGGGCAGATAGTCCAGCACCGCCATGGCGTGCACGACGGCGTCGGGCGGCGCCTCGCCTTCAAGCGTTTCTTTCAGCGCGTCCATAAGCTCCTGCACGGTCTCTATGCGCATCAAGTCGAGGCGCCCGCGCTCCCCCTCCGCAAGCTCGTCAGGCGCGGGCGCAACGCTGCCCGCCCCCGCAATGAGCGTAACGTATGCGCCCCTGCTGAGCAGCTCGCGGGCGATGGCGCATCCCAACCGTCCCGAGGAACGGTTGCTGATAAAACGCACCGCGTCAAGCGGAGCCCGCGTCGGGCCGCTGGTTACCAGGACTCGTTTGTCGCTCAAACCGGCATTCATGAAGACAGGCTACAGAGAAGCGGGCCCCTGCGCAAGCGAGCGGGCTTTCCCAGGCGCGCAAGCATTGGGCTTGCGCCGTGCGGCGCAGATGAGTAACATGGCGCCCGAGTAGATTGGCGCTGTCCACCGCCACAGCACGAAGGGGATAGAGTCGCATGATCGCTCGCACACTTCTCAAGCCCGTTCTGTCCATTCTGGTGGGACTTTTGGCGCTGGCGGCCCTGATCGTAATCGGCCTGCTCGTCCTGCTGGGACACGTCGTGAAGGTCGGCATCGAGAAAGCGGGCCCGCTCGTCGCGGCAGTTCCCATCCAAGTCCAGGACGTGCGCATCTCACTGCCGGGCCAGTCGTTCACAATGATAGGCTTTGAGATGGGCAATCCGGAAGGTTTCGACGCGCCCACTTCAGTGTACGTCGGCGCTATCAGCGTGGAAGCCCGGCTCGCCACACTGCTCAAGGACGAGATCGTCCTGCCGCGCATCGAGGTGGATCGTCCGAAGATCACGCTCGAGTTCAGGGGCAAAGAGACGAACCTGGCCCGTATAATGAAACAGATGAAGATTCCCAAGGGCCGCTCGGAGAAGAAACTGCGAATCGGCCTGCTGCGCATCACTCACCCATCTGTAGAAGTGGCCGGACTTCCCCTGGGAAAGGCTATAAAGTTCGACCTGCCCGACATCGAACTGAGGGACCTCTCGGCGGGCGGAAAGCCCAAGAGCCCGCGCGAGGTCGCCGTTGCCGTCCTCGAAGCGATCCAGAAACAGATTCTAGATGCGGCGCCGGACTACCTGTCGGCGGAGCGGCTCCTATCCCTGAGCGGCGAGATGAACAAGGCGCTCGAGAATGGAACGCGACTCCTCGACGAGGCGTCCACAAAGCTGGGAGACAAGGCGAACGACCTTCTCAAACGGCTGGCCAGATAGCTAACTCCCAATGCTCAAGGAACGTTCGCGGCATCCTTGGACATTGGACATTGAATATTCGTAAGACTTCACCCAAATGAGGACTTCCCAAAAAAATAACCACGAAGGGCGCCCGCCTTCGTCCCGCAGTGGCGGGACTACGGAGGGCAAGCCGAAGATGGCGAAGAAAGCTAATCGATGTGGCGCGCCGCGGCGCTTACCCAACACCTTCGGTAGGTCCGGCGTCCCCGCCGGACCCGGGCGCGGCGCGGACGCCGCGCCTACCCCTGTGGGGAGACGCCCGCCAGGCCGACGGCTGTTAATCGGTCTCGCGCGTACGAGCTGCGCCAGATGTGATCTGACAACTTTGTGAACTCCTATGGATATTCTCGTTGTCTTAGGCTCTGTCTGAGAAATCGGCTGTGGGACAGAAAGCCAGGGAATTCGTGGCTGGTCGAATGCAAGCCCGGTTTTTCAGACAGCGCCTATGTCCCGCAGGCGCGGGACTCACTCGGCTGAAGTGTTACGAATATTCGATATTGCCCTTCGTCCCGCAGTCGCGGGATTGGGACCATGAGCCTGTCGAATGGCTTTTTTCGGAGACTGCTCATTCGGGTAAAGTGTTACTCCGGGTTAGATAATCGTGTTCTACGGAGGCGCGCGGACATGAACGTTCTGGTAGTCGGTGGAGGTGGCAGAGAGCACGCGCTGGCATGGAAGATAGCCCGCTCTCCAATGGTGAATCGGGTCTTCTGCGCGCCCGGCAACGCGGGCATAGCCGGGGTGGCGGAGTGCGTTGACATTCGGGCGACTGACATCCCGCGGCTGCGCAAGTTCGCGCGCGAGAATGACATAGGCCTCACTGTGGTCGGGCCCGAGGCGCCGCTGGTGGATGGCATTGTGAACTCATTCAACAGCTCAGGGCTCAAGGTCTTCGGCCCCACGCAGCAGGCCGCCCGCATCGAAGGCAGCAAGGTCCTGGCCAAACAGCTCATGCGGCGCCACAACATCCCCACCGCCGATTTCCGCACTTTCGCCTCGGCCGGTCGGGCAAAGGCCTACGTCGAAATGGTGGGCGCCCCGGTCGTCGTCAAGGCCGACGGCCTGGCCGCCGGAAAAGCGGTTATCGTCTGCCAGACAGAAGAAGAAGCCAACGAGGCCATAGATCGGATTATGGTGCGCAAGGACTTCGGCAAGTCCGGAAGCCAGGTGGTCATCGAGAGCAAGCTCGAAGGCGAAGAAGCCAGCATGATCGCCTTCACCGACGGCGAGACCATCGCCGTAATGCCTTCCGCGCAGGACCACAAACCCGCCTACGACGGCGATAAGGGCCCGAACACCGGTGGAATGGGCGCCTACAGCCCCGCCCCCGTGGTGACGGAGGAACTGACGACGCAGATCGAGCGCGACATCCTCGTACAGACCGTCCACGCCATGAACAGAGACGAGAAACCCTACAGCGGCGTCCTCTACGCCGGCATCATGATAACGGAGGACGGCCCCAAGGTGCTCGAATACAACTGTCGCATGGGCGACCCGGAGACGCAGCCGCTTCTGATGCGCCTTCGGAGTGACCTGGTACCCATCTTGCTCGCCACAACCGAGGGCAGACTCGACGAGATGGAAATCGAGTGGGACCCCACACCCGCTATCTGCGTCGTGATGGCATCCGGCGGGTATCCCGTCGGGTACAAAACCGGTTATCCCATCGAGGGCCTCGACGAGGTGGAGGAAATGGAGGACGTAATGGTCTTCCACGCCGGCGTCCGGCGCGAGGGCTCACAGGTGGTAACCGCCGGTGGCCGCGTCCTGGGCGTCACGGCCCGCGGGGACACCATCCGGCAGGCCCGGGACCTGGCCTACGAGGCCGTGGGAAAGATACATTTCAAAGACGCCCACTGGCGCACCGACATCGGCCGGAAAGCCATAGATCGCCTCGAATAGACGCATGAATCACGAACAGATTGATCCACAGATGGTTCTGTCCATTACTACGTCCTCTTTAATAGGTCTTATAAGTCTTATAGGACCTATTTCCCCGGGCCGGAGGCCCGGAGGGAGAACGACTTACGGCAAGAGTTAACCACAACGACACGACGAGCAGGCGCCAAGAAGGACCGAACACATTAACCACGAAGCGCACGAAGAAAGACAATGGATGTGGCGCGCCGCGGCGCTTACCCAACACCTTCGGTAGGTCCGGCGTCCCCGCCGCGCCCGGGTCC
>JAGHAF010000043.1 GCA_021161675.1 Planctomycetota bacterium | reverse complement strand
ACCGCTGGACGGGGCTGCTCGAGGGAGGAGCAGGAACCGAGCAGCAGCTCGACCGAGCCGTGACGGCCTTCGAGCGCGCTCAGGCTGAATTGAACCTGGCCCAGGCCCAGATCAAACAGGCCGAGGCAGCCCTCGCGCAGGCGAAGGTGAACCTCGATAAAGCGACCATCGAGGCCCCGTTCTCTGGCGTGGTCAGCCGCAAGTACGTGGATGAGGGAGCATTCGTCGGGCCGACCACTCCCCTTTTCAAGCTCGTGGATATCCACCAGGTCGAAATAACCGGCGGCGTGGCCGGCCGGCATTATCCCAAGCTCAAGGTCGGGCAGACCCGGGCCGAGGTCCAAGTGGACGCCTATCCCGGAGAGACGTTCAGCGGGCGCCTCTCGCGGGTCCGGCCCGAGCTGGACAGGGCCACCCGAACGGTCGCAGTGACCGTCCGCATGGCCAACGAAGACGGCCGTTTGAAGCCGGGCATGTACGCGCGCATCAAGCTGGTCCTGCAGGAACACGACGCAGTCCCCCTGGTCCCGGACGAAGCGCTGCTGACCTTCGGCGATGAGACCCGGGTCTACGTGGTGAATGGGGGCGAGGCGCATGCCCGGAAGGTGCGGATCGGCCTTGAGGAAGGAAACCTCAATGAGGTGCTCGAAGGCCTCCGACCGGGCGAGCGCGTCGTCGTCAGGGG
Organism: Planctomycetota bacterium; assembly: GCA_021161675.1. GTDB lineage: Bacteria > Planctomycetota > Brocadiia > SM23-32 > SM23-32 > JAGHAF01. Next base: position 3,083 of record JAGHAF010000043.1, on the reverse strand, counting down.
CAAAGAGATGCTGCGTGAGGGCGCGCCGGTTGAGGCACTCGATGTCAAGGAGGTGGACGCGCGATGAATCTTCCCGAGCTATCCGTTCGTCGCCCTATCACGGCGTTGATGTTGTTCCTGGGGGTCATTCTGATAGGCGTCTTCTGCTTCGTCCAGATGCCGATTGACCTTCTGCCGGACATGGACATCCCCTCCATCACGGTGGTGACGCCCTACCAGGGCGCCAGCTCTGAGGAGGTGGAAGAGAAGATCACCCGCGTCCTGGAGAAAAATCTCGCTACGGTGGAGGATCTGAAACACATTACCTCCAGCAGCATGGAGGGCGTCTCTTACATCATCCTCCAGTTCGAGTGGCAGACCGACCTCGACACGCGGACCAACGACGTGCGCGATGCGATTGACATGGCCCAGCGCGACCTGCCAGAAGAAGCGGATCGCTCCCGCATCTTCAAGCTCGATGTGAGCCAGGCGCCGATCCTCGTCTACGGCGTCTTCGCAGAACAGTCCTACCCGGATCTGGAAGATATCCTTGATGATGAGATAGCCACTCCGCTGGAGAGTGTCTCCGGCGTCGGGGCCGTGCGCATAATCACGCCCTTGCAGCGGCAGGTAAACGTGGATCTGGAGCGCGAACGGCTCGCCTCGTACGGGCTCACGCCGGGGGACGTCGCGCGCGTCGTCGCGCGAGAGAACAAGCAGCTCTCGGCCGGCAGCATCAAGATGGGCGCTACGGACTACATGCCGCGCGTGCCGGGCGAGTTCAAGTCCGTCGAGCCGATGAATGACATCGTCGTGCGGGCCAGCAACGGCACGATCGTCCACCTGCGCGACGTCGGCCGGGCGACTTATGGCTTCAAGGACCGCGACCTTTACGTCACCGTCAACGGCAAGCCCGGGGCCATTTTCATGGTTCTGAAGCAGTCGGAGGCCAACACGGTCCAGGTGGCGCGGAACGTAAAGGCAGCGCTGCCGTCGCTCATGAAGCGCCTGCCCCCTGATGTGCGTGTTCTCAACGTGATGGACGGCTCGGAAGACATCGAGCTCATGGTCAGGGACCTCAAGCAGACGCTGATTCTGGGCGGCTGCCTGGCTATAGTCGCCGTCCTGGTCTTCCTGCGACAGGTGCGGGGAACATTCATCATCGCTTTGACGATCCCCTTTTCGCTGATTGCCGCCGGGGCGGTCATGTATGTCATGGACTATTCCATAAACATGATGACGCTGTTCGCCCTCATCGTGGCCATCGGCATGGTCGTGGACAACAGCATCGTCATACTGGAGAACATCACGCGCCACAGGGAGGAAGGAGAGAGTGCCATAGAAGGGGCGATCTTCGGCGCGTCGGAGGTGACGATGGCCATCGTCGCCTCGACGCTGACGACGCTCTGCATCTTCTTCCCGCTGTTGTTCGTCAGGGGTCTCACGAAGGTCATTTTCACACCATTCGCTCTGGTGGCTGCCGTCGTTATACTGGCTTCCCTGTTCACCGCTCTCACTATGACGCCCATGCTGGCCTCGCGCCTGTTGCCGAAGGACTACGGCGGGGCAAGGAAGAGTCGGAGCGCCTTCTTCCGAATCAGCGAGGCCGCGTTCGAGCGCCTGGCCTCGGGATACTCAGCCCTGCTCGGATGGTCCCTGCGCCATCGGGGCGTGGTGATACTGATGGCCATCGCCCTGTTCGTCGGGAGTCTGACGCTGGCGCCAGCGATCGGCTGGGAGTTTTTCGCCAAAGAAGACCGGGCCATAATCACGGGAACCGTCAAGACTCCTATCGGCACGCGCGTGGAGCGAACCGCCGAGGCCATGCAGGCCATCCGTGACGCCATCCTCCCGGAAATTCCCCGCGAGCAGATCCGCGCCGTCTTCACGCGATGCGGTGTCTCCGGCATGGGATTCACAACCGAGGAAGGGGCTTACGTCGGCATGTTCGGAGTAAAGCTGGTCACGAAGGACAAAAGAGACCGGACTGTGGTGGAAATCGCCGATGAACTCCGAAAGCGCATCCAGGCGATTGCGCCGCTCTACGACATCTCCGAGTTCCGCGTCTCGGACGAAGACCCTATGAGCAGCATGATAATGGGAGGCGAGCAGCCGCTCAGTGTCCGCATCATCGGCGACGACCTGGACGCCGCGTATGAATATGCCCAACGACTCAAGCCCCAAGTTGCTCGGATTCCTGGAGCGGTTGATATCACCATCTCGATGGAGAAGGGCGCGCCGGAGCTCTGGGTCAACGTGGACCGGCAGAAGGCATCGGCTATGGGCCTCAACGTGGCCGACGTGGCGGACACCGTGCGGACCAGTGTTTACGGCCGTGTCGCCAGCAAGTACCGCATCCATGGCGACGAGTACGACATCCGCGTCCGGCTGCGGGAGCGGGACCGGGCGACAGTCGAGGATTTGGGCCAGCTTCCGATCCGGCTTCCCGGCGGCGCCCTCGTCCGCATCGAGAGCGTGGCCAGGGTCGAGAAAGAGGGCGGTCCTATCAAGATCGAACGCAAGGATCAGCGCCGCATCGTGCGGGTCGAGGGCGACGTTCACGGCCGCTCGCTGGGCGAGGTCATGGCGGATGTGCAGGACCTGATCGATCAGAACCCGCCGCCTCGCGGCCTGAGAGTGGAGATCGGCGGGCAGAAGGAGGACATCCAGGAAGCCTTCTTCTGGCTTTCGCTTGGGCTTGTCGTCGCCGCGGTCCTCGTGTACATGATTATGGCGTCGCAGTTCGAATCACTGCGCGATCCGTTTGTCATCATCTTCTCCCTGCCCTTCGCCTTCATCGGTGTCCTCTGGATGCTGGCGCTGTTCGGTTACAGTCTGAACGTCACAGTGTTCCTCGGCGCCCTCCTGCTCATCGGCATCGTGGTGAACAACGCCATCGTGCTTGTGGACTACATCAACATCCTGCGCGCTCGCGGCAAAAGCATGATCGAGGCCGTCCAGGAGGCCGGCAGGACGCGACTGCGCCCCGTGCTCATGACGGCCATCACGACGATCGTGGCGCTGATGCCGATGGCCTTCAAGCGCGGCCAGGGATCGGAATTCTGGAACCCGTTGGGCGCCACCATCCTCGGCGGCCTCCTGGT
>JAGHAF010000050.1 GCA_021161675.1 Planctomycetota bacterium | reverse complement strand
CCGGGGGGCGGTCGAGGGGGGCGGAGAGTCCATCGGCCTGAACATCGAGCTTCCACACGAGCAGAAACCCAACGAGTTCCTCTCCCAGATGCTGGAGTTCCATTACTTCTTCGTCCGCAAGGTCATGTTCCTCAAGTACTCCATCGGGTTCATCCTTTTCCCGGGAGGCTTCGGGACCATGGACGAGCTGTTCGAATCCCTCACATTGGTGCAAACCGAGCGCAATCCACACTTTGGGGTCGTGCTCTTCGGCAGCTCTCACTGGCGCCCGCTGGTGGATTGGATCGAGCGTACCATGCTGGCCAGGGGATACATATCCCCCAGGGACATGGATATCTTCCAGGTGGCAGACTCGCCTGGGGAGGCGGTTGACTTCATCATCGAGCGGCTGCACCAGGTGGCCGCAAGCGCCGCACACGACCGCGATGACCCATAATCGCCCCGCGCGCTTTCGCTTGCGCCAACAGGGTTTCGTCTGCTATAGTTTCGCCGCGGCCCGCCTGTTTCCTGCGCCCCTACGGCCGCTAATCCAGCAGAGGATCCGGTTTTGATCGTAACAATTGACGGCCCGGCCGCTGCCGGCAAAAGCACTGTGGCGCGTCGGCTGGCCCGCCGACTGGGCTTCCGTTACCTGGACACGGGGGCCATGTACCGGGCCGCCACGTGGAAGGCGCTCCGGTGCGGCGCCGACCTGGAAGCGCCGGAGACGCTGGCCGAGGTGGTGCGAAACGCCGATATCCAGTTGAAGGCCGACGGGCGGGTGCTGTGTGACGGCCAGGACGTCACACAGGTCATCAGGAGCCCCGAGGTCACCGGTAACATCTACCGCGTGGCGGACGATGCGGCGGCGCGGCAGGCCTTGATAAGACAGCAGAGGAAACTGGCGGCCACCGATAACCTGGTCGCCGAGGGTAGAGACCAGGGCTCCGAGGTCTTCCCGGACGCCGAGGTCAAGTTCTACCTCCACGCCTCACTGAAGGTGCGGGCCGGCCGGCGGCTGGACGAACTGCGCAACGCGGATAAGGACGTCTCTCTCGCCGAGGTGCAGCGCCAGATAGTCCTCCGCGACAGGCGCGATCGCAGCCGGCCCGTCGGCTCGCTGCGCCGCACAGGTGACATGATCTTTATTGACAGCACGGACCTGAGCGTCGAACAGGTCGTCCAGGTTATGCTCGACCATGTCGAGGACCGCCTTGCCGGGGGGCCATCGTGAACGTCGAGGCGCCGCTATCGCTGAAATCGCTCATCAGCAGAGGCCACTATCGTTTTTGCCGGCGCATGGCCTGGACAGCCGCGAAGTTGCTGACGCGCGTGCGGCACTACAACGTGCCGGACCTGAGCGCCCTGAACGGGGGGCTGGTAATAGCCTCCAATCACCAGACTTACCTGGATCCGATTCTGATCGGGATGTCCTGGCCGGAACCGATCTGCTACCTGGCGCGCCGCAGCTTGCTGCGTGTGCCGGGGCTGAGCGCGTTGATACGCAGTGTCGGCACGCATCCCATCAGCCGCGGCGCGGTGGACCTGGAGGGCCTGCGAACCGTGCTGCGGCTGCTGCGTCGCGGAGAGACACTGCTGATCTTCCCCGAGGGCACTCGGACGCACGACGGCACGCTGGGCCGTTTCAAGCCGGGCGTTGCGGCTCTTGCTCGGCGATGCCAGGCGCCCATTCTGCCGGCCTGCGTCGAGGGCGCCTTCGAGTGCTGGCCCCGGAGCAGGGCCCTGCCTCGGCTGGGGCGGGTCGCCGTTGCCTTCGGCGAGCCGTTGAGCCCCGAAGGGCAAACGGCCGCACAGATCATGGCCGGGGTGCGCCGGCAGATAGAGGAAATGAAAGCTGTCCTCGCGGAGCGTCTTCATTTTGAATAGACGGGGAAATATGCGAGAATACCCGGCATTGTAGCGGCGCGCGCCCGCGTCAACGGCCGGGCGCCGACCGGCGGTGGGAAATGGTTTTGTCAATTTCAGAAACTCTAAAGGTCTAACATGGTAAAGCGAGATATTCTTGCCGAGTTCGGCATCGACAGAGAAGAAATAGAACAAGAACTTCAGCAGTCCCTTCTGGGGTTGGCGGAAGACGAGCTGGAGCAGACCCTAGACCAGTCCGTCAAAGACTACAACGTCAACACGATCCTCGAGGGTCGCGTCGTGAGCCTGACGGACGACGAAGCCATGGTGGACGTGGGCTACAAGAGCCAGGGGTCCGTGCACCTCTCCGAATGGCACGGCCAGGACATGGTTCAGGTGGGCGACGTCGTGCAGGTGCTACTGGAGGCCGTGGAGGACGACGCCGGCCTGGTGAAGCTCTCCAAGCGAAAAGCAGATCACATCCGCCGCTGGGAAGAGGTGGTCGCCCGCTGCGATGAGGATGACGTGGTGACCGGCACTGTGATCCGCAAGATAAAGGGCGGACTCCTGGTGGACATCGGCGTGCCCGTCTTTCTGCCGGCCAGCCAGGTGGACATCCGCAGGCCCGGCGAGATCGCCGACTACATCGGCAAACAGCTCACCTGCAAAATATTGAAGATCGACAAGGAGCGGCGCAACATCGTGGTCTCTCGGCGCCAGCTCATCGAATCTGAACGGGAAGTGATGAAGGCGCGCATGTTCGAGAACCTGGAGCCGGGACAGATACGCCCGGGCAAAGTGAAGAACATCGTGGACTTCGGCGCCTTCGTAGACCTCGGCGGCATTGACGGACTGCTCCACATCACCGACATGAGCTGGGGACGCATCAGCCATCCAAGTGAAATGCTCGCGATAGACGACCTGATCGAAGTTGTCATCCTCAACGTCAACATCAGGGAAGAGAAAGTCGCCCTCGGCCTGAAGCAGAAAACCCCGAGCCCCTGGCAGAATATCGAAGAGAAATATCCCGTCGGCTCCCGCATCACCGGGGAAGTGGTCAACCTGATGAATTACGGCGCCTTCGTCAAACTGGAAGAAGGTGTCGAGGGGCTGGTCCACATCAGCGAGATGTCCTGGACCCGGCGCATCAACCACCCCAGCGAACTGGTCTCCATCGGCGACACCGTTGACATAGTCGTGCTGGGTATCAACAAGGAGAAGGAAGAGATCAGCCTGGGCATGAAACAGACGGAACAGAACCCGTGGGAACTGGTTGAGCAGAATTACCCGGCCGGCGCCGAAGTGGTCGGCCGCGTGCGCAACCTGACCAACTACGGAGCCTTCGTAGAGATCGAGGAAGGCATTGACGGGCTGCTCCACGTCAGCGACATGTCCTGGACCCGCAAGGTTTCTCACCCCTCGGAGGCGCTCCAGAAAGGCCAGACCATACACTGCGTCGTGCTCGAGGTCGATCCGGAGAAACGCCGCGTGGCCCTGGGGCTAAAGCAGCTCGAAACGGACCCGTGGAAAGATGAAATCCCCTCCCGCTACCGTGTCGGCGACCTCGTGCGTGGCAGCGTCACCAAGCTGACCAGCTTCGGCGCCTTCGTGGAGCTTGAGGACGGGCTCGAGGGTCTGCTCCACATCAGCGAGCTAAGCGACAAGAAAATACCATCCCCCGAGGAGATCGTAGACGTGGGCGACGTGGTCGACGTCCGAGTCATCCGCGTTGACACCGACTCCCGCAAAATAGGCCTGAGCCTCCGGACCCAGGGCCCCATCGAGGAGGTGGAAGATCAGCCGCGCATCGTGATCCGCAGCGACCAGCTCGCCGGCGCGGAGAACCCCGACCTGGTCGTCGAACAAGCCATGGAGGCCGCCCCTCAAAGGGACCGTGAGGCTGAAACGGACCGGCAAGAGGACCACGAAGGCCCCGAACCCGAAGCCGCGCATGAGGAACCCGCCGCGCCCGAAGCCCCCGAAGCCCTCGCGCCGGCAGAGCCCGACACCGAAGAGCCGGAACTCACGGCGGACGCCAAACTGCAAGACGATCAGGTGGAGGACCAGTCCGACGCCGCTCCCGAAGCCGAAACAGCGCAAGAGCCGGCGCCTGTAGAGTCTGACACCGAGGAGCCGGAGACGCAGGACGAATCTCCGCAAGAAGAAGTGGAAAACGTTGACCCTGAAGATGTCTCCGATGATCCAGACGCGGAGGAATAACACGGGGCGGGGGACATGGCAGGCAGCTCTAACGTGACGGAGCGCCCGGCATTGACGACGATTTTAGAACAGGCGCGCCCGTTGCAAGCCCCGTGCTTATGCTGCCATTACAGACAAGAGGGCGCGCCCGACAAAATCGGGCGGCAAGATATGGCTTCACGCGCGCGCCAATCCAGTCTAAGTCAATACCTCAGGGAAATAGGAAAGTACCGCCTGCTGGACCGGGAGGAAGAGCAGCATCTGTTCCGGCGGATCAGGCGGGGGGACGACCCCGAGGCCAGGGAGCGGCTCATCACGTCCAACCTGCGCCTGGTGGTCAGCATCGTCAAGGACTACTGCCGCAGACCGCTCGATCTGCAGGACCTGATCGAAGAGGGCAATCTCGGCCTCATGCGGGCCATCGAGAAGTTCGATCCCGATCGCCGGGTCAGGTTCGCCACCTATGCCACGTGGTGGATTCGGAAGGCGGCCCAGCGGGCCATGCGCTCGCTGTCGCGTTCCGTGCGCATCCCTGGCCACATGGTGGAAATGGTGGCAAAAGCGAAATCCGTCCAGACGCGCCTGCACGAAAAGCTGGATCGCCGACCAACTATACAGGAAGTGGCCGAGGCCCTTGACCTGACGGCGGGCCAGGCCCTCCTCCTGCGCAGGGCGTTCAACGCGCAGACCCGGAGTTTGGACGTGCGCCTCCCCGGCGGCGAGGAGGGCAGACCCGTCACACTGGCGGGAATACTTCCCGATAAGAACGCGACTTCAGCCGAGCAAACCTTCTCCCATGAGATAGAACTCCAGACGCTGCGCCAACTCCTGGAAACGATCGATCAGCGCGAAGCGCGCATCCTCTCCCTGCGCTTCGGCCTGCACGGGGAGGGCCCCAAGAGCCTCCGTGAAGTGGGGGATGAAGTCGCACTGAGCGGGGAAAGGGTCCGCCAGCTTGAAGCGAGGGCGCTCGATAAATTGGAGAAAGCCTTGCAAGAGGCCGGATTTGAACGAACCTGACCTGTAGAAAGGAAACCTCTGATGGACCTGAAAGGCTACATCCGCAGCATCCCGGACTTCCCCACCAGGGGCATCATGTTCCGGGACATCACAACCCTGTTGAAGGACCCGCACGCCCTGCGGGAAGCGGTCGAAGCGCTCAGCCGGCCATTCCGCAACGAACGCATTGACCAGGTGGTGGCCGCCGAAGCGCGTGGATTCATCTTCGGTCCCGCCGTCGCCTGCCAGCTTGGCGCCGGATTCGTCCCCGTGCGCAAACCCGGCAAACTGCCCGCCGAAACCATAGAACGCACCTACGAACTCGAATACGGCGCCGATACGCTCACCATACACCGGGACGCAATCCGGCCCGCAGACCGCGTGCTCTTGCTGGATGATCTGCTGGCCACCGGCGGCACCATGAAAGCCTGCTGCGATCTGGTGGCGGAGCTTGGCGCCGCAGTGGTCGCCTGCGTCTTCCTGATCGAACTGAGCTTCCTGCCCGGCCGCCAGAAACTGGCGGGCTATCGCGTCATCTCCCTGGTCGACTACGCCAGCGAAGAGGAAATCTAACCCACGAACGACAGTGATCCCCCAAATGCGGGACGAAAAGCCTCACCTGAAAGATACCGCCGCAGCCGGGGGCGGCTGCGCTACATGCGGCGGGCGCATTCGACGCTGTTGCGCAGCAGCATGGCGGTGGTCACCAGCCCGACCCCGCCGGGCACAGGGGTTATGAGGGAGGCCCTTTCGCGGGCGGCCTCGAAGTCTACGTCGCCCACGATCTTCGTCTTCCGCTTGCCCTCCACTTCCACCTTCACCCGATTGATGCCCACGTCAATCACCACGGCCCCCTCTTTGACCATCTCCCCGCTGACCAGGCCGGCCTTCCCGGCGGCCACAATCAGGACTTCCGCCCGCCTGGTGTGGGACGCCAGGTCGCGGGTGGCGATGTGGCAGCACGTGACGGTGGGCGACCCCAAAATTGATTGAAGAAGCATGACAACTGTGGGCTTGCCCACTATCTCGCTGTGTCCCACGACGACCGTCTCCTTGCCTTTGAGGTCCACCCCGGTATCCTCCAGCATCCGGACGACAGCGTGAGGCGTGCAGGGCGCCAGGGAAAAATCGCCGTAGAACAGCTTGCCGATGTTCGCCGGGTGCATACCCTCCGCGTCTTTGTCGGGCAGGATAGCCTGCTGCACTTCCCGGGCGTTGACTCCCTCTGGAACGGGCATAAGCAGGATCATCCCGCTGACCGACTCGTCCTCGTTCACCGCCGCAACATGCCGCTCGATGTCGCGCTGGGAGGAGTCCGGGGCGAGTTGGTGAAGCTCGTATGCGATCCCCACCTCGGCGCAGGCCTTCTCCTGGCTCTTGGCGTAGTACTTGGCGCCGGGGTTGTCGCTGGCCAGAATGCCCACCAGCCTGGGCGTCAGGCCCATTGCTTCGATGTCTCGACGGACCTCGCGGTTGATCTTCTCAGCGATGGGACCGCCTTCAATCAGTTCAGCAACCATGTTTCTGCCTCCATCAGTCTTCAAGAAATGGACTTGCTGCAATGCGGCGCCCCGGCGCTCGGCTCAGATGGGCGCCATGCAATAGTAGAGTTCAGTCCCCAGGAAAACTGGGGGGGAAAGGGCCAGCTTCAGCGGATAGGCGATGATATCGAGCGGCATCAAGAATGACGTCAAGGAACACGTGTCCAACGCCCCCCTGAATGAACGTGGGACGCTCAAGGCCGGATTGACGACAACCGCATCGGCGACGAGCGCAACCATCCAGACCGGCACAAACACCGGGGCCGTCGCCACCTTCGCCACGGGGGCCCGGGGCCAGCACGTCGCCGCCAGGGCTTTGGACAGATGCCGATTCTCGGCGCTAAGGACCGCGCATCCTCCCACGGACAACAACGCGACAGAGAGCAAAGCCAATCGTTTCATCCACCTCCTCCGGCCCGGGGCCTTGTCACACAGGATAGGACGGATGCCGCCGCTTGCGCAAGTGACCTTGCGCCGGCGAGCGCCAACTGCTATGTTTATCTGCTGCGTTCTTGCCCCGCCCCGGCAATTTGGCAAGGGACGGGCCGCGGCCACATGTAATCCCTTCAACGGGTCAAAAGGTTCACTACATTGCGCCAAAACCAGAATCAGGCGAATAGCCAGGCGCCAGGTGATTCTGCGGAGCCCAGATTCCGCGACACCAACCTGCCGATCGAGGAGCGCGTCGAAGACCTGATCGGCCGCCTCAGTCTTGACGAGAAAATATCCCAGCTCGCGCACCAGTCGGCGGCCATCCCTCGACTGGGTATCCCGCAATACGACTGGTGGAGCGAATGCCTGCACGGAGTTGCCCGCGCCGGGATGGCCACCGTCTTTCCGCAGGCAATCGGGATGGCTGCCTCCTTCAACGACCGGCTGCTCTACCGTGTCGCCACCGCCATCTCGGACGAAGCGCGGGCGAAACACCACGAGGCCCTTCGTTGCGGCAACCGGGGCCAATACTTCGGCCTCACTTTCTGGTCACCCAATATCAATATCTTCCGCGATCCTCGCTGGGGCAGAGGCCAGGAAACCTACGGCGAAGACCCATACCTGACCTCCCGCATGGGCGTCACTTTTGTGAAGGGCCTCCAGGGAAATGATCCCAAATACCTCAAACTCGTTGCAACTCCCAAGCACTTCGCCGCCCACAGCGGCCCAGAGGCCGAGCGTCATCATTTCGACGCCCAGGTGAGCCGGCGAGACCTGCATGAGACCTACCTGCCCGCGTTTCGCGCCTGTGTCAAGGCGGGCAAAGCGGCCTCCATAATGGGCGCCTATAGCCGCCTGAATGGCGAGCCGTGCTGCGCCAGCGACACCCTCCTGGAGCAGATACTTCGCGATGAATGGGGGTTCGACGGCTACGTGGTGTCCGATTGCGGGGCGCTACGTGACATACACGGGGGCCATCGCGTCACCCGGAACCTGTTGGAATCCGCCGTCCTCGCCCTGCAGAACGGCTGCGACCTGAACTGCGGCGCCGTCTACAACCACCTGCGCCGGGCCGTCGTGAAGGGGCTATTGGACGAGAAGCTGATCGAGCGGGCCCTTCGCAGACTGCTGAGCGCCCGCTTCCGGCTCGGCATGTTCGACCCGCCCGAGGATGTCCCATATGCTTCAATATCCCCCGACGTCGTGGCCTGCGAGGAACACCAGCAGCTTGCGCTCGAGATGGCGCGGCAGTCAATCGTGCTGCTGAAAAACGAAGACAACCTGCTGCCTCTGGACCGCAGCCTGCGCAGCGTGGCGGTGGTGGGGCCGAACGCGGAATCCCTCTCCGCCCTGCTGGGAAACTACACCGGATACCCCTCGCAATACGTCACCCCGCTGGCGGGCATCTTGAACGCCGTGTCGGTCGGCGCCCAGGTGCTCTACAGGCAGGGATGCGGCATATGGCAAGGTCGCGGAGGTATCAAAGCAGCCGTGCAGGCCGCCGAGCAGGCCGACGTGGTCATCGCGGTCCTGGGCCTCACCGCCCAGGCGGAAGGCGAGGAGGGCTCAGCCCCGCAGTCAGAAGCTCACGGGGACCGCATCCACGTGGGCCTTCCAGATGTCCAGGGCGAACTGCTGCGCGCGCTTCATGCCACAGGCGTCCCCGTCGTGCTCGTCCTGATGAGCGGCAGCCCGCTCGCCGTGACCTGGGCGGACGAGAACATCCCGGCCATCCTCCACGCGTGGTATCCGGGTCAGGCGGGGGGCAGGGCGCTGGCCGAGGTCCTCTTCGGGGACTACAACCCCGCTGGCAGGCTGCCCGTCACGTTCATTCGCTCCCTGGATCAGCTCCCGCTTTTTTCCGACTACAGCATGAGCAACCGCACATACCGCTTCATGATGGAAGAGCCCCTTTACCCGTTCGGCTACGGCCTGAGCTACACGCAGTTCCGTTACTCGAAGCTCCAGGTGTCTCCTCGGGAAATAGGTGCGGCGGAAAGGGTGAAAGTAACCGTCCAGGTTCAGAACGTCGGCCCCGTGGCCGGCGACGAGGTGGTGCAGCTTTACCTCTCCGACGTGGAGGCCTCCGTGCCCGTCCCGCAGCTTCACCTGGAGGGCTTTCGACGTGTCCATCTGGGGCCGGGGCAGGCGCGCAGACTCACCTTCACCATCGCCCCGCGGCAACTGGCGGCCTACAGGGATGACGGCGCCGCATTCGTCGAGCCAGGGGAGTTTATCATATCCGTAGGCGGGGGCCAGCCCACCGACCCCACCGCCGGCGCCTTGCAGGCCACCCTCACGGTCCGGGAAAGGCATTGACAATGAAAGAAGCGGCCAAAGCCCGGTTCTACCGTCCGGGGCGGGATGAGGCCGTCGAATGCTTCCTCTGCAACCACAGATGCCACGTCGCCGAGGGCAAACGCGGGGCCTGCCGCGTCAGAGAGAACCGCCGGGGCAAGCTCTACAGCCTCGTCTACGGACGCATCATCGCCAGCCACATGGACCCCATCGAGAAGAAGCCGCTCTACCATTTCCTGCCCGGCGCCCAGGCTTATTCCATTGCCACACCGGGCTGCAATTTCAGGTGCTCCTTCTGTCAGAACTGGCGCATCTCACAGACGGACATCGCGCAGCGCTTCGATAGCATACCCTACGTCTCGCCGGAGGAGACGGTCTCCGCGGCGGCCCGCTCAGGCGCCGGGAGCATCGCCTACACCTACACCGAACCCACCATATTCATGGAATATGCCCTTGACTGCGCGGAGCTGGCCCGCCGGCGCGGCATCAAGAACGTGTTCGTGACCAACGGCTACCAGACCCCGGAGGCGGTGGAGGCCATGCGGGGGTTGATTGACGCGGCCAACGTGGACCTGAAAGCCTTCACAGACGAATTCTACCGTCGTATCTTGAAGGCCAGCCTGCAACCCGTGCTCGATACAATCGCCAACATGCACGCGGCGGGGATTCACCTGGAGATCACCACGCTCATAGTACCGACCCAGAACGACAGCGAGGAGCAGCTCAGGGGCATCGCAGAATTCATCGCCTCCCTTTCGGCGGACATACCGTGGCACATCTCGCGCTTCCATCCCGACTTCCGGGAGCATGACCTGGCGCCCACGCCGCTGGCCACAATGCAGCGGGCCGTCCAGATCGGCCGGGAAGCGGGCCTGAACTTTGTCTACATGGGAAACGTTCTGAGCCCGGAGGGGCAGAACACCACGTGCCCCGGGTGCGGGCGCACGCTGATAAGCAGGTCCGGCTTCGCCCGCCCCAACGTCGAGATCGAGGAGCCCCTCTGCCCGGCGTGCGGCAGGAAGCTGCCGATCGTGCTGAAGTAAGCAGGTCAAAGATGAAGGCACAAGTCGCCGGCGCAGAAAAAGCCGGAGCATTTCCCATACAATATGTTGCGCCGGGCCGGCATGCCTGACGGGCCCGGGATAACGCGGGGTTTTGCGCTGCCCTTTGCTCACGGCCTCCCAGAGAACAGTGAACGAAGAAGAATTCCACAACCTGGTTGATCTGTATTACGACCGGCTCTTCCGGGCCGCCCGCTTCATGGGCGGTGACGAAAGAGTGGCGGAGGACCTGGTGCAGGACACCTTCCTCGCCGCAGCCGACGCCCGCGACCGCTTCCAGGCCCGCTCATCCGACTACACCTGGCTGTACGGCATCCTGCTGAACAAATTCCGCAGATGGCTCCGAAGAAAAAGCCTCTCCTTCCTGTCCCTTGATAGCCTGGGCAAAGGAGGGGATTCCAGCGGGGCCGAGCTTATCAAGAGCAAAAGCCGGGGGCCCGCAGAGGAAATCATCCGCCGGGAAGATATCCAGCGCGTCCGTCGCGCTATGGAACGTCTCTCGGCCGACCACAGGGCCGTCGTAGCCCTGCGTTACGTCGAAGCCCTGTCCTACCAGGAAATCGCCGACGCGTTGGGCTGCCCACTCGGAACCGTCAAGTCCCGCATCCATTACGCCCTGCAAGAAGTCGCAGCATATCTGGAAAAAGACGAATAGCGGGTTCCAACCCGGGTATTTGAACCATATGCGGGCCGCCGACACTAAGAGAGCGGAGGCCACTGATGAGGCAATGCGAACATATCCGACACATCCTGCTTGAAGCGGCGGACGGCGCGCTCCCGGGCGAAGAAATGAGCGTCGTCGAGGAGCACCTGGCCGGATGCGCCCAATGCCGCTCGGAATACCTGCGGCTCAAGCGAGCGTCCGAAGCGCTTCGCGAAACCGTGTTGGTCATTGCTCCTCCCACATCCCATTTGACCACACGTCGTCGCGAGCGCCTCTACGGCCGGATGGCGCGGAGGCGCGCGCCCATAAGATTGATCACCTGGAGGCGATTTGTTGCGGCGGCCGCCATTGCCGCCATAATCGCCTCCGCCCCCTTCATCATCAGCGATCTGAGACAGTACAGGCGCAGTTCGGCCCTGCCACCGATCGCCGTGGAATCCCCGCCGCCTGCCAGCCACGTCGCTGTTATGCTCGGCGTCGGCGTCCGCCCTGGCAGGCGTTCTGTGGAATTCGCACCGGTGGACTTCGGCTCCTCCCACCCCCTCGAGGCGGCCCTTCCCACGGGCCGCCTCATAGGGGCTGACACCGCCGGGATAAGTGTTCCGGTCAGCCATCCCTTCTACGAATCCGAAGAGTCCTCACATTGGTGGTAGAAATGCTATCGGGGGCACGGAGCAGAACCGCGGCTCTTCTCCTCCTGCTGGCTGCAACTGCATACGCAGGGCAGGTTTTCGCAGAGCCCTCGTGCGACTTCAGCCGGCTCCGGCAGGCGGCCGCAAGATCGCTCGTGCTCGTGGAAGGCAAGCTCGCGTTGCGCGACACCCCCCTTCAGGAGACCCGCCGGGGCTTCGACACGTGCCTCAATACGGGCTTCTTCGTGAGCCGCAGCGGCCACGTGCTCACCAGCCTCACCGGGCTCGCAGGCTGCGAGGAAATCAACGTCCATCACCCCGACGGCCGCATCGTGCCCGCGAAACTCGCCGCCGTGGATCAGGCTGCGGACCTGGCCCTGCTCAGCACCCATCTGAAAGACACCCCCGCCCTTCCCCTCGCCGAAACTGCACCCGATCCCGGCGAGCTCCTTGCGCTGGCCGCCGCCCGGATTCGAGATAGCACGCCGGACGCCGCCATCAGGCCGGGGCTGATATCGTCCTGTGACGCAAGCATCCGCCTGCACGGCGTGAAGTGGCGGCGCCTCATTGAAATCCCGATCTGCGCCCCCGAAGGGGCGGCCTCCGGGCCGCTTCTGAACACCAGCGGCGAACTGGCGGGGATCATCCTGGCGGTCCGCTCCGGCGAGACGTCCGGAGGAAGAATCGGATCCGACCTGGTATACGGAATCCCTGCGGATCAACTCGCCCCCATTCTGCGCCGCCTCAAGTCCGGCGAATCGCATCGGTTGGGCTGGCTGGGCGTCTCCGTGGCGCGTGAGCCGGATAAGGAAGAGGGAGTCAGGGTCGAGAGCGTTCTTCGGGAATCCCCTGCCCAGGCCGCAGGTATCCGACCGGGAGATGTGCTCCTCGAGATCGCCGGTCAGCCCCTGGCTCTTGAAGCCCCGGATACCCTCGCACGCTACGTGGCTCAGGGCGTGCCCGGGGGAAGATGTTCCGCTCAAGCTATTGCGCGGCGACCAGATCAAAACCATCTCCGCCAGGATTGCGCCGCGCCCTTTCCTGATCTGCCACGGCTCACAACGCGCCAGCGGGCCCATCAGCCTGCTCGGCCGCCTGAGCATGGAGCGACGCTTTCGAGACCTGCAGATGGAGAACGAGCGCCTGCGCAACGAACTCGCCGGACTCGAACGCCTCAAATCCGGGCGAGAGTGAACGACCCGGGGGGCATTCCAGCGCGAAGGGCAAACTGCAGTCAAAAGGACCGCCCAGGCGCAGCTCACCCCCCGATAAGGGCGCGGACGGCGGCTTCTATGTCTTCGGCACGCATCAGGCTCTCGCCCACCAGGACGGCTTTCACTCCGCTTGCCTTCAGTCTTTCCACGTCTCCACGCCCCTTGATCCCGCTCTCGGAGACCACCACGACGCCTTCCGGCGCTTGCCCAGCCAGGCGCTCGGTGACCT
>JAGHAF010000118.1 GCA_021161675.1 Planctomycetota bacterium | reverse complement strand
GGTTATTCCGCCAGGAAGCCGATGGGGTTGGACGGCCGGACGCCGCCCGCGAGCGCCCGCCGGTAGAGCTGGAGCGTGCGATCCGCCAGGATTTCCGGCGTGAACCGCTCCAGGACGCGCTTTTTGCCCCGGGCCGCCATCTGTTCGGCCAGGCCCCGATCGGCGTGGAGGCGCAGTATGCCGTGGGCCAGGGCGTTGGGACAGCGGATGGGCACGATGATCCCCGTCTCGTCTGGGAGCACCGCTTCCCGGACCCCGCCGGCGTCCGTGGCCACGATCGGACAGCCGCTCGCGGCCACTTCCAACAGCGTGCTGCACAGACCCTCCGCCGAGCTGCTCAGGGCGAAGACGTCAAAGGCGCGGATAAGCTGTGGGACGTCCCAACGGAACCCGGTCATGACCAGGCGATCACTCATGTGCATGGCCTTCGCTTTGGAGATGATGCGCTCGCGAAGGGGGCCGTCTCCCACGATTACCACGTGTGCCTCGGGCACGTGGTCCCGGACGATGCGACATGCCTCCAGCAGGGCGCGATGGTCCTTGTGACCGACCAGCGCAGCGATGTTCCCCACGACGAAGGCATCCGCCGGGATGCCGAAACTGGCGCGCAGGCCCGCTTCAGGGCGAACGCCGGTGAACCTGTCCGGGTCCGTGACGCTCCGCACAACGAAGATGCGCCACTCCGGCACGCCGGCCTCCATCAGGGTCTGCTTGACCCGGTTGCTGATGGCCACGTAGGCGTCGACTCCGAAGCGGTATTTCAGCCTGCCCAGCCCCAGCAGGCCCCGGCCGACGGGGTATTCGATCCTTCGGTGTGCGACGACCTTGCATCCGGCGCCACAGACGTGCGAGGCCAGTTGGATGAGGGTTTGGGCATGGGCCGTGTGGGCGTGCAGGATGCTGAAGCCTTCCGAGCGGGCGAGCCGGGCGATGCGCCAGGCGGCCGGCAGGTCGGTCTCCCCGCGCATGGATATCTCCCAGGTCTCCACGCCGGCCCGCCGCAGTTTATCGGCGGCGATGGCTTCCGGTTGGACGACGGCCCCCGTGCGGTAGCCCCGGCGGGCGAGTTCGCGGGCCAGGTAGAGCATCTGCTGCTCTCCGCCGCGCCAGCCCTCTTGCTCGTCAACGTGCAGAACGCGGGGCTCTTCCATGAAAGCAGACATAGGCCGGGCTCTCAATGACGAAGGTGCCGCGTCCCGGTCAGGACCATAATGATGCCCAGGCGATCAGCGGCTCTTACGACGGATTCGTCTTCGTCGACGCCGCCGGGTTGGATAATGGCGCTCGCGCCATGTCTGGCGGCCATTTCGACCACTTCGGTGCAGTAGAGCGGGCCGTCACTGGCGAGGACGGCGCCCCGGATATTATCGCCCGCTTTGCGCAGCGCCAGCTCGAACGCGTCCCGGCGAACGACCTGGCCGGTTCCGGCCCCCAGCATGGCGCCGTCCTTGGCGGCCACCACGGCTGCGGACGTGGCGTGCTTGACGCAGAGCCAGGCGAAACGAAGATCGGCCGTCTGCTCTTCGGAGGGCTGCGCCTCGGTGGTGATGCGATTTGTCTGCGGGATGAAGCCCACCACGTCGCGATTCTGGGCCAGGAGCCCACCGGTGACGCCCCGCAGGTCTCCTTCCCGTCGTCCTTTCAGCGTGACGCGCAGGACGCGGAGCTGCGCCCCCCAGTCTGCCCGCCGAAGCTCTTGCAGGGCATCGTCTTCGTAATTCGGCGCGGCTATGGCTTTGACCGAGTAGGCGGGCCCGCCGCTTTCCGAGCGGGATGGGCCGCGCACAATGGCCTGCGCCGCCGGGACGTCCAGGGCCCGGTTCAGCGCCACGGAGAGCCGCGCCCCCGCTGCGGAAGCCCCGGCGACCGCCTTCTCATATGCCTGCCGCGCAGAGGAGCCGGTGGCCGCCGCGCAGGGGTTGCGGTGTTTGATAATGGCGGCGGCCGGTTCGTCGAACTCCTTTATCAGCTCCAGGCCTGCGTTCAGGTCCAACACGCTGTTGAACGAGAGCGGCTCTCCCGCGAGCTGGTGGGCCCGGCCGACCGGAGACTCCCCGAATGGGTCCTCCACGTAGAGCGCCGCACGCTGGTGGGGGTTCTCGCCGTGGCACAGGTCCTGTTTCTTGACGAAGTCCAGGCTCAAGCGCTCCAGCCCCGTTGCCTCCTCCCCGCGCAGGCTGGCCAGATACCTCGCGATGGTTGTGTCGTAGTGCGCCGTGTGTCGGAACGCTTCCAGCCCGAGCTGGAAGTGAGTGTCCTCGGAGAGGACGCCGCCGCGCGCCTCCAACTCGGCAGCGATCCCTTCGTAGCGGGCCGGGTTGGTGACGACGGCGACCTGTGTGTAATTCTTCGCGGCCGAACGGACCAGGGTGGGGCCGTTGATGTCTATGTTCTCTATGGCGCGCATCCACTCCACGGCGGGTTGGGATATTATGTCCACGAACGGGTAGAGATTGACCACCACCATGTCAATGGGCCGGATGCCGAGTTCCTCAAGTTCCTCCAGCTGTTCTTTCTGATCCCTGTGCGCCAGCAGCCCGCCGAGGACCTTGGGATGCAGGGCGCGCAAGCCCCCACCGAGTATCTCGGGAAAGCCCGTGTAGTCGCTGATATCCGCGGCTTGTACGCCACTTTCGCGCAGCAGGTGCGCCGTGCCTCCCGTGGCGAGTATCTCTACCCCGAGGCGCGTCAGCCTTGCCGCAAACTCCGCTACGCCCGTCTTGTCCTCAACGCTTATCAGGGCCGTCTTGATTCTGGCCATGTTCCTGTTCCTCACTCAATAGCAGCCGGTCAGGAAAGGGTTCTCGCGCTTCTCTTCGCCGACGGTGGTTGGTTCTCCATGTCCGGGCCATACGACGGTTTCGTCGGGCAGTGCGAATATCTTCTCTTCAATCGAATCCAGCAGGGCCTGCGCGTCGCCGCCCGGCAGGTCGGTCCGCCCCATGCCGCGGCGGAACAGCGCGTCGCCGCAGAATAGCTGCGCAGGCGTCCCCCCACGGGCGAGAAGCGAGATGCCTCCAGGCGTGTGCCCGGGCGTCTCTAAGACCTCCAGCGCGGAGGCGCCGAACTCGAGCCGATCGCCCTCTTGGAGCAGCAGGTCCGGCTTGGGAGCGCCGTCGCTCATCCCGAGGGCCGCCGAGAGGTTGGCCAATGGGTCAAGAAGTCGAGGCGCGTCCGCGGCGCCGATGCACAGGAGCGCGTCCGGATAGTGGGCGCTCAACGTGGCGTTGGCGCCGATGTGGTCAATGTGGCCGTGCGTGTTGACGATGTAGAGCGGCGCGATGCCTTCGGCCGCGCAGCGCCGGGCTATCTTATCGGCGTCCCCGCCGGGATCAACCACCACGCCCGCCGCCTCGCGCTCATCCTTGAGCAGGTATGCGTTGGTGGGCATGTCTCCGACTTCCAGGCGGATTACTCTCACCGTGATCACTCCGTCCAGTAGAACTCATTGACCAGGCGTTCCACGTCGCACGGTCTGGTTTCGTCCATCTCTTCGGTAGGCATGCCAAGCACGCGCATCTCCTTGGTCGGGTCCTCCTCCGGATCGCTCGCATGGGCGCGGTTCTGCAGGACGTTGCGCCCGTAGACCTCGCGCAGTTCCTTGAGCCTCTTTCGGAGGGTCGTCATCACGTTCGGCCCGGAGTAAAGCAGCGCCATGCAATAGGTGGGCTCCTCGGGATTCAGGGACTGCCCGCTCTTGGGGTCTTTGCCGGTCATGTAGCGGATCAGCTCGTCGAACTCGCAGCGGGCGTTGATGTCTTTCAGGTCTTCGGCCAATTCTTCATAGAGGGATTCCGGGGGATTCAAGTCCTGGAGCCGGCGGGCCAGTTCCTCGTAGATGCGCTCCACCACGGGGATTTTCACCTGGGCGGGACCCGGCGCCTCGCAGAACAGCCGCTCGGCCTCCCGCACCACGAGCAAGACGTTCTGCGGATCGCGCGCCGGGGCGGGCTGGGCGCCCATGCAAGCGATTGCCTGCTCGGCCATCATGCGGCAGCGCTCGACGATGGTGCGCGCGCGCTGGGCCACCATGCCCTTGAGTTGCTCGCGGAACTGTGGCAGCTTCAGGCTGTAGAACTGCTGCGCCTCCTCCACGCCGAGTTCGAGGACCTTCATCGCCGTGATGAACATCCCGGAGCGCGCGAAGAAATCCATAATGTTGCCCGGCAGCGGATTGCGATGTCGAAAGCTCTCCGGTTTCAGCACGACCATCGAAGTCTCGAAATGGTCCTTCTCCGCTTCTTGCAGGGCGTCCAGCACGTAGCCTCCGTCCGTGTAGGCGTAATCCCGAAAGAGCTTCAGATGGGCCTCGTTCATCTCCGGGGTGACGCCGGTGAGCACGGCGGGCTCGAAGAACTCGCTGCGCGGGCGCTCGCCCCCCACCTCTTGCAGTCTCCCATACTTCTGAGACAGGCGTCGGCGCGTTTCGTGCTGCGAATCGGCCTTGAGAACCTCTGGGTCATCGCGGAAGAAATCGCCGTAGGTGCCCCGCACGTTATCGCCCCGCACGTGCTCGCTGATGTGCCCCACCGCCTCGGCGATGTCCTCCCGGGCGTTCGGACCCCGGAAAAGCAGCAGCGTCAGTCGGTTGGAGAATCCCCGCGCGTTGGGCCGTATGAAGTTCTGGATGGCATACTCGATCAGCAGTTTCTGGTAGGTCAGGGGGATTGACTTCTCCTCCGGGTCGTAGATGGCGTCGCAGTATTTCTCCACGAAATCGCTTTCCGGCCGCGGCGCGTACATCCGGGCGGCCACCAGCTTCACGTTGGTCCAAAGCAGACGCGCCAGTATGCCACCCGTCCGGCTCTTGTGAAGGCTGTAGGGAGTCACCAGCGCGTAAGCAAGTTCGTCGCCTTCCGTCATCTTCGCCTCGGCTTGAGTATTTGCGCCAGCCCGCTCTGCTCACCCGCAAGGCACTATACCAGACGGCCCTTTCCCGCGCAAGCCTTTGCCTGCCGCTGGAGCTCTGTGTTATACTTGCGCCGTGGCTCTTAGAAGAAGGGGACCGAACGGTGAAAAGCGCACTGATTACCGGCGGGGCGGGCTTCATCGGCTCGCACCTGGCCGAGAGGCTGCTCGCCGAAGGCATTGAAGTCTATGTCCTGGACAACCTCTCAACCGGCGCCATCGCCAACCTGGACGCCGCGCGGGACGACCCGCGCCTGCACGTGCGCCTGGGCGACATCGCCAACGAGCAAGTCCTGATGGAGCTGGTGGATCGGGCGGACGTAGTCTTCCACCTGGCCGCGGCGGTCGGCGTGCGCCTGATCGTTGATAGGCCCGTGCGCACCATCGAGACCAACATCAACGGCACCGAACTCCTGCTCAAACAGTGCGCGAAAAAGAAGAAAAGGCTCATCCTGGCCTCCACCAGCGAGGTTTACGGAAAGGGCCGCAGCGAAGTCTTCTCCGAAGGGGACGATCTCGTCTTCGGCCCCACCACGATGGCCCGCTGGAGCTACGGCTGCTCCAAGGCGATCGACGAATTCCTCGCCCTTGCCTACGCCAAACAGTGGGGGCTGCCCGTGGTCATCCTGCGCTTCTTCAACATCGTCGGGCCACGCCAGGTGGGCCGATACGGCATGGTCGTGCCTCGCTTCGTCGGACAGGCCCTCAGCGGCGGGCCCATCACCGTCTACAGCGACGGGCGCCAGGTCCGTTGCTTCTGTCACGTCCGCGACGTAGTGGAGGCCGCCTTCGCGCTGGCCACCTGCAAGGAGGCCGAGGGCGAGATATTCAACGTCGGCAGCGACCGACCCGTCACCATCAATCAGCTCGCCGAGCAAGTCCGCACCCTCATCAACCCGGACGTCGAAATCACCCGCATCCCCTACTCCGAGGCCTACGGGCAGGACTTCGAGGACATCCGGTATCGCGTCCCGGACCTGCGCAAGCTCCGGGAGGCCATCGGCTGGGAAGCGAAGACTGACCTGGAGCAGACCCTCGAAGACGTGCGCGACTACCTGTCCGGCTGATATTCGACGCGGGGAATCGTCACCACGTCGCCGACCTTCACGTGGCGCTCGCGGAACCATCCCTTTTCCATCTCCAGCACGTAGTTGACCTCCTCTTTCGGCCGCACGCCGCGCCGCTCGCCCGGCTCCATCCGGCCGAGGCGCACAATTCTCCCGTCCGCCCGTATGAAGGCGAGCGATAGCGGGAAGGAGACGGACTTCATCACGAACCGCGGCCGCAGGGCGCGGGGGAAGTAGAACAACATGCCGTGGTCCGGGGCCAGCCCGCGGCGCCCCTGCAGGCCCCATTGCGTCTTCGCGGGGGTGTCGGCCAGCTCGGCGGTCACAGGGCTACCCGCCACGTCCAGTTGAACGCGCTTGAACTCGCGCAGGCGCAGCCCGATTCGCTTCGATTTCTCGCTCCCGGGGGCGCAGGTCACGCGCGCTCCATAGTCGCCCGGCTTCGAGGCGGTTATGACGGCCTTACCGTCCCAGATGACCTGCGCCGTCCAGGGCGGCTCGTCGGGCCTGAGTTCTATGCCGGGCAAGCGCGCTTGATCCAACACCACGCAGGGGCCCGTGCGCGGCAGCAGGAAGACCCGCCCCTTCATGCAGAGCCGATCGCCGGGCCGCGCCGCACGGGCCGTCCCGATCCCCTCGCTCCCCTCGGGCATGACGCAGAGGATGCCGCCCTCGGTGGTGAAGGCGCAGCGGACCTGGGCCCGCCGCCCGTCGGGCAGGTCAAGCGGCGCCGGCTCCATGCGGTTATCGGGCCGCCGTTGCTTGAACACGTCCTCGAAGCTGACCTGCGCCGACTCGCCCGCTATTGCCAGCTCTCGGACCTGCCGGGGCGTGCACTGCCGATAGCGCTTCTCGGGCGGCTGGCCCCCCGGAGGCCGGCGGGTGATCTCCACGTGGAGCCGCGCGATCTTGCCCTCGCTCTGGGAGCAGGGAACGTCCATGTCGTAGCTGCCCGGCTCGTCGAAGCGTTTCCACTGGCCGGTATCGGACAAGTAGACCACTACGTCGCG
>JAGHAF010000057.1 GCA_021161675.1 Planctomycetota bacterium | reverse complement strand
GCCTCGGCCTGTTTGATCTGGGCCTGGGCCAGGTTCAATTCAGCCTGAGCGCGCTCGAAGGCCGTCACGGCTCGGTCGAGCTGCTGCTCGGTTCCTGCTCCTCCCTCGAGCAGCCCCGTCCAGCGGTCCTTTTCGCGCCGGGCGTCCGCCAGGTTGACTTTAGCGCGCTCGCACGAGGCCCTGGCCACGGCCACCGCCGCCTCGGCGGATTTCACCGCCGTCTCGTATCGGTCACGCTCGATAACTGCGACCACCTCGCCTTTATGCGCTCTGACGCCTTCCTCGATCAGTGTGCCGTCGGGCAGTCTCAGGCGCTCGAGCCGGCCGCTCACCTCCGGGACTATGTCTACAGCATCCAGGGCGCTGACCTCGCCCGTGACCCAGACGTTCTGAGCGATCTTCCCCACCTGGACGGGCACGACAGCAACCTTAACAGGACCGGTCCTCTCTTGCTGTCCGGCGGCCGCCTTCGCCGCTTCCTTCCGGGCCTGGACCAGTCGAATGCCCCGGTACCCCCCGTACAGAATGCCCGCCAGTAGGATCAACCAGACCAAAGTCTTCAATGCCTTCCTCATCATTGTTCTCCCTTGCTTCCGCCGCCAGCCGGCGCGGAGGCTTCAGGTTGCTGTAAAGTCCCTGATTTGTTTCCGGCGCTGAACTGCTCAATCACTCCCGGGCGCAAAGGCATCTTTACTTCCGTCGGCGATGCGCCCGCGCGGGGGCCCAATATGCCCATTGCCCGCTGGAGGTCCAGCCGGGCGACGGTATGGCGGTAAACCGCCTGGTAGTACAGCCCTCGCGCGCGGGTCAGGGCCGCGCGCGCCTCGGTAACCGTCACCGCATCCGCGATGCCCTGCTGATACTCGACCTCAGCCAGTCGCAGCGCCTCTTTGGCCCGACCGAGGTTCATCCGCTGCGACTCGACGAACTCCTCAGCATCCCGCAGGCTCAATATGGCCTGCCGTATCTCGAGCAAGACCCGTTCCTCTGCATCGACGAGCCGGACCTCGCTCTGCCGCAACCTGGCCTTCTGCTGAATCACACGGCCCTCCCGGCCCAGGCCATCGAACAGATTCCAGTCCACGGAGATGCCGGCGCTCCAGGCATCGTCCCACTCCACTTCCGAAGTATGCGGGTCGGGTTTCGCCCATTGCTGGCGAGCCCACGCGTTCAACTTCGGCCAGTACTCGCTCCGCGCAATGCGCAATGCCTCCTGCTGTAACTCTACGCTCAGCTCGGCGTGGTACAGGTCCGGCCGGTTCTGGTAGGCCAGGCGCACCGCTTCATCGAGCACCGGTTTCATGGGGCTGTAGGTCAGTTCACCGGACAACGTCACCTCGCTGTCCTGCGAGACTCCAACTGCGCGAAGCAATCGTGTCTTCGCCAGATGGATCTGATTCTGCTGCTGGATCATATCGGCCTCGAAGAGCGAAACGTCCACCTCGGCGCGCAGCACGTCGAAACCAGAGGCAATCCCCCGGTCACGCTTTACCTGCACGTCGCGCAGGTGTGCTTTGGCCGATTCCACAGCGTCCCGGTTCACCTCATACAGGTGCTGGGCCAGAAGCGTATCGTAGTAGGCATGGGCGACCTCGTAGATCACGCCCTGCACGGCGCCGCGAACGGTTTCGTTCGCCAACAGGGAGTACCAGCGGGCCGCCCGCCAGGCCGCCGGGATGCCTCCCCCCCGGAACAACGGCTGCTTGACCTGGAGCCCTGCGGAGTAATTGTCCACATCTCCGATAGCGACGGACTGCCCACCGACGTCGAAACCGGGCACTTCGTCAAGACGCGTGTAACCGGCGGTGGCCGTCAGACTGGGCAGAACATTGGAGTATGCCTCAGTCACCTTTCCGCGCGATACCTGCTCTTCCTGCAGTGCGCTCTGGAGAGACTTGTTGTGCGTGAGGGCAAGCTTGAGCGCGTCTTCCAGGGCCAACTCCCCTTTAAGGCGCGTCTGAGACGCCTGCTCGCTGTTGCGAGCCCGGCGCCACTGGTGGTAGGCCTCCATTCGACGCCCCTGCAGGCCGCCATACAAGGAGCGTTCGGACGCGCAGCCCGAGACCAGCAAGCTAAGTCCAAGCAAAATCACAGGGCCTGCGGCGCGTGCAGCCCTGGCGCAGTGTCCATCCTTCGGTCCATCGATCATGCAGCTGTCTCCCAGTGCTGTCGGTCTCCATGCAACGGTGGCACGGTGTAACTCGCTCTGAAGAACAATAGCGCACCTGCTGTCAGAAGCGTGGGCCACATGCAGCGTACGTTTGATGCCCTCATCTGGCTGCCGCTCCTCTCAGGAAGATGTCCAGAATCACAGGGACGTTTGCTTCGTAAGGCTGCCGTTCCGGCTCCTGTAGCCAGCAGAAAAGGAACGCGTTGATGATTCCCTCCAGGGCCACGGCCATGTGGTACGGATCGCCTTCTCTGAAAGCGCCTTCGCGGACGCCCCTCTCTATTACCGAAGCCGCCTCCAGCACGAGTTCGTGGTAAAGCTCATGAACCTTTTCGCACACCGCCGACTGCATTGGCGAGCCCAATGCGCGCGTCTCCGAGAAATACAGGCGCACGAGCTTGATGTTGTCTGTGAAGAGCCTGCCACGCTCGGCAACGTATCCACGGAGGACCGCCGACGCCTCGCCCTCCCGTCGCAACGCCGCGAGGAGCCGCGCGTGATGCTCCTCGGCCACCGACAGCACGAGAGATTCGTAGAGCCGTTCCTTGCTCTCGAAGAACGAGTAGAGGGCGCCCACAGAGAACTCGGCCCTCCGTGCGATTTCCTGCACCGAGACGTTCTGGTAACCCTTCTCGGAGAAGAGCTCGATGGCCGCATCGAGGATGAGCGCACGGTGCCTGAGCCTTTCCCTTTCCCGTCGCGGCATCTTCTCCGTGTTCATCTCACCCCTCCCAGCGAGCGGATGCTTGAGGCGCAACCGATTCGGGGATTATCTGCCAGTTGAATGACCGATGTTTCGACCGAACGGGCCTTTTGGTCCAACCAGGCGAAAAAAAAGAGAGCTCTCACTTCCCTATTGCCTTCATCAACAGTTTCAGCAGCAGGTCCAGGTCGCTTTCAAGCTTCGCGTCGTCCGAATCAACCAGCCAGGGATACTCAAGTCCCTTCAGGGAGACAGCAATCGCGTAGGCCGTCAACCCCGGATTTGCGACCTCAAACGCTCCGCCCCTGATTCCGTCCTCCAGAATGGCCTCGATCGTCTGCACCTCCTCCTGGAACGCGCGGTGGCGGACCTCCTCCACGAACGGCAACCCCACCAGGTAGTCGTCATGCAGGGCGGCGTAGGCACTGGCAAGCTCCCTGGCAACACGCATCCGGGTGAGCACGTAGGTCCTGAAGCTGGCTTCCGGTGAACTCTCACTCGCAATGGCATCGCGCACTCGCGCTGAGAGCGTCTTAAACTCCGCATCCACTACGGCCCGGAAAAGGTCTTCTTTGCTGGTGAAGTAGTAATAGATCGAGCTCTTGCCCATTCGGGCCTCGCCGGCCACGTCGGCCAGCGAAGTCTTCCGGAAGCCATACCGCCCGAACAGGGTCTTGGCGGCACGCAGGATCTGGGCTCGGGTATCTTCTGGCATCGTCCTCGGTAAGCAAGCAGTTCTGGACAATTCGACCATTCTGGTCGAAACATTTATTCTACCGGCGGGCCGACCCGATGTCAACCCAAAAAAGATGCTATGCGCAGCGGGGGCCCCAGCCACTTCATCCAGGACTTCATCCGCTCTTTCACCCATTTCTTGCACGGACTGCTGTCCGGCGCTGCCCCGGTCTGCCGGTTCCGCTCACAATATGCCTATTAGAAACCTTCTCGGCCAACAGTCAAGAACCGTCGGCCTTGGGGCCATGAGGCGAACGTGACGCCCGGCGGTCTTGGAAGGGCCAGCATCCGCATCAAATCCGGCGCCGCGCCAGGGCAGGTTCTTCCAGCGCTTGCCGAGTCTCAGCGGCACTAGGTCGCCTTAGGGACGCTTTGCGCCGAACTGAGGGGTTCGATAAGGATGGGGGTTTATGCGCCGCGGGCACGGAGCTCCCGGTAGTCGATGATGTGGGTCTGTTCGAGTTCGGGTCGCGCTTGGGTTACGAAGCTGGCCCCCGCTACCATTATTAAAGAAGAATTTGCGGCGTTGCCCGCATTCGCGAGCTGCGCCGCAGTCGGTTGCGATTTCCCTCCACAGCTCTGTTCTCCTGCCGCGACGTTGCGCCTGCCGCGCGGCCAGGCGCCCCCGGCCGGAGTCCCCCCCTCCACGTGCGATTTCTTTGTCATCGCCGGGGTGTCAAGGTAGTATGCCGGCGTGAGAAGCCAGGGATCGCGCTTTCTGGCGAGATGCGCGGGTTCCGGGAAGAATCGAAGTTCTCAGGGACATAATCGGAGGAATCGCCGTGGGTGATTACGACCATCTTGAATTGCAGGGGAGTGAACGAAAGGAGCGCGTCGAACAAGCGCTGAGGCGTATCGAGAAGTGGGGCTTGAAGATGCCGGACGTGGCGCCGCTGCCGCTTCACTTCGGCCTGGATGAGTTCGACAAGACGGGCGAGATTGAGTTCTGGATTGCGAACGAGACGGACTCCGGCTACTGCGGCAAGTTCCTCTTCGTGTTCGACGGCCAGACCTGCCCGTATCACTTCCACAAGCGCAAACACGAGACGTTCTTCGTCGTGCGCGGCAGCGTGCGCATGAGGCTGGGAGAAGGAGAACGCGTGCTTGCCGCCGGCGAGCGCCTGAGCATGCCTCCGGGCCTGGGCCACTCTTTCACCGGGATAGGCGACGCGCTTCTTTTGGAAGTCTCGATGCCGACCGCGCTTGAAGACAGCTTCTTCGAGGACAAGCGAATCGGCGAAGAAGGCGTTGTCTGAGACGGCGAACGCCCTGTTTGACTTCCCGGCCCGCCGCTGGTAGTCTTGATCTGCTATGAAACTATCCCCAGCGGGAGGTCAAACGTGACACAGACAGCGCACAGCCACAGGTTCTCCCAGAACGCAAAGGGCATGAAGGCGTCCGAAATACGGGAGCTGCTCAAACTGACTCAGCGGCAAGAAGTGATAAGCTTCGCCGGCGGGCTGCCCAATCCGGAGGCGTTCCCCGTCGAGGAGATGAAGCCGATCATCAACCACGTGATGGACGCGCACGCCGCCGATGCTCTCCAATACGGCCCCACCGAAGGACACAACAAGCTGCGGAACGTCATCGCCCGGGGCATGGGGACGACGTACGGCGTCACGCAGAACATCCAGAACATCCTGATCACACACGGCTCGCAGCAGGCGCTCAGCCTGCTCTCGCACGTGCTGCTGGACCCCGGCGACGCGGTGATAACGAGCGCCCCGTCGTACCTGGGCGCGCTGCTCACTTTCCGGGCGTTCCAGGCCCACATAGAGAGCGTCCCCCTGGACGGAGAGGGAATCCGCACCGACCTGCTCGAGACGAAGCTGGAGTCCCTGAGCCGGGACAAAAAGCTCCCGAAGTTCATCTACCTTATCCCCACCTTCCAGAACCCATCCGGCGTCACCATTTCCCTTGAGCGGCGCAAACGTATCTACGAACTGATCTGCGAGCATGACCTGCTGCTGATCGAGGACGACCCCTACGGCTTCCTGCGCTACGAGGGGAAGGACGTGCCGCTGATAAAGAGCCTGGACGAGGAGGATCGGGTGGTTTACACCAGCACGTTCTCGAAGATTCTCGCCCCAGGCTTCCGTATCGCGTGGATGGCCGGCCCCCGGGAAATCGTCAACAGGGTCTGCCTCGCCAAACAGGCGCAGGACCTATGCGCCAACACCTTCGCCCAGTATTGCATCTTCGAGGCCATGTATCACAACATCCTGTTCCCCAACATCGAGAAGATAAAGCGACTTTACAGGGGGAAACGCGACCTCATGCTGGCGGCGATGGAGGCGCACTTCCCAGCGCAGGTCAGCTGGAACCATCCGGAGGGCGGCCTGTTCGTCTGGGTGACGCTGCCGGCGATAATTGACGCGCGGGACATGTTCATCAAGGCCATCGCGAACGGCGTGGCCTACGTGGTAGGGGATGCGTTCTATCCCGAGGGCGGGGGGCACAACACCATGCGGCTGAACTTCAGCCACGCCTCCGACGAAATGATCGAGGAGGGCATCCGCCGCCTGGGAGACGTCATCCGCCAGGAGATGGGGGAAAAAGAAGCCGCCCTCGAGGACGAAGTGATCGGCGGCTTCTGAGGCGCAAGAGCCGGCCGTGTAGCGCTTGCAATTTCGCATTCTAAATGCACAATTGCAGGAAGGGGGGGACACCAATATGCCGGCCCCATACGTCAAGGGGGGGATCGGTCAGACGCGCCAGTAGTGACAGCCTGCGCCAACCCATGGTCGCCTGATGATACCTTCCTGTCCGCCAGGACGGCGCACGTGACCAGCCAGTGGCCGGCGTCTGGCGCCAGAACGGCAGGCTCTCAGGCGTTCAGCTCATCAGACTATCAGGCAACGGCAACTGCGAATTTCACGCCCACGCTACCAGTCTTAATCCCTCTGTTTCTGCGTAAATCAGCGCAAATCTGTGGATTCCTGGTTTTTTGTCGGACTTTAGGGGACTGTACGGACACATCAAATCTGCAAAACGAGTACAATGGGCCCGCGGCGCAGGCGTCGAAGTACGAAGACGCCGTGGCCGGCGAAGTATGAAGGCAGAAGGATGAATTTGAACGGCAAGAGCAAAGCCAACGGCAAGAAGACAAAAGGCAGGGCCACAGCGCGCTGTGGCCGCACTTGCCTTTTGAGCGCAACCCGTGTATAGTTACGCCAGTGGGAATCGTAAAGCGCCAACTTCAAAGAACGGGCTATAGAGCTTCTAATGGCCATGATCGCCTGCTTGGGGACTCCTGACAAAACAAAACGTAAGTATTCACCGTCCCGCTCGGCGGGACATAGAACGCAAAGAGGGCGAAGGACGCAGAGAGAACATGGGCGGGAGCGTTTTTCTCACCATGTCTTTGCCGTCCTCCGCGTCTTCCTACTTCGCCCACCGATAGAGGGCTACGTAGGACAAGCCGTGGTGAAAGATGCCTGAAGGAGCGCCGGAAAAGGCTGTCGGACCGGGGCGACTGCAAAACGAACCCATTTTGTCACATCCAGGCGCGAGGCGCGCAGTTACGCGCACTGTCGCTGATTCCTGTCACCTTTGACCGGGAGTGAACCGTGGCTCAAGAGCGAGAAGGCGTCCCATACAGCAAGGATGAACTGTTCGATTACGGGCCGCAGCGGACTTTCAGCAGGGACGCGCTGGCCGAGATCGCCTTCCCACTGGGCGGCATCGGGACGGGCTGCGTCTCGCTGGGCGGGCGGGGACAGCTCAGGGACTGGGAGATATTCAACCGCCCGAACCTGGGATTCCGCCCGCCCTGGACGCTGCCGATCCTGCGCGTCGAAACTGAGGGGCGCGAGCCCGTGATGAAACTGCTGGAGTCAATGCCCCCGCCGCCCTACAGCGGCACTCACGGTTTCCTGGCGCAGTATGGCGCCGGCCTGCCGCACGTGGCGTCCAACACCTTCCGGGGGGAGTATCCCTTCGCGTGGCTGGAGTTCGAGGACGCAGGCCTGCCGCTCAAAGTCAGCCTGGAGGCGTTCAACCCGTTCATCCCGCTGGACGTGACAGCATCGAGCCTGCCGGCCGCGATCCTGACCTATCGCATGGAGAACACGTCCGACCGGCCGGTGGAGGCTACTGTCCTCTGGTCCGTGCAGAACCTGCTCGGATACCTCGGAGCGGGAGAGATGAAGCCGGAGGACCTGGGCGGGAATCGCAACCGCTTCCGCTCAGGAAACGGCCTCAGCGCCATGCTCATGGACTCCGCCCGGTATCCGGAGGACAGCCACCGCAGTGGAACGCTCGTGGTGGGCACACCGCGCGAGGACGTGACCTGGACGGGCAGAATCGGCCCGTACCGCCGGTTCTGGGGCAGGCTCGCAGAGACCGGACGGCTGGACGAGGTCGAACTTTCCGAACCCACCGAGCAGGGCCGGAGCGCTGTCTGTGCGCTGGGGGCGAGGGTCCGTCTCCAGCCGGGCGAGACGGCGGAGGCGCCCTTCATCTTCGCGTGGCATTTCCCCAACTTCAGGTTTCTAAAGGGGTGGCAGCAGCCGGAGCCGAGCGCCCAAGTCTCGTGGCGGACCTGGTATGCGCAGCGCTTCGAGGACGCCCTGGAGGTGGCCGCCCACGTGGCCGAGAACCTGCCCGACCTCCGGGCGGAGAGCATGAAGTATCACGATGCGCTTTTCAACTCGACGCTGCCTGCGCCCGTGCTGGATGCCGCCAGCTCCCAGACCAGCACCATCAAGAGCCCCACGTGCCTGCTGCTGGAGGACGGGACGTTCTACGGCTTCGAGGGGTGTTCGGCGACGGTGGGCTGCTGCCACGGCTCCTGCACGCACGTGTGGAACTACCAGCAGGCCCTGCCCTTCCTATTCCCCACGCTGGAACGCTCCATGCGCACGGCGGACTACAAATACAACCTCCGGGAAGAGGACGGGCGCATGTGCTTCCGCATCGGAGTTCCGTTGGGCAGCTCGGACTGGGAGTTCCACGCGGCGGCCGACGGCCAGCTCGGCGGCATCATGAAGACCTACCGAGACTGGCTGCTCTCGGGCGACGACGAGTGGCTCCGCCGGCTCTGGCCCAGGGTGAAGAAGTCCCTCTCCTACGCCTGGCAGGAGTGGGACGCCGATCGGGACGGCGTCCCGGAGGGCAGGCAGCATAATACGTATGACATCGAGTTCTACGGGCCGAATCCGCTGATCGGCGCCTTCTACCTGGGGGCGCTGCGCGCCGCCGAAGAGATGGCCCTGTACCTGGGGGAGGAAGAACAAGCGCACGAGTACCGGGATCTGTTCGAGAAGGGCTCCAGCCGCATGGACGAGATGCTGTTCAACGGCCAGTACTACGAGCAGCAGTATGATCCGGCCCAGAGCACGGAGAACCAGTTCGGCAAGGGCTGCCTGGCCGACCAGATGCTGGGGCAATGGATCGCTTCGATCTGCGGGCTGGGATACCTGTTCAACCCTCAGAACGTGAAGAGCGCGCTCAGGAGCGTGTTCCGTTACAACTGGCGCGCGAGCCTGGCGGACCATGTCAGCCTCGAGCGGCTGTACGCGGTGGACGACGAGGCCGGGCTGCTGCTGTGCACGTGGCCGCTGGGCGGAAGGCCCGAGACGCCGGTTCGCTACTGCGACGAAGTCTGGACGGGGATCGAGTACCAGGTCGCCGGCCACCTGATTACGGAAGGCTTCGTTGAGGAAGGGCTGGCCATCGTCAAGGGCGCGCGCGACCGGCACGACGGGCGGAAGCGAAACCCCTGGAACGAACCTGAGTGCGGCGCTCACTACGCCCGCGCGATGTCGAGCTGGGGGCTGATGCTGGCGCTGAGCGGCTATTTCTGCGACGCCTCACGCGGGCTGCTTCAGTTCGGCCCGAAGGTCCATGCGCGCGCCTTCCGGACGTTCTGGTCCAACGCGGCCGCCTGGGGCGTCTACGAGCAGACAGTCGAGGGTAAATCAGCGGAGGTGACACTGGAGGCGCTTCACGGAGAGCTGGAGCTGAAAGCGCTGCGGCTCGGACTCGACGCGGAAGTTAGAACGGCGCTTGCGGAACTCAGCGGCGCGCCCGTGGACTGCGCGGCACGGAAGGACAAAAACTGGATCGAGGTGAGCTTCGACAAAGCGCTGACCATGCCGGCCGGCCGGAAGCTGCGCCTGCGCCTGGCGTGAATCAGGCCCTCATTTTTCCAGAACGACGTCCTTGCCCTCATAGGGCGGGGAGAAGATCATGAGGGCATCGAATTCCGTGTCGGTCTCGTTAGGCATGATGGCGTAAGCCGTGTAGCGGGGCAGCATGACGGCCATGCCCGGCTTGATGAAATAGCGGGCCTCTTCCACCTTGACGATCGCATTGCCGGAGACGGCGAGGAGCGTAAGGTCGTGCCGCTTGTGGAAGCGCTTGCTCAGCTCGGCGTCCTTGGCCAGCTGGAGGATACAGATGTTCTGCGAGCCTCCGCAGTCAAACTCCGCGAAAGCGGAATTCAGATCGGCGGGGAGAGGAGAAAGCGCGTCGGAGGTGAAGACTCGGTTCGTGGGCTGCCGGAAGACCTGGGCCTCCTGCCTCGGCGTCAGGCAACCCGTTATGAGTAACGAGGCGGCCAGCAGAACGGCGAGAGAAACGGTTCGATTCAGATTCATCGCGGATACCTCTGGAAAAAGGCAGAAGGAGGAAAGAAAAACCGGCATTGTCAGCACATGACTATATAGCCCTGCCGGTAAGTTTGCAATTGCAAACCGGCGGCCGTTTCACCGATAGTATCCGCAGCTCAGGCGGGTTCCAGCCAGCAAACGGGTAATCCATGAAGGTCACGATCTGCTGCAAGCGTTTCGGCCACACGGGCGGCGCGGAAAAGTTCCTGAGGAACCTGGCCCGCTGCCTCCTCGAAGACGGCCACCGGCTCAAGGTCCTGGCGGCGGAGCTGCGGGGTGAGATGGACGACATTGAGACCGTCCCGCTCGCCCTGCCCCCCGCGCCGAAGGCTTTCCAAGACCTTGTCCTGGCGCGCGCTTCCAGAAAAGCCCTACAGGCCGAGCACGCCGACGTGACCTTCAGCGACCAGAAATGCTGGGGGGCGGACGTCGTGCGCCCCGGCGGCGGCGTCCAGCGCGAATACGTCAAGCAGCGCATCAAAGCGTTTCGCTCGCCCGTCGAGCGCACGCTCCGCAGAGCGGGCTACGCCCTGAGCATCCGCGAGAGACTGCGCATCCACATTGACGACAAGCTCTACCGTGAGCCCGGCCCAAGGCTCGTGATCGCCAACTCCGACATGGTGCGCCGCGACCTGGAGAGACATTATCGGCGCCTGAGCGGGCGCATTCGAGTCGTCTATAACGGGGCCGACCCGCAGCGCTTCCACCCCGGCCTGGCGGGGCGGCATCGGGCAAAGGTGCGCGCCGAACTGGACATCCCGGACGAAGCGCTCGTCGCGGCCTTTGTGGGGACAGGCTGGCGGCGAAAGGGCCTCTACACGCTCCTGGAGGCGCTGGGCTCGCTCTCGCGCAAGGCGGGCGCGGCGCCCGTCTACGGCATCGTCGTCGGCAAGGGCAGGCTACGCCGCGCGCGCGCATTCGCCGCCCGGCATGGGGCCGCGGATGTGGTGCGATTCGTCGGGCTCGCCGCGCCGGAGCCCTACTACGGAGCTTCTGACCTGCTGGCGCTGCCCAGCTTCTTCGACCCCTGCGCCAACGTCACGCTGGAGGCGCTTGCCTGCGGGCTGCCCGTCATCACCTCGGTCACCAACGGGGCCCATGAACTGATCACGCCGGGCAGGGAAGGCTTCTACATACAGGACCCGGCGGACGCGACGGAACTTGCAAAGCGCATCGAGTATTTCACCGAACCGCGGCGTCTTTCGGAAGCGTCAAGAGCAGCGCGCGAGCTTGCCCTGGGCCACACCTTAGGGCGCCAATACGGGGAGATCATCGAGGCGCTGAAGGAGGTCGCCCGAGGTGGTCGAAAGTAGAGCCGACTCAGACAGCTTCCACACGCGCCCCGCCAGCGGGCACGCATTCGTAGATGTCCGGGCTTATGCCGGTCCGGGCGCGGTAGCCCAGTTCCATCCCATTGATGAACTCTCCGAGCCGCGCCCGGCGCACCAGGTTGACCGTGCAGCCCCCGAATCCCGCGCCGACCATCCGGGCGCCCAGAACGCCATCCAGCGAGCGGGCCACCTGCACCATGACGTCCAGTTCCTCGCAACTGACCTCGTAGTCGTCGCGCAGGCTCTCGTGCGATTCGTCCATGAGCCGGCCGAAAGTTTCATAGTCCGCGCGCTTGAGCGCTTCGGCGGCGGAGAGCGTCCGCGCGTTCTCCGTGACGACGTGCCTGGCGCGCTTGCGCGTCGGCCCGTCCAGGACGTCGCCGTGGCGCCGGAGCATCTCAGGCGTCACGTCGCGGAGCTGCCGGACGCGCGCCGCGCGTCGGCCCAGGAGCCGGGCCGCGCGCTCGCAGGAGTCGCGACGTTCGTTATAGGCCGAGGCGGCCAGTTCATGGTCCACCATCGTATTGCACACGACCACACGCACCTCGCCGGTATCCAGGGGGAGATGCTCATGTTCCAGGGAGCGGCAGTCGAGCAGGAGCGCATGTCCCGCGCGCGCGTGCACGCTGACGAACTGGTCCATAATCCCGCAGTTGACGCCCACGAACTCGTTCTCGGCCTTCTGGCACAGCAGGGCAAGCTCTCGTGGAGCGGGCCCCTCGCCGGCGGCGGCGCAGAACGCCCTGGCCGCGGCCACCTCGAGGGCCGCCGAAGAACTCAGCCCCGCCCCGAGTGGGACATCCCCGTAGATAACCCCCTCGATGGGGCCGAGGGCGTATCCCGCCCGCTGCAACATAAGGGCGACGCCGCGCGCGTAGTTGGCCCATCCGCGCTCGGCGCTGCGCGCTATATCGTCCAGGTCGAACTCGTCCCACTGCCCTACGTTCTCCCCCCACAGCCGCACGGGCCCCCGCTGGACCGGTCGGAAGAGGAGCCGCACCTCCCGGTCCACGGCCATGGGCAGCACGAAGCCGCCGCTGTAGTCGGTGTGCTCCCCGATGAGATTGACGCGCCCGGGCGCCCGGGCCAAGGA
The DNA here is from genome assembly GCA_021161675.1 of Planctomycetota bacterium. Taxonomy (GTDB): domain Bacteria; phylum Planctomycetota; class Brocadiia; order SM23-32; family SM23-32; genus JAGHAF01. The sequence goes on along the minus strand of JAGHAF010000057.1, from coordinate 44,396 downwards.
AAGGCCCTTCCCCGCGCCGAAGGTGCGCTTGAACCCGGCGAGCATCTCGTTGGCAATCTCGCTGTCCAACTGCGACTCCCGGCGCGGATTAGCTACCCGACGACAATGTTAACGATGCGGTTCGGCACGACGATGAACTTGCGGACATCTTTGCCCTCGAGGCATTCCTGCACGTTAGGCGCGTTGAGGGCGGCCTGGCGCACGCTCTCCTCGTCCGCATCGCGTTCGACCGTCACGTGCCCGCGAACCCTGCCGTTGACCTGCACGGGCAGCTCGACCAGGTCGGCTCTGGCGGCCTCCTCGTCGAAGCCGGGCCACGGCTGCTCGAACACGCTCGGCTCGTTGCCCAGCCGCACCCAGAGTTCCTCGCAGATATGCGGCGCCAGCGGCGCCAGGAGCAGCACAATCTGCCGCAGCGCGGCGCGGTAGAGTGCAAAGGCATGCCTGTCCTCATGCCGCTCGGATTCCGGATGGACGGGAAGCGCCAGCAGCTCGTTGAGCAGTTTGATAATCGAGGCGATGGCCGTATTGAAATGCCAGTTCCCCTCGATATCCTCAGTCACTTTTTTCGTGGTAGCGTGGAGGAGGCGATGGACGGATCGCCACTCGTCGCTCAGCTCGTCGGGAATGACTTCCAGTTCGGGCGCGCTTTGCAGGCTGTCCTGGCGGGAAACCACGGCCTCCCAGAGCCGATTCAAGAACCGCCGATAGCCCACGATGCCGCCCTCCTGCCACTCGACGTCCCTTTCGGGCGGCCCTATCGCCAGGGTGTAGAGCCTGAGCGTATCGGCGCCGTAACTGCCGATGGCGTCGTCCAGGGCTACAACATTGCCCTTGGATTTGCTCATCTTGTCCACGCTGCTGACGACTTCAACGCCCTCCGCCAGGCGCCGCTCCAACGTCGCGCCCACGTGGCATTTGCAGGGCTCACGGACGTTCGGATCGTCGGTGACGATCTTGCCGCAGCGTGTGCAGACGTAGCTCTGCTTGCCGATCATTCCCTGGGTGAACAGCGCGCTGAATGGCTCGCTGAACTCCAGGCGTCCCGCATCCTGGAGCGCCTTCACAACGAAGCGCGTATAAAGGAGGTGCAGCACGGCGTGCTCCACGCCGCCGATGTAGAGGTCAACCGGCAGCCACTCTTTGACCAGTTCGGGGTCGAAAGGCCTGTCGGACTCGTGGGGGGAGACGTAGCGCAGGAAATACCAGCACGAGCAGAGCCACTGGGCAATGGTGTCGGTCTCGCGCCGCGCCCGCCCGCCGCATTGCGGGCAGGTGGTGTTGACGAAGTCCTCGACGAACGCAAGCGGGCTCTTGCCCTTCGGCTTGAAGTCCACGTCCTCGGGCAGCCGCACGGGCAGCTCCCGCTCCGGCACTGGCACAGTCCCGCAGCGCTCGCAGTGCACGATCGGTATCGGGGCGCCCCAGTAGCGCTGCCGGCTGATCAGCCAGTCGCGGATGCGGTAGTTGACCTCCCTTTTTCCCATGCCGTTCTTCTCCAGGTAATCCACGACCTCCTCGACGCCTTCCGGGACGGGAGTGCCGTCGAAAGGTCCGCTGCCGGTCATCACGCCTTCGCCTTCATATGCCTCGAGCATCGTCTCGGCGTTAAGTTCCTCGCCCGGCGGCTGGATGACCACCCGGATGGGAATGTCGTATTTTCTGGCGAATTCGAAGTCACGCTGGTCATGGGCGGGCACGGCCATCACAGCGCCCGTGCCGTATTCCATCAGCGCGTAGTTCGCCACCCACAGGGGCGCCCGCTCCCCGTTCACAGGGTTTATCACATGTCGGCCGGTGAAGACGCCGGCCTTCTCCACCGCTTCGGAGGCGCGGGCCACCAATCCCTCCTCGTGGGCCCGGGCTATGAACTCCATCACGTCATCTTCATACTCCGTCCCGGCCACCAGGTCGGGCACGGCCGGGTGCTCCGGGGCCAGGCTCATGAAGGTCACACCCCAGAGGGTGTCGGGGCGTGTGGTGAAGCAGGGCATCGGGGCGCCCGTATGGGAGACGGTGAAGTTGACCAGTGCGCCCTCGCTTCGGCCGATCCAGTTCGCCTGCATCCGGCGCACGCGCTCCGGCCAGGCGCCGAGCAGTTTCAGGTCGTCCAGGAGGCGCTCTGCGTAATCGGTTATCTTGAAGAACCACTGAGGCAGGTCCTCCTGGCGAACCTCCGTGTCGCAGCGTTCGCACAGGCCGCCCACCACCTCCTCGTTGGCGAGGGCGGTCTGGCAGTTCGGGCACCAATTGATCGGCGCGTCCGCCCGATAGGCGAGGCCGCGCTTATAGAGCTGCAAGAACACCCACTGCGTCCACTTGTAGTATTCCGGCGCGCTGGTGTTGATCTCACGCCGCCAGTCGTAGCTGACCCCGAGCGAACGTATCTGCCGCTTCATCCTGCGGACATTTTCGGCCACATATTCGCTCGGGCGCGTATCGCGCTTGATGGCGGCGTTCTCAGCCGGCAGTCCGAAGGCGTCCCAGCCCATCGGGTGCAGCACGTTATAGCCCTGCATCCGCTTGTATCGGGCCACCACGTCCCCCAGGATATAGTTGCGTCCATGGCCCACGTGCAGCGCGCCGGACGGATAGGGGAACATGACGAGGCAGTAGAAGTTCTCCTTCTCGCTCCTGTCCTGGCAGTGGAAAGCGCCGGTTTTGTCCCAGTACGCGGCCCAGCGCGATTCGACCTCCTCAGGCACATAACGTTCCGGCCTCATAAGCTTGCCACTCCGACCGGGGATTGAGGGAAAAACAGGGGAAAAGCAGCCATGATTATACCGCGCGCAATCGGCGGTTCAAACGCGCCGCGCAATTGTCGGTTGACACTTGCTGCGCCGAGCGGTAACATGCTAATAGAGGCATGCGGGGTCGTTACATCCTTTAGTACTTGCTGCAACTCGTAATCCGGGGGAGTGAGCAATAAGTGGCGGCAGTTGAATGGCAGCTTGGTGAGGGGGCTGCGCCTGCGCCTGAACGCGTGTGTGTAGTCCTATATCCCAGTGGGTCCCACATCGAGCAGATAGCTCGGGAAATGCTTGAGGACGCCTACGGTGAGCTGATATCCAGCTCAGACGAACGCGCCGCCATCAGAGCATTGCGCGAACATGCCACGGCAATTCTTGTTGCAGACGTGTCCGATCCCTCCGCGGACGGTCTCGGGCTGATGCGCCGCCTGCTCGCCATGCGCCAGACGGTCATGGTGGTGGCGGTGGCGAATCCGCAGGATAACGAAGCCCTTCTCCAGGCCACTAAACTGGGCGCATATCAGTGCCTGAAACGCCCGCTGCTACGCCAGAGCTTACGGGGCGCCATTGATGACGCGGTGGCGGAGCTCTGCCTTCGCGGAGCGACAATCCACAGTTACCGCCGGCTCGCCTTCGCCGGTCCGGGCAAACGCCTTATCGGCAATAGCCGGTCCATGCGCGACGTCTTGCGCCGGATCAACCTTGTCCGCCGCGTGGACTGCAACGTCATCATCCGCGGGGAAACCGGCACTGGAAAAGAGCTGGTCGCCCAGGCCATCCATAACAACAGCTCGCGCGCGAACGAGCCATTTGTCAAACTCAACTGCGGCGCCATCCCTAAGGACCTGCTGGAAAGCGAACTGTTCGGACACGAGAAAGGCGCATTCACCGGCGCGCTGCAACAGCGCATCGGGCGCTTCGAGATGGCGCACAAGGGCACCATCCTGCTCGACGAGATCGGCGACATGCCGCTCGACCTGCAGGTGAAACTCCTGAGCGTCATACAGGATCGGGCCGTCCAGCGAGTGGGCGGACATGAGCAGATCCCGGTGGACGTTCGCATAATCGCCGCCACACACCAGAACCTGGAGCAAGCGATAGAGGACTCGACCTTCAGAGAAGACCTCTACTACCGGCTGAAGGTGGTGACCATCCGGGTGCCGACCCTGCGGGAACGGCGCGAGGATATCCCCCTGCTCGCCCTCCACTTCCTGAAACTCTACCGTCACATCACGCACAGAGCTGTAAACTGGATCGGTGAGGACGCAATGCAAACCATCAAAGAGTACGACTACCCCGGCAACGTCCGCGAGTTGGAAAACCTTATCCAGAGCGCCACAGTATTCTGCCACAGCGACACGATCCACAAAGAGAACCTCCCCCGACCGATTCGCACCATCACCGGGCCGCCGGCGAAAGAAATCCGCGTCGCCGCCGGTACCCCACTGGAAGAAGTGGAACGTCTCTGCATCATCGAGACCCTCCGCTACACTGAGGGCAATAGACGCCGCGCCGCCGCGCTGCTGGGCATAAGCGAAAGATCGGTCTATAAGAAACTCGCCTACTACAATACCCCGCCGGACGCCACCCAGGTCGATAACGAAACGACCTCTCCGCTCGCCCCGACCTCCGAGCAATTCGAACGCGCCTGAAACACACTCCGCTACAGCCGGCCCCGGCCCGCCGTACGGTGGGCGGACCTTGCCGCGGCAGCTTTCGACTGATACATTAGCGCTCCGGAGGAGAACTGCCGTGACAGATGACAGCTATCTGCGCTGGCTTGTCAATGAAACCCGGACAACCTGGTGGCACGATTCCGCCCAGCCCGCCGAACTGCGCCGGGGGTTCGCGCACGGCGCAACCGGAGTGACCACCAACCCCGTGCTCACGCTCAAGACCGTCCGTTCCGACCCTGAGAGGTGGGGCGCTGCGCTGCAGGGCCGCGAGGGCCTGTCCCCAAGGCAGCGCGCGGAAACGCTCATGGGCGCCGTGACGCGCAACGCGGCCGAGATGTTCATGCCGTTCTACGAGCGCACGCAAGGCAGGCTGGGATACGTCTGCGCACAGGTAGACCCGGCGCTGGCAGGCGAGCGTGAGGCCATGCTCGAAATGGCCAGGCGCTTCCATTCCTGGGCGCCCAACATCGCAGTGAAGCTCCCCGTAACCGCGGCCGGACTGGACGTTTGCGAGGAGTGCGCGGCCGAAGGAATCACCGTCACAATGACCGTCAGCTACACTGTCCCGCAGGTTCTCGCGGCCGCGGAGCGCTACAGAATGGGCCTGGCGCGGCTGCGAAAGACAGGTAAGACGCCCGGGCAGTGTTTCGCCGTTATCATGATCGGCCGGCTGGATGACTACCTCAGGGAGGTGGCGCACGATCAGAAGGCCGGTGTCAGCGAGTCGGACATCACGCAGGCCGGCCTGGCCGTGACGAAACGAGCCTATTCCTTGTTCAAGAAGCGCGATTACAGGACGGTCCTCATAGTCGCGGCGCTGCGGGGCAACTATCACATGGTGGAGCTGGCAGGCGCCGAGCTTATCATGTCCATCCACCCGAAGTATCAGGCACTGCTGCTCGAGCCGGGCGTGCCGAGGAACCCGGAGCGCATCAGCGCGTCGGTGGACCCGGAGGTCGTCGAGCGGCTGAAAACCATACCCGAGTTCGTGCGGGCCTATGAGCCGGACGGCATGGCGCCCGAGGAGTTCGTGACCTACGGCGTGACGCAGCGGACCCTGTCGCAGTTCCACGCCATAGGATGGGCCGGGCTGGAAGCCTTCGGCGCGTGACAAGAGACGGCAAGGCTTCACCGCAGAGAACCCAGAGAACGCGGAGAACGACAAGGGAAGGGATGACATGGCCGTGGACACACTGCCGAACTATATCAATGGCCTCTGGGTGGAGGCGGATTGCAGGGGCCTGCTGGACGTCGAGAATCCCAGCACGGGCCGGACAATAGCCCGCGCGCCGCTCTCGACAGGGGCCGAACTGGACCGCGCGGTCAAGGCGGCCAGGGCTGCCTTTGACGGGTGGCGCAGCACCCCCGTCGGCAGGCGGGTCGCCCACCTCTACGAGCTGCGGGGCCTCCTGCGCGAGCACTCCGAGGAGATCAGCCGCACGCTGGTGGAGGAGATGGGCAAGTCCCTGCCCGACGCCCGCGCGGAGCTGAAGCGCGCCTTCGAGAACGTGGAGGTCGCCTGCGGGATGCCGGTGATGCAGCAGGGCGACAAGGCCGTAGGAGCTTCCTACGGCATTGACGGCGAGGTGCTGCGACTGCCGGTCGGGGTGTTTGCGATGATCTGCCCCTTCAATTTCCCCGCCATGGTACCCTTCTGGTTCCTCCCTTACGCGCTGGCCACTGGCAATACGTTCGTCCTGAAACCCTCGGAGCAGGCGCCGTGCACCTTCCATCTTATCACGAAGTTCATTGACCGGATTGATCTACCGCCGGGCGTCTTCAACGTTGTCCACGGCGATCGGGCCGTCGGAGAGGCGATGCTGGAGCATCCGGGCGTAGACGGGATGGCGTTTGTCGGCTCCACGCCGGTGGCGAAAATGATCTCGGAAAGGTGCGCCCAAAACGGCAAACGCTGCGTGGCGATGGCCGGGGCGAAGAATCACCTCGTGGCCATGCCGGACGCCGACGTGGACCAGATGATCCGCAACATGGTCACCAGTTGCTTTGGCTGCGCCGGCCAGCGGTGCATGGCCGCTTCGGCCATTGTGGCGGTGGGGGACGAGATGTACGACACGGTTTGCGAGCGGTTCGTGGCGGCCTCCAGGGAAGTGATCGTGGCAGATCCTCTCGACCCGGAGGTGGCGGACGAGCCCATAGTGATGGGGCCTGTCATTTCGGCCCGGGCCAAAGAGCGGATTCTCGGCTTGATAGAGGACGGCGTCAAAGAAGGCGCTCACCTGGCGCTGGACGGCCGGGAAATCGAGGTGTCCGGCCGCGAAGGGGGCTACTTCATCGGCCCGACCGTCTTCACCGACGCGCAGCCGGGCATGAAGGTCCACCGCACCGAGATATTCGGGCCGGTGGTGGTTATCCTCAAGGCGGGGAGCCTGGACGAAGCCATCGGGATTATCAACGATCAGCAGTACGGAAATGGCGCCTCCATCTACACGCGGGACGGCTACAACGCCCGCAAGTTCAAGCTCGACACGCGGTGCGGCATGATAGGCGTAAACATCGGGATCCCGGCGCCCGTGGCGCACCTGCCGTTCGGCGGCATGAAAGCATCCCTGTTCGCAGATATCAAGGCTCAGGGCAAGGCCGTGATCAACTTCCTCACGCAGGACAAGATCATAACGGAGAGATACTGGCCCGAGGCATAGGAGGCAGGCCGGATGGACACGTCCACGACGTCCAGTCTCTACGAGCGCGCAAGACGGGTCATACCGGGCGGGGTCTGCTCAGCGACCCGTCTGAATCGCGCCCTTGGCTTCCCCTTCTTTGCGTCCCGCGGCGAGGGGAGCCGGGTCTGGGACGTCGAGGGGCGCGAGTTCGTGGACATGTGCTGCTCCCACGGGGCGGCGCTCCTGGGCCACGGCCACCCGGCGGTGGGCGAGGCCGTCCGCAAGGCAATTTCCCTGGGCACGCTGTGCTCCTTCGAGACGGAATACCACGAGGCGCTGGCGCGGAAGGTCTGCGAGGTGATTCCCTGCGCGGAGCGCGTCCGCTTCTGCTCCTCGGGCTCGGAGGCCACGCTGCACCTCATACGCGCCTGCCGCGCCTACACGGGGCGCGACAAGATCATCCGGTTCGAAGGCAACTTCCACGGCTACCACGAGCTGATCTACATAGGCGGCGCCCCGCCCCCGCCCGCCCTGGCGCGGAACCGGGCCCATCCCTACGTGGAATCGGCCGGCATACCGGACCAGTTCGCCAAGCTCATCATACCGATCCCCTATAACGATCCGGAGGCGCTGCGAGGGGCCATCGCGGATCACGGCGACGAGGTGGCGCTTGTGATTCTCGAACCCGTCGTCTTCAACTGCGCGTGCATCAAGCCGCAGCCCGGTTACCTGGAACTGCTCAGGGAACTGACGCAGGACGCGGGGATCGTCCTGTTCTACGACGAAATCCTGTCTTCGTTCAAGAAGTCCATCGGGGGCGTGCAGCAGGACATGGGCGTCACGCCGGACGTCTGCACCATCGGCAAAGCGCTCGGGGGCGGCCTGCCGCTGTCTGCCTTCTGCGGCAAGGCCGAGATCATGGACATGTACAGGCCGGCCGGGCCGGTTCAGCACAGCGGCACGTTCAATGCCCATTTGACGGCGGTCCTGGCCGGGCTCGCCTTCCTGGAGGAGGCGCAGAAACCCGGCTTCTATTCCCATCTGCGCGAGCTGGAGGCGCAGCTCCACGCGGGCATCAATCGCATAATCGAGGATCACGACCTGAACATGATCGTGCCGCATCACGGGGCGCGATTTGACATCCTGCTCGGCAGGCGCGAGCCGGCGCTTCGTTACGAAGACACGTTCTGCCACTCGAAAGAGACGCTCCTGAAGATCATCAAGGCATGTTGGCAGCGGGGCGTATATTTCCACGACTACGGCGGCATACCGGCCCATCACGGCTATTCCGTTCAGCACACCCGGGAGGACATTGAGAAGGTCCTCAGCGTGCTCGAAGATGTCCTGGCGCCGCTGAAGGGTCAACTTTGAGATGAGAATCGCCTTAGCAACCGTCAGCCAGGAAACCAACAGCTTCAGCCCCCGTCCCACCACGCTGGAAGACTTCAGACAATATGGACTGTACGAAGGGGGCGAGATACTGGAAGGGGCGCATCCCTTCAAGGAGGTGGAGGCGCTTCTCGCCGTGTCTGAGGAAGAGGGCGTCCGGCTCGCCGCCCTGCCCATCATACGGGCCTGCGCGGGCGCCGGGGGGCCGCTCACCGCGGAAACGCTCTCCTTCTTCGAGGAGAGAATCCTCTCCGGGCTGAAAGGCATTCTGCCGATCGACGGCATGTTCTTCCACCTGCACGGCGCCTCCGCATCGGAAGAGGAAGAGGACGTCGAGGGACACCTGCTCGGCGCCGTAAGGAATGTCCTCGGCCCGAACGTGCCGGTGGTGGTCCCCCTGGACCATCACGCCTGCCTCACGCGGCGGATGATCCGCTGCGCCGACGCCGTAGTGGGGCACAGAACGCAGCCTCACGACCTGTTCGACACCGCGACGCTGGCCGCAAGAGCGCTGTTCGCGTTGGTGAGGGGCGATGTTCACCCCGCGACGGCGTGGCGGAAGATACCGATGATCACTCACCAGGAACAGTTCCTCACGTCGGGCGGGCCGATGAAGGAATGGTTCGACCTGGCGCGGGAGATGGAGCAGCGTCCGGGAGTGGTTTCGATTTCCAATTTCCCCATGCAGCCCTGGCTGGACGCCTCGGAGGGCGGCTGGGCCACCGTGGTTATCACGGACGGCGACCCTCCCCTGGCGCAGAGGCTGGCCGCCGAACTCGCGGACAGGGCGTGGGCCTTGAGAGAGGCGTTCTGGGCATTCAACAGCGTGTCACCGGAGGAGGCCATCCGCCGGGCCATGGAGGCCGGGCCGGGACTGGTGGTCCTCGCCGACCTCGGCGACGCCGTCTGGGGAGGCGGCGCGGGTGACGGCACGCGCCTGCTGCGCGAGATGCTCGATCAGGAGCTCAGGGCTACGGCGCTCGTCCAGATCGTTGACCCCGAAGCCACGCACGCGGCCATCGAGGCCGGCGTCGGCAGTGAGATCACGCTTGCCGTGGGCGGCAAGATCGATACGGTATTCGGCAGGCCCGTCGAGGTGAACGGGAAGGTCGCCGGCACAGGCGGCGGGCGGCTGAGGGCCGAGACCGTCGCCGGGCTCGAATCGTTCGACATAGGTCGAGCGGCCCTGCTGGAGGCGGGCGGCATCAAGGTCGCGCTGAGCGAACTGCGGGGCGTTGGCGGGAACCACCCCGCCGTGTACGAGCAGTTCGGCCTGGACCCCGCCGAAGCCAGGATGGCGGTCCTGAAAACGGGCTCCAACTTCCAGTTCTACAGCCGGTGGACGTCGCAGGTCATCCGCGTGGACACGCCCGGGCCGACAATGTCGCACCTGGACAGCTTCGAGTGGGAACGTCTCCCCCGCCCGATATATCCCCTGGACGAACTGGAGCAGTGGCAGGCGCAGGCTCAGTAAACCACGACGGCGCCACGAACACGACGTTAGCGGAAACAGGAAGGATCGAGCATCAGTCCGAAGGGGGAGTTCGCATGGTTCCTAGGCCTGCCCGTCGAATCGTCCGAAGCAAACCAGAGTGAGGTCGTCGCTCTGGGGCGCCATGCCGGTGAATTCACGGAGCGCTTTCTGGATACTTTTGACGGCGTCCTTCGGTCCCGCAGAAGCGGAGCTGAGGCTCTCAGACAGCTTCTCGTAGCCGAACTGCTCGTTCTGGTCGTCCATTGCTTCGATGATGCCGTCCGTGAACACACAGATTATGTCGCCGGGTTCCAATGAGGCGGTCTCTTCCTCGAACTCGGCATCCTCGATGATACCAAGGGGGAAGCCGGTCGGCTTTTCAAGCCGGCTCACCTCGCCTCCCCGTTTGCGTATGAGAGGATAGCAGTGCCCGGCATTGGACATGGTGAGGACATGGTTTATGGGGTCGAGGAACATAATCAAGACGGTGACGAACATGTCGCTCTCGCTGTCGAGCGCCACCTCGTTGAGCCGGGCCAGCAGTTGCCCCGGGCCGGACTGGGTCGTGGCGAAAAACCGCACGTTGCTGGCCATTTTGGCCATCATCAGGGCGGCGGTGATGCCCTTGCCGCTGACATCTCCGACCACGATCGCCATCCGGCCGTCCGGCAGCTCCACGAAATCAAAGAAGTCCCCGCCCACGGCGAGCGCCGTGGCGTAGGCGTCTTCGAACTGGTAGCCGGCCACGGCCGGGGGCGCCTGCGGAAGGAAGCTGCTCTGGATGCGGCGCGCGTTTTGCAGGTCCTGCTCCAGCCGTTCCTGCCGGACCAGTTGTTTGTGCAGCCGCGCGTTCGCGATGGTGAGCGCGCACTGATTTGCAATGGCCACCAGCAGGGTCAGCCCGTTCTCATCGTAATTGGCGGCGATCCGATTCGTGTCGAGCTGGATGAAACCCAGCACCTGGTCCTCCCACTTCAGAGGCACGCACATCACCGAGCGCATATCAAAGTCCAGAATGCTCTGGCTGGTGGGCAGGCGCTCGTCCTGCATCGTGTCTTCGATCAGCACGCCCTGTTTGCGATCCAGAACGTATTCCAGGATGGTCTCGCTGATCTGCAACTGCTCGTCATCGGGACGCCTCGATTTTCTAATCCGACTCTTGCCGGGGGTGAGCTGTCCCGTGTCCGGATCGCGAAGGATGATGAAACCTCGGTTCGTCTCCGGGAACACGTCGAACAACTCGTCGAGTATCTTGTCCAACAGCTCGTCTTCGTCCAGCGCCATGCCCAGGGAGTGGCTGATCTCAAGCAGGATCGCCAGACGGTAGTTCGCCTTGGAAAGCCCCTCTACCGTGGTCTGCCCGCTGGCGGTATCTTGCTGTGGCTCGTAGGAGGCGTCCACCGCTGTCTTGACCAGTGGGGTCGTCCTGTCCTCGCTCCCCGACCCGATCAGCACCTTGGCCTTTTGCGGCGGCGGCTTCGGCAGGGCGCCGCCGAACTCGAAGATGGTATTCCCGATGCCGATCTCGTCCCCATTGCGAAGTCGTTTAGTAGTGATTGATTTGCCGTTGAGGAATGTCCCGTTACTGCTGGCAAGGTCTTCAAGGACGTAATCCCCACTCGCATTGCGCACAATTCGAGAGTGCCGCTTGGAGACAGTCAGATCGTCCAGGCGCAGGTCCACGTCAGCGCCCCGGCCGAGAGTGATGACCTGACTCAGTTCTATCTTCTCTCCCGCGCGCCTGCCTTTCTTGATCACCAAATGCGCCATTTGCCGGACCTGCCGCAACAGAACAGTAGTCGCTAATGGTACGCTATTGATCCGCCAGCTTCAGATTGTATCAGCCCCATGCCTTCCTGCAAAGCAAAAAACCGCCCCTCATCCCCGTCAGCCCTCTGCGAGCTCGCCGCGATCGGCGCCCTTGCCCGCCCCGGCTCGACTCGCCGGCAGCAACCATTCCAGGATGACCAGCGCGAACCCCACGCAAATGGCCGAATCAGCGATGTTGAAAGTATACCAATGATATGCCTCCGCCCAGTGCAGATCGATAAAATCCCTGACGAAGCCCAGCGAAATCCGATCCACCAGGTTGCCAACCGCGCCCCCGGCCAAGAGCCCCAGCGCAAGGAAGACCAGGCCCCTCTCAGGCTCAGTCGTCAGCAGCAAGAAGATAATCAAGCCGAGCGCGGCCACCCCGGCCAGTGAGTAAAATATCGCCGCCCCCGGCAATCCCAACGCCCCGCCCCGGTTGCCCGGATGACTGATAAACTGCAACACATGCGGGATGATTACAAGATCAGCATGACCATCGCCGGGATGATGCCAGAACAGAGCCTTGCTCCACTGATCGAGGAGCAACGCGCAGGCGCCGGCAATCCAGAACAGCCTGCGTCCCTTGCCAAAGAGCATGCCCGCCATATCCAGGGAGTCCCTCCATTTTGCCCCGTTTGCGAGGCAAAATAGAGCAAGAGGAAGTAGAAAGCCTTTCGACTTTCGGACGCTCAGCCCGTCCCGCAGTCGCGGGGCCACCGCCCTGAGCTTGTCGGAGGGCCGCAGGGGGCTGCTTCATAGCGGACAAACAGCCGCGCTCCTCCCGCACATGCGGGACGGGGCTGCGCTACATCTGTGCCGCACGCCGTTCTTCTTCCTGCTTACACGCTATGCAGAGCCGGGCAAACGGCAACGCTTTGAGCCTCTTGCGACTGATGTGCTTGCCGCACTCCTCGCACAGCCCGAAGGTTTCTTCTTCTATCTTCTGCAGCGCCAGGTTGACGTCGCACATCTCCGTATCGCAGTCCTGAAGGATCTTCACCATCAGATGCTGCGCAAAGTTCTCACTGCCATGCTCCGCCATGTGCTCAGGGGTAAGGTCGGTGAGCTCGACTCCGCCGCCGCTCCCTGCCCTGAGCCCTCCTTCCTGGAGGTGATTAATATTGCTGGAGAGCTTTTTTTTCAGCTCCAGCAGCATACGGCGGAATGCCTGCAGTTCTTTCTGCTTCACCTTGACGGTGCTCCTGTCCACTGAAGAAACACTTCCACCGCGTCCCTTGCCCACACCATTATCCCTTCGCTCAGGCCGTGCGGGCAAGCGCTCAGCGATTCGCCAACACACGAGCATGATATTCTACCGAAAACGGCGCTCTTTTGCAATCGCGCCGGCGAGCCGGCCCGCCCCAATTCCTCAACCCGTGAGCATCCGGGACGCCGCTTTTTTTGCCCTCGGCGCCGGCCAATACTATAATGCGCTCGTCTTGCTCCAACTGCGAGGACCCCTGATGCCGCGCCCGGCCATCCATGCTGCGCTCTTCTGCCTGGCCCTGGTCGCTTCATTCGCCCTGTCTGCTGGCGCCGCCGGGGAGGCGCCGCGCGCGCCACGGGTGCGCTGCTTGAAAGTGGCTCTCGGACGGCTGGAGGGCCGCCTCGCCGCAATGGACGCGGAGCGTATCACCCTCATTCAGGACGGAAAAAGGAGGACCTTCCCGGCGGCCGAGTTCCGGGAGATTCGCTTCCCGGACGCCGCCGCTCAGCCCCTCCTGCCCAACTTCAAAGTCTGGACACATGCGGGCGGGGAGCTGATTGCGCATGGAGTCACCCGGGGAGACAAGCCGGAGACCGTCAACCTGGTCGGCTATGACTGGCACGCCGAAGGCCTTCCGCTGACCTCCATACGTGCGGTGGCTACCAGGCGCTTCCTCACGGCCGCCGGCCCAGAGGAAGAAGATCGGTTCAGGCAGGCGCGTCGCAAAGCCGACCCCGCGCGAGACAGCCTCAGAATCCGACGCCAGGGCCAGCTCAGCACCGTCAGGGCCATCGTGGCGGACATCTCCGAGCGCGGCGTCGCCCTGGTGGCAGAGGGAGACCGGCAGGTGACGCCCTGGGACAAGATCGAGTGGATTCTGCTCTCGCCGGCCGGATATTCGCCCGCGCGGGAGGCGGGGGCGCATAAGATTCGCCTTGCGCGGGGCTCCAGGCTGAACGCCGACTCCGTGACGTTCGCCGGAGAACGCTTCGCAGCCCGCAACGGCCCGGCCAGCTACTTCATCCGGGCCGACGCCGTGGCAAGCATCATCGTCCCGTCCAAAGCGTGCATCTATCTGAGCGACCTGGAGCCGGTGGGTGTGGTCCGGGAGCCCTTCTTCGACGTGGTCTGGCAGCCGCAGCTCGACAGCTCCGCGCTCGGCGGCCCGGTCATGCTCCGGGGCAGACGCTACGAGAAGGGCATCGGGATGCACGCCAGGACCCGCATGACCTTTGATGTCCCGACGGGATATACCCGGTTCTTCGCCGCCGTGGGGATTGACGACGCGGCGGGAGGGCGCGGTTGCGTGACCTTCAGGGTTCTGGCCGGCGATAATGAGCTCGCCAACACCGGCCCCCTGTCGGGGGCATCCGCCCTACGGGAGATCAACCTGGGCGTGGAGGGAGTGGAGCGCATCACGCTCGAAGCCGACTTCGGCGGCGCCGTGCGCTCCAGCGGCAACCTGGCGGACTGGGCGGACGCCCGGTTCGTGAAATGCCCGGGCGAAGGCAACGCCTCCCCACAGGCCATTGTTCCCTCCCCTTAGCGCCGCTCACTTGTGCTCATGGCGCCGCTGTGATAGCTTCGGACGTTGCCCTAAGCATACGGAGAAAGTCGCATGAGTGTCGCTGACTACCTGAAGGGGATAGATGAGGTCATCAAGCGGGACGATATCCGCGGCATCTACGGCAAGGCCCTGAACCGCGACTTCGCCTACAGCCTCGGACTGCTCCTGGCGGAGGGCTTCACGCGCGCCGCCGCCGTGTGGCCCGTGAACGTGGTGATCGGCCACGACATGCGGCTCAGCGGTTCCGTCCTTGCCGAAGGGCTGCGCCAGGGACTTGAGGATGGCGGTTGCCGGCCCATTATGATGGGGCTGGCCGGCACCGAGCAGGTCGGCTTCCTGGTGGCCAGGTATTCAGATGTAATTGACGGGGGCGTCATCATCACCGCATCCCATAACCCCAGGGCATACAACGGGTTCAAATTCTTCGGGCGAGGCGGCAAGCCGCTCTCTCTCGCCCTGGCGGAGGGGCCGGCTCCGCCCGTCGGGGAGATGGAGCGGATCGCCCGGGGCCTGAAGAAACGCTCACTGCCACCGCGGCTGGATTGGGATGAGTTCGCCCCGGACTACATCAAGACCATAGTCCAAAGGGGCGGGATCGAGCTAGAGCGCTTTCGCAACGTCGAACTCGGCATCGCGGTGGAGGCCGGCAACGGCATGGGCGGGCGTATAATACAGCAGTTCGCCGCCATGACCCCGCAGCTGCGCTGGACGTTCTCCAACGCCGTCCCGGACGGCAATTTCCCCGTCGTAGTCCCCAACCCACTCCAGGCGGACTACCAGCGGATGCTGGCGGACGTGGTCGAGCGCTCCGGGAGCGACGTGGGCATCTGCTTCGACGGCGACGCGGACAGGGTGGCGCTGATGGACGAAAAGCGACGGATGCTCTCCCCACCCCTGCTCACCACGCTCGTGGGGCAGAAGCTGCGCCGCAAACTCGGCCCGGACGTAAAGATCGGCTTCAACCTGGCGTCCAGCTGGGTCATTGCGGACACCTTCGGCGATCGCAACAGCGTGCTGGGCGGCGGCGGCGCCGTGATGACGCCCGTCGGATACGGCAAGATAAAGCCCATCATGTACGAAGACCCCCGGATCGCGCTCGGCGCCGAGCACTCGGGCCATTACATGTTCCGCGACTTCTGGTGCGGCGACAGCGGCATGATGGCCGGGCTTCTTGCCCTCGAACTCGTGGCCGAACTGGTCGCCGAAGGCAGGACGCTCTCCTCCGAACTGGAAGGGCCGAGAAGCAAGTACCTTTCCTCCGGGGAGATCAACTTCCAGCTCCCCGCCGAGCGGTCGGCAGACCAAACCATTCAGGAGGCGACCACACGGTTCGCCGACGAGATCGATCGAATGTACGTGGTCGTGGACGACCGGGTGCGGCTCGTGGATTCCTATCCCCCGGAAGGGGTGGAGCTGAGCGTGGCGGACGTGCGGGTGGAGTCCGAACAGTGGTGGTTCTGCATGAGAAAGAGCGGCACCGAAGGCGCGGGCGGAGGCATCCTCAGGCTCTACGTGGAAGCCTTTGGAGATAGAGACCTGATGGAAAGCAGGCGCGACGCCCTTATCCGCATGGTCGGCCCCGAACTGAGAATCTAAAAGGTCGGGAGGTTTGATGAGCGCGCCGGGCCGATTCCTCGCAACGGTGATCCGCTTGTTGAGGGAACCTTTCGGCGCCGGCGGCCGCAAAGACGCCAGGCACATACAGGTCGGCAAGCTGGGAGAACAGGCGGCCGCCGATCACCTGGTCCGACAGGGCTACCGCATCCTCGAGCGGAACTTCAACGCGGGCGGCGGCGAAATTGACATCGTCGCGTTTCGCAACGGGACCGTGGTGTTCGTCGAGGTGCGAACCCGCACGTCGAACACCCTGATTGACCCGCTGCGCACGGTCACGCGGCGCAAACAGCGCTACGTCATCAAGGCCGCCCAGACCTACTGCACCCTCCACGGCCTGAACTCCGAGCAGGTATCCACGCGGTTCGACGCCATCGGGGTGGCGCTCGACGAAGCGAATCGGGCCACTTCAGTGAAACACGTGGAGAACGCCTTCCAGGTCACACACAAGAAGTTCCAGTGAACGCCACAATGCTGCAGCGCGTTGAAGGCGAGCGGCCGGACAGCGTATAATCCCCCCCCACGACACAGAACGCAGGCCGCGAGAACACCGTCTCTAAGAGTGGAGCGAATGTGAACGATCTGGAGCGATTCAAGGCCGTGTGCGCGGGCGAGCAGCCCGACTACGTCCCCATATTCGGCTTCCCCGGAGCGCCGGGCATGAGCCGGGGGGCCATGAAAAAAACGCATGACCGCCTGGTGGCCACGGGGATGCCTCCCCACGTGGGGGGCTCCTATGACCTCGGTTCCATGCATCTCAGAGTGGATAGCTGGAAGCGTTACTGGGGCACAACGGACCCGCTCATCTGCGAGGTGGGCCGCGTGCTCAGCGTCCCGGGACTTAAGACCACAAGGCGGATCGAAGGCGAGTACGAGATCATCGAGTCCGAGGCCGGGGACGTAACCCGGCAGCTCATCGACAACGACATCACCTACATCATGCCCGAATTCGTTGAATACCCCGTTCGAGACAGGGAGTCGTGGGAGTTCTGGAAAAAGCGGATGACGCCGACCGCACTTATGCCCCTGGACGAAGTGCGCGAGCAGGTGAAACAGTACGAAAACCGCGAGCGTCCGCTCGTCGTGCACGTCCCCGGCAGCTACGGCTACCTGCGCGGCTTGCTCGGCCCACAGCGACTCAGCACCATGTTCTTTGACGACCCCGAGCTGATCCACGACATGATGCGATGGATCCTCGAGCGCACGCGAGAGGAAGTGTTCCCGGTAGTCGAGGCCGTCCGTCCCGAAATCATGCAAATGGGTGAGGACCTCTGTTACAACCACGGCATGTTGCTCAGCCCCGCCATGTTCGATGAATTCTGCGGCCAACACTACCAGGAGGTCTGTGACTTCGCCCGGGCGTGCGACGTTACGATGGTGGCCGTCGATACGGACGGCAACGTGATGGAGTTCGCCGGGCTCGCGGCCTCCTACGGCGTAAACGGCCTGTTCCCATGCGAGGTGAAAGCCGGCAATGATCTGTTCCGGCTGCGGGAACAGGGACTCGAGACCACGCTATTCGGATGGCTGGAAAAAGAAACGGTGAACGAGGGCAACGAGGCCGACATCGAACCCGAGATCCGGAGCAAGGTCCCGCCGCTTCTGGAGCAGGGCCGCTATTTCCCGAACGGCGATCACGGGATTCAACCGATGGTCACGTTCCCGAGCCTCTGCAAGTTCATGACCATTCTCCACGAAGTCTGCGGCAACCCCGAGGGCGAGTTCCCCCGGGTGTGATGCAGCGCAGGCGCCCTGGAGTTGAAAGGACACAGCAGATATGACCTTATCCATCAGACAGCACGCGGCCGGCCGGCCCCTGGCCGATAAAGCCGCCCAATTGCTCGCCCGCACAATTCGCGAACGCACGGGCCAGGTCCCCGTGGAAGGCGCGGCGGACTTCGCGATCCACCTGGACCTTGAGCCTGGCATCGGCAAGGAAGGATTCCGCATCGAAGACGCCGCCGGCGGCGTGCGAATCGCCGGAAATGACGGGCGCGGCCTGATCTACGGCGTGGGCAAGTTCCTGCGCACGAGCCGGCTCGAGGATGGCAAGTTCACCCCGGGCGCGTGGCGCGGCGAGAGCGTCCCCGAAAAGCCGGTCCGCGGGATTTACTTCGCCACGCACTTCCATAACTTCCACCACGTGGCGCCCGTGGAGAAGGTCGAGCGGTACGTCGAGGAACTCGCCCTCTGGGGCTGCAACGCGCTGAACGTCTGGTTCGACATGCACCACTACAACGGCATCGAAGACCCCGCCGCGCAGGACATGATCGCCAGGCTCCACCGCATCCTGCGCGCAGCCGGCGCCGTCGGCATGGGGGCCACGCTCGGCGTGTTGGCCAACGAAGGCTATAACAACAGTCCAGAGGAGCTGCGCGCGGACCTCTCCGGGGGGCACGACGGCTATCACACTGCGCCGGGAGGATACTGGCGCGAGGTCTGCCCCTCCAGGCCCGGCGGGCTGGACTACATCCTTCGCACGCGCTCAGAGATGCTCGACGCGTTCGCCGACGTGGACGTGGAATACATGTGGATCTGGCCTTACGACCAGGGCGGCTGCACGTGCAGCAAGTGCGCCCCCTGGGGGTTCAACGGCTACCTGCGCTGCGCCGAGCCCCTGGCGGAGATGGTCCGCGAACGATGGCCGGAAGCGAAAATCGTCTTATCCACCTGGTACTTCGACCGCTTCACAACGGGAGAGTGGGAGGGCCTGTCCCGAAAGTTCGCCGACGGGGCGCCCGAATGGATTGATTACCTTCTGATAGACGATTTCTCCGGCTTCCCCGCCTACCCGCTCGAGCACGGCATCCCCGGGGGGTTGCCCGCCGTCAGCTTCCCGGAGATCAGCATGTGCGGGAACATGATGCCCTGGGGCGGCTACGGCGCCCACCCGCGGCCCCAACACTGGCAGGATTACTGGAACGGGTGCTCGCACCTCATCGAGGGCATATTCCCCTACTCCGAGGGCATCTACGAGGACATCAACAAGGCAGTCTTGCTCCAGCTCTGCTGGGAGGGCGCGCGCGACGTCAGGGACATCGTTCGGGAATACGTCGGCGAACTGACCGGCCCCGACTCGGCCGGCGCCGTCGCCGAGGCCGTCTTCCAGATGGAGGAATCCACGCCGCACGAGCTCTCGGAGGACTTCTTGAAACTCGTGCGCGGTCCCGAGCAGGCGAAGAAGTCCCTCACCGCGGAAACGCTCAGGACCATGCCCCTTTACCGCATTGACGGGATCCGCAATCCGGAGCGTTATGCCGAGGTCTTGCGGGCCGCCGAGGGTGGGATGCCAGCGTGGGCCCGGCAGGCCTGGCGCTGGCGCCTGCTGCGCGCCCGCGCCGAACTCGACTGCGAACTGCACGCCTCCGGAGGATTACCAACCGAGGAGACCGAAACCATCTTCGCCGAGCTTGCAGACATCTACCACGACCGCAACGTGGAGCCCAACGTATACCTCATGATACCCGCCGTCGAGAGGCTCCTCGGCATCTGCCGCCCGGAAGATTGACGAGGCAAACAAGGAGGGTAACTGCATGAATACGCGCATCGCCGGTTACCAGATGTCAGTAAGCAACGACGTAGATTCCAACACCGGGAAGATACTCTCGGCAATAGAACGCGCGGCCGATGGGGGGGCTGCCATCCTGCTCACCCCGGAGGGCGCCCTCAGCGGATACACGCACCAGTTCGACGCCTCCGCGGTGAAAGAAGCTCTTGCCCGCGTCACCGAGCGCGCCCGCGACAGGGCCGTGGGGCTCGCCCTCGGCACGTGCTTCGTCGAAGACGACGGCAAGCGCTACGACCAGCTCCGCTTCTATCGCCCCGACGGCGAATATCTCGGTTTCCACAGCAAGATACTCCGATGCGGCACCCTCGAGAGCCATCCCGTGGGCGAAATCAACCACTATGCCGCCTCCGAGTTGCGCGTGTTCCCGTGGACGCAAGGCATTTCCATCGGCGGGCTTGTCTGCAACGACCTGTGGGCGAATCCGGATTGCACGCCCATGCCGGACCCCCATCTGACCCAGCAGCTTTCGGATAAGGGAGCGCGCATTATCTTCCATGCCGTCAACGGCAGCCGGGACGGGAGCAAGTGGTCCGAGCTTATCTGGCATTTCGCTGAGTCCAACCTGAGGATGCGCGCCCGGGCCGGCCACCTGTGGATCGTCACGGCGGATAACTGCAATCCCGAGCATATCGCCTGCTCCTCGCCCTCAGGAGTAATCGACCCGACCGGCGCCTGGAAATGCCGCACCTCCCCGAAGGGCGAAGAACTCTTCACGTGCGACGTCACGTTGGACCCGGACGACCAGTAAGCCGCGTTGCGCAAATAGGATTGCAGGCCGAAATGCTCAGCATGATCGGCAGAGTCGTATTCCCAAGGGTTGTTCTGCTCGTAGTCGGCGTAGTCGCGCTCTGCGCACAGAACATAGCGACTGCCAGCATGTTGAACCCGCCGGCGTCGCAGGCCCAACTGGGGATGAACCTGTCGGGCCCTGCTGACTGGAACACCGAGCTTCCTTTCGCCGATGTCTTTCACCTGTCCCGACCGTGGATCAGCCAGCGGGAAGGCGCCAAGTGGGGCGAAGGGCCCAAACTGGAGCTGGACGAACACGGCTGGGTGAAGAAACTCGAGCCCGGCTGCTGGGCCGAGACGCTCATGTGCACCATTCACGACGGAGGTCATTACCCGGCCGGCGAGTACACCGTGCTCTACGAGGGAGAGGGAAAGATTGAGTTTCGCAACGTTGTTTCTGTGACGTCGAGCGCGCCCGGCCGGATCGTCATTGACGTCAACCCCGCGCAGTCAAACGGCCCAATCTACCTGAAAGTCGTCAAAACCAACCCCCGGAACTACATCCGAAACATAAAGGTTATCATGCCGGGGCTGCTGGACACCTATCAGTCGAACCCCTGGCGTCCCGGCTTCCTGAACCGCTGGCGGGGCATCACGTGCTTTCGTTTCATGGACTGGATGCAGACCAACGGCTCGACTGTAGAGACGTGGCGCGGGCGGCCGACGCCCGCCTCGGCGACGTTCATGCAAAAGGGCATACCTCTGGAATTGATGATTGATCTGTGCAACCGGCAGAAGGCGGACGCCTGGTTCTGCGTGCCCCATCGCGCAAGCGACGAGTATGTGCGCCGTTTTGCGCAGATGGTCAAGTCGAAGCTGGAGCCGGGCTTGAAGGTCTACGTCGAGTATTCAAACGAAGTCTGGAACGGACGGTTCCCCCAGCATGGTTATGCGGAGAAAAAGGCCGCGGATTTGGGTCTGGGCCCCCCAGAGCGGCCCTGGGAAGGCGCAGGGATGTATTACGCTCGCCGCTCAGTGGAGATATTCCGCATCTGGGAGGATGTGTTCGGGGAGCGCGAAGGGCTGGTGCGTGTTCTGGCCTGGCAGGCGGGAAATACGTGGTGGATGAACAACATCGTCCTCACGCATGAGGACGCCTACAAACACGCCGATGCGCTGGCCATTGCCCCTTACATGGGCATGATTGTGCATCGAGAAGGGGATGGACTGACCGCCCGAGAGGTGTCCGGCTGGACGGTGGACCAGGTTCTGGACTATCTGGAGCGACACGCCCTCCCGCATTCCATCGAGGCCATTGAGGCGTCGAAAAAGGTGGCCGATAATTTCGGCCTGGCCCTGATCGCTTACGAAGGAGGACAACACATGGTGGGCGTATCCGGCGCCCAGGAGAACGACGCCCTGACAGCTCTTTTCCAGGCCGCCAACAAGGCCCCACGGATCGGCAAGATTTACGCTGAGTATTACGACGCGTGGACGGAAGCCGGCGGGGGGCTGTTCTGTTATTTCACTTCGATCAGCCGGTGGAGCAAGTGGGGAAGTTGGGGCATCATGCAGTACTACGACGACGCCCCGCTGGAATCGCCGAAGTTCATGGCGACCATGAAATGGGGTCGCCGCTGCGGCCAGGCCCTTCAGATACCACACGTAGCAGAGAAGCGGAAAGAATAAGCGCTCCCCCACCATATTTCGCCGGGCGGCGACAAACGGTACAACAGGCGAGCAAGAGAATCGAGGACTGTGGAGGCGGCGACGGGATTCGAACCCGTGAATGACGGTTTTGCAAACCGTTGCCTTGGTCCACTTGGCTACGCCGCCCCGGCAGGCTGAAGGCACTTACTTTAATCCAGCCGCCCCGGGAAGTCAAGATTCCGGCGGTGCGATTTACCTTGCAAGGGGCGACTTCGGCCCGTACACTGGCCGTGCGGTGTGGAGTCACTCTTCCAGGAGGAAAAGCGATGTTCGGTAAGATATCTTACACGTTCTCGCTGATGAGCGCCTCATGGCAGGTGCTGAAGAAGGACAAAGAGCTGCTCGTCTTCCCCCTGCTTTCGGGGATATGCTGCCTGCTGGTGATCGCGTCGTTCGCAGTTCCCGTGTTCATGACGGGCTCCTACGCTCCACCCGCCGGCGAGGCGACAACGGCCCAGCAGGTCGCTTACTACCTGACACTGTTCGCGTTCTACTTCTGCAATTATTTCGTGATCATATTCTTTAACGCCGCCGTGATATCCTGCGCGGTGATCCGCCTGGCGGGCGGGGACCCGACGGTCTCGGACGGACTCAGGGCGGCCTTCTCGCGGATTCACCTGATAGCCGCCTGGGCGCTGGTCAGCGCCACCGTCGGAGTCGTCCTGCGGATACTGGAGGACAGGTCAAGGACCGTCGGGCGCATCGTGATCTCCTTGCTGGGCGCAGCCTGGGCGGTGGTTACGTATCTCGCCGTGCCCGTGCTCGTGGTGGAGCAGGCCGGCCCGCTGACGGCATTCAAGAGATCCGCCAGGCTGCTGAAGGACACCTGGGGGGAGCAGCTCGTCGGAGGTTTCTCATTCGGGCTGGTCTTCTTCGTGCTGTCGCTGCCCGCGCTTGTCCTGGTCGTGCTCGGCGTGTTGGGGGGAAGCGGCGTAAGCCTCGGGGTGGGCATCGGGCTGGCCGTGCTATACCTGCTCCTGCTCGGCCTGGTGCAGTCGGCGCTCCAGGGCATCTTCCAGGCGGCGCTTTACTATTACGCGCTCCACGATGAGGCGCCGTCGGAGTTCGGGGGTGGCCTCCTGGACGGCGCAATACGGTCGCGCTGATTGACACCGCAGCGCCCACAGCTATAATGGGATTTGCCGGCGGTCGCGGGTCTGTGCCGTTTCCTATACTCTTTCCGGCAACTGCCATGAGCCCTGTCACCTACAAGGACGCGGGCGTTGACATCGAAAAGGGCGCCCGCTTCACCGACCAGATATACAGCCTGATGCAGGGCACCTTCGGGAAGCGGGTGATGGAGAACCCCGGTGGTTTCGGGGCGCTGTTCTCCCTGGACTATGACGAAGCGCTTTTCCGCCACAACTACCACCACCCCATCCTCGTCGCGTCCACCGACGGGGTGGGCACGAAGCTGAAGGTCGCTCACATGAGCGGCCGGCATGACACCGTGGGGATTGACCTGGTGGCCATGTGCGTCAACGACATCCTGGTGCAGGGGGCGGAACCGCTGTTCTTCCTGGATTACCTGGCCACGGGGAAGTTGGCGCCGGATGTGCTCCGACAGGTGGTGGCCGGCATCGCCGCCGGGTGCAAGCAGGCCGGCTGCGCCCTGCTGGGCGGGGAGACGGCGGAGATGCCGGGCTTCTACCAGGACGGGGAATATGACCTGGCGGGATTCGCCGTGGGGGTGGTCGCGAAGAAACGAATAATAACCGGCCGGAAGATACGCCCCGGCGACCAGGTGGTCGGCCTCAGCTCGAGCGGGCTGCACTCGAACGGGTTCTCCCTGGTGCGCCGGCTCTTTTTCGTGGAAGCAGGCCTCCAGAGCGGGGACTCGCTGGCCCGGTTCGGGATTGATCGCACGGTGGCGGAAGAACTGCTGACGCCGACGAAGATATACGTGCGTCCCGTGCGCGCGGCGCTGTGCAATTACAACGTAAAACAGGTGGTGCACGGCATCGCCCACATCACAGGCGGCGGGTTGGCGGAGAATATCCCCCGCATATTGCCCGAGGGTTGCACGGCGGCGCTGGACTCCTCGAAATGGCGGCCCCAGCGCATCTTCGAGGTCGTGCGGGAGCTGGGGGAGGTGCCCGAAGAGGAGATGTGCCGCACCTTCAACATGGGGATCGGAATGGTCCTGATCGTCTCGCCCTACTACGTCCGCAGCGTTCTGAGGCGCCTGGAGCGCGCTGGCGGGACGGCCGCCGTAATCGGCGAAATAGTCCCCGGCGAGAGGCGGGTGACCATAACATAATCTCCGCCGCTGAGGGGTCCGATGAGAGGCGAACGCGAGAAAGACATAGACGCCCTGATGGGCCGCTACGGGATCGGGCGCAGATTGGCCACACGGGTTGTGGCGCTGCTCTCCCGCAACATAGATGTCACGGGGACCCTTCTGGCGGAAGCCGGCGGCGACGGCTCGCTCGAGAAGCTACTGCTGGACAGCGCGCTGCTGACGGATCCACAGGCCCTGAGTGAGCAATACGTGCGCCGGCGCGCGGAAGAGGCCGGCTTCCAGGAGGCCGGCCTGCTGCGGGTGATCCAGGGCGAGGGGGAGCAGTGGCGGACGCTTGCCCTCGAGGACGACCTGCTGGTAGAGGGACTCAGCAGCGAACAGAACGAGGGCGAGCCCTCGGGGCTGAGCATCGTGCGCCACGCGCCCGAGCAGATCAGCACACGGGAGACCCAGGAGCTTTTCGCCCCCGAGGAGGTGGCCCGCCTCAAACTCGAGGCGCTCACCAGCCAGGACATCGACCAACGCACCGAAGCCCTGCGCAAACTCGTCTTCGCCCCCATGGAAGGCGCCCGCAAGGCGCAACTGTTCGTCACCGTGCTGACCGATGGGGAGGCGGCGCCCCGCGTCCGACGCGAGGCCATCCGCTCCCTGCAGCAGATAGGCTTCCGCACTGACATGGCGGAAGCGATAACGAACCTGTTCGGCGAGAACCACGAGG
This sequence comes from Planctomycetota bacterium, assembly GCA_021161675.1. Taxonomy (GTDB): domain Bacteria; phylum Planctomycetota; class Brocadiia; order SM23-32; family SM23-32; genus JAGHAF01. Next base: position 19,319 of record JAGHAF010000057.1, on the reverse strand, counting down.
ACGCCGTCTACGCGATACAACGGCTGGGCTCTCTGTTGCGGGAGGCCGACGAGGGGGAAGCCGCGCTCTGCCTTGCGGTGGTCCTCGAAGTGCTGGGGCACAATCGGGATGCGCAGATAATCGGCGAGTTGCTCCGGCTGGTGAGGCGCTCCGCGCCACTGCTGCTGACCAATTATCAGAAGACCGAGTATTTCGTTGACAACGCCCTGAGGCAATTGGCGCGGGCCTTCGACGAGCTGCGCTTCGAGGTCCAGGAGACGCTGGAAGCGTGCGCGCGAGAGGCGCCGCGGCTGATGGCGGAGCTGTTCTGGAAGGAACTGGACAGGGCGGAGAACGCGCGGGTCCGCAGCCTGCTGCTGACCTTGAGCGAGTCCCTCGCCGAGGATGAGGAGCGGCTCGGGCAACTGGCCGTGAAGGCGATAACCGAGATTCTGAATCCCTCCCTGCCGGAAAGCGAGAAGGCCCGCCTTCGCTACGCCATGGTGCGCCTCGGCGAACCGGCCGCGCTGGACCTGCTGGAGCGCATCCCACATGCCACAGGCGCGCAGCGAGCGGAACTGATACATCTGCTCGACGTGATATGCACGGAGAGCGACGTCTCCGAGGACACGCTCCGGCGCTCCGTCGTGTCCATGCTCGACATGCTCAAGCTGGCGGACACCATCACCCGTCGGGGCGTGGTGCAGACGTCGCTGCTGGCCGACGAACGCGTCCCCGCCGACCTGCAGGGCGAGTTGTCGAACGAACTGCTGACCTTGATGACAGAATTGAACCTGCCCGACAGCCTGGACAGCATCCAGAACACGCTGCTCAGGATCGGCGGGGCGGCCCTGGAGCCCGCTTACAAGCTCATGCGGCGCGCTTATCCTTCGCAGGCCGGCGAGCGAGCGGCGACGCTGATCAGCGATATCATAGTCGCCCATCCCGAACAGGTCCCGGATTCCCTGGCCAGGGAACTGTTCAAATTGTGTAAGGACCTGCTGGAGGACGAAAGTGTCGAGGCGGGCGCCTTTGTCATGCCGCTTGCGGCGGTGTGCGGATATACGGACTGGGGCCGCGAGGTCTTCGACGACTCGCTGGAGGAGCTGAACGAGAAGCTCTGGCGGCTGCCCTACAGCATGGAAGCGCTGGAAGCGCTGGCCGTAATGGGGGGCGCGCCGAACGCAAGCCCCCGCCAGCAGAGCAAACTGTTCGAGCTGTTCGACAGCATTGTGAAATTCCAGGCCCCCAGCAGCATGGGAGTGCGCCGCCAGACAGAGGAAGGCCCGGTCTACGAGTTCGGCCGGGAGATACAGTTCGACATCCGCGCCGTGCCCGCTGCGGTGAGGGGGTTGGAGCGAATTTGCGTCAGCGACCAGGCGTCCGCCGAGATAAGGGCGGCCACTGTCAAACGCCTCCTCGTCCTGTGGGAAGGCGTCTCCAAAGTGCGCATTATCTGGGGCCCGGCCGCCATTGACGCGCTGATCCGCGCGATGTGCTCGGCCGCCTGCGACACCCACAGCACAGTGGAGATGAAGGTGCGGCTGGGGGCTTCTCTGCTGCGCTTCCTCAACAAGATACGGGTCGTAGAAAGTCTGGGAGAGATTTGCTCCCGCTCTGATGCGGACCCGCGCATGCAGCAGTTGGCCATCCAGACCGCCTCAGACATACTGGACGAATACAGAAAGGCCGACCCCCAGGATGAAGAGCGGCGGCTTGCCCTGCTGGAAGCAGCGGCCCGCATCGCCGCCAACACGGCCCTGGCGCCGGACGAGGAACAGGTGAGCAAGCTGCGCGAGCGAACGCTTCAGGCGCTTTTCCACGGCCTGCGCGCCGGGCTGAAAGCCGTGCGCGGCGCCCTCCAACTCCTCCGCGACTGCCCCGACATCCCCGCCGCGCAGAAACACGAAATCGACGAGCGACTGACCAAAGCATTCGGCCTAGTGCGCATGGACAGGCGCAAGTAGCTCCCGCTTACATCTCCCCGCCGGCGGAGACCAACTGGAGCTGAACGCGCCCGATCGAAAGCTGCGCTTCGGCCTTGACGGGGAGCCCGAGGGCCGCGTCCACCCATACACGGAGCTGAGCCGGCGGCTTGCCATCCTCCGGTTCTTCTCCCAGCTTCCTGACGCGGAGTTCCCATTCGCGGGCATCGAAGCGGCCCGCCGGGACTGTGATCTCCCGGATGCCGCCGGGCGCAAGGGTCACCTCATAGCGGTCATCTGCGCGCAGCACGTGAATCATGCCGGCATTTTCCATCCTGGACAGCGCCAGGATTGCCGAGGGGATATCGAAATCACCCGCGAGCGGGACCTCCTTTCGATGGGGCCGATCATCCTGGGACTTCCAGGTTTCGATGCGGGCGACGCCGCGATGGCGATCAAACAGGGTGCTGCGCCGCTTGTGGCGCTGCTTTTTCTCGGTGGTTACTTCGGCCACTTTCGGCAGGAGAGTGTCGGATTCGAGAACTGTCCGCCCCCGGACGCGGAAGTTCCACGCCCAGTCAATGCTCGGGGAGACGCTGGCCCCGTAGAGGAGTTCCAGCCGGTTCGGTTTCTGCTCCTCAGCCGCGCGCTTGAGCCATGCCGTCCCCACCGCCAGCCCCTGGAAGAGGAACTCGTATCTCACAGTCTGCCCCGGTTGGAATGGGCGCCTGCCCCGCTCCGGCGGCGCCAGCGGCGCCGTCGGCCCGACCCTGACCGACGGGAAAGCCAGCGCCAGAAGCAGAGCCAGCGCCAGCGCAGCGAAGACGGCGCCCGAAAGAAACAAACGCTTACCGTATCCCATTCAACGCCCGCCAACAGAAATACGCCCCGGGGGGCAAATTGACCTACGCGCGCACATACGCTAATATACACCTCTAATTTACTGCCGTGGAGATAGCGGATCAATGGAAGATGCCCCGGAAAGGCTTTCCACGTCTCGCGCGCCGGGTTGTGCCCTCCTGCTCGCCGTGGTCACAATGCTTTGGGGATGCGCGGGACCCCAGATTCAGGCGGAGATTCCCGGAGTGGAGGAGCAAACGCTCGCTGACGAGATGGCGCAACGCTTTACTCAGGCGGAAAGCAAGCTGTTCTCTCCCGACCGCGAGACGCAGTTGCGCGGCGCCGTGGCCCTCTTGTCCATGGGGGATGCGGTGGCGCTCGAGGCCGTCCTGGACGCCATGAAAGGAAGCGACGACCCGGGCGTTCGCGCCAGCATGATGGAGGCGGCGGCGTTCTGCGAGGATCACCGCTGTTTCGACGCTCTTCTGGCGGGCCTCGAAGATGAGGCATCCTCGGTGAGGGAAGCGGCGGCCGATGCGCTGTCGCGCTTCAACCGGCCGGACGAGGTGCAGGCCGTCGTGGCATACCTCCAGGCGCCGGAGCGCTCCCCGACCGTCCGCCAGATGCTCTACCGGGCGCTGGGCAAGGGCCTGGCGTTGCAGGCCGTTCCGGCGCTGATCCAGGCGCTGAGCAGCGAGAACGAGCAGAGCCGCTCTGCGGCCTTGGAAGCGCTCAGGCACATCGCCCGGCGCAGCCTGCCGCCTGAGCCCCAGCAGTGGGAGCGATGGTGGAGCGCCCATTCGAAGAAGAGCCGCGAGGATTTCCTGGAAGAACACCTCCAGGACGCCACCAGCCAGCTTAGCCTCCAACTGGACGAACTTCACGAACTGCAGGCCGAACATGCGGAGCTTATGGCCCTGTTCGACCGGCCGGAATCGGAAACCGTAAAGGCCCTGCTCGACGCGCTGGGCAGTCGCTACGAGACGGTGCGGCGATATGCCGCCTTCCGCCTGGCCTCAATCTCCAAGCAGCAAGGCGGCGGCGCGGTCCTGGACGAAGAGAAGGCATTCATGGCGCTCGGGAAGGCCCTTGACGATGAGAATATCCTTGTGCGTCGCAACGTCATGCAATTCATCGGGCAGGCCGAGGGACAATACCGTGACCGCCTGGTCCGCAAGGCGCTCCAGCAAGAGGACCCGCAACTTCTCGTGATGGCGGCCGAGTCCGTCAGCGGCGCCGCCGGGACGGAAGCGGCCTCCAGGCTCGAAGAGCTTCTACGGGACTCACCGCACACGGAGGTGCGAGTAGCCGTCGCGAACGTTTTGGGCAAGGTGGGCTCCGAGGAGTCCATACCCGCGCTGATGGGCGCCCTGGACGATCCGGCGGAGAACGTGCGCTGGTTCGCCGTGGAGGGGCTGCGCAAGCTCGATGCCGGCAGGGCAGTGCCCCGCATATCTGAGGTCCTGAACAAAGACGAAAGCGCCCGGGTCCGAGCCATCGCCGCCACCACGCTGGGGGAGCTGGGCCAGGTGGCCGGCGGGCCCGCCCTGTGCCAGGCGCTGGACGATCCGGTGGAGCGGGTCCGCGAGAAGGCCATCTCCGCGCTGCTCCAACTCGCCCAGGACAGCTACGAACGAATGATGCCCATCGCCGACGCTTTTGGCAAACATGGTCTTCCCAAAGAGAGCGGCGAGGTGCTCTCCCGCATCATCAGCAGCTTCGGCGATGACGAGAAAATGAAGGACCAGGTGGCAGAGGCCCGGCGCAAGCTCGCGCAGATTATGACGCAGCAAGGCGACTTCGCCGGCGCGGCCAAGACATATGAACAGCTCCTCGCCTCCGGCGAGGCGACTATTGAGCTGCAGCGCAAGTTGATCGACTCCTGGCTGAAGGCCAACCAGCCCGGGCAGGCAGTCTCAGCGCTGGAGGGATGGCTGAGCGCAGAAAAGGACAAGGAGCTGCCGGAGCTGGCCGTCAATCTGGCCGATCAGTTCATCCGGCAGGGAAGCTTTGAAGCGGCCGCCACTGTCCTGGAAATGCTCGAGAAGCAGGTGCAGATCGGCCCGGAGAATCCACTTCGCCCGAGAATCGAGGGACTCCGGCAGCAAATCGCCACCCACTGAGGCCCTTTCCACTCAGAACAAGCAACCTCTCAGGATGTCATGACAGAAGAGGTAGAGACAGAGCAGCCCACGGGCCTGCGGTTTATCATCAGCTGCGACCACGCCGGCTTTGAATTGAAGGATAAGATCAAACGCTTTCTTGTCCAGCGTGGCAACCAGGTCGAGGACCTTCAGCCGAACTATCCGGGCCGCGTTGATTTCCCGGCGGTGGCCGAAAAGCTGGCCCTCTCAGTGCTAAAGGCGCCGGACAGCTACGGCGTGGTTGTCTGCGGCACGGGGCTGGGCGTCTCAATGGCCGCCAATAAAATGCCCGGGATTCGGTCGGCTCTGCTCTACAATGAAGCCGCCGCCCGGTACGCCAGAAGCCATAATAACGCCAACGTGCTGGCCTTCGGTGGCCGCACCATGGACCATGAAGAAGTCTTGCACAGTCTGGAAATCTTTTTCGGCGAGAAGTTCAAGGGCGGCAGATACGCACGGCGCAACGAGTATCTCCGCCAAATGGAGAAGAAGTATCGGCAAGACGCGCACGAGCAACAGACCGGGTAGGCCGCCTTGGCTTCCAACGATACGCGCACGGGCAACGGCGCCGTGGATCGGGGCGATCCTCCTATGCTTCCTGGGAGCGGCCGGCCTTCCCGGCTGCGCCGCACCTCTGCCGCCCGAGCGCTCCGGCCCCACCGCTCTCCTACAGGCCAAAGCTCCCGAACGGATCGAGTATTTCGCCTACGAAGTGCGGCCGCGCGATACGCTGGCTTCTCTGGGCGAGCGCTTCAAGGTCCCCTGGCAGGTCATCGCGAAAGAGAACGACATCACCATCCCCAGGCAACTGAGGCGGGGACGTCTGCTGCTCATACCGAAGAAGAAGGGAGTGGCGCCTCCCCCGCCGGCGCGCAAGGCGCCTCCGGCGCCCGGCAAAGCGCCAGTCAGGCCCGTGCCGCCCGAGAAACTCCACCGCGGGAAACCCTCCTCGCGTTTCTGGTGGCCGACAAGCGGCGCCGTGGTGCGCCATTCCGGGGACATACTGAGGGGGCTGCCCGACCCAGGCATCGCCATCGCGGCCGCCGCGGGCACCCGGGTCTACGCTGCCGACAAGGGCAAGGTGATCGTCTGCCTCGACAGCTTCGGTCCCGGCGCGGGCGCCTGGGGGAAGGTGGTGGCCATCGAACACTCGGGCGGATGGGTGAGCTGGTATGCCCACCTTGACACGATCAGCGTCAAAGAAGGAGACTTAGTCAAGAAGGGCAGCCCGATAGGCACAGTGGGCGCCACCGGCGGCATCCCGCGCCCGCAACTTGCCTTCCGGCTGTTCCACGGCGAGCGCCCGGTGGATCCAGAACGAGAGCTTCCCTGAATGTCGGCGAACGGTTGTGATTTGCGGCGCAAGAGGGTTAAGATGGACGTAGAAGAAAGCAACGTCAAATGGCGAAGGGAGAACTAAGCGGAACAGGGGAACGGGCAGCGCCCCCCTGACTCCCGACCCCTGTCTTGGCGCGGTGTTCAATGGATCGGCTCAGTCACACAACCGGACCCACCATCCTCATGGTCTCCAGCGCCACTGAGGACGTGGAGATCGTGCGCGAACAGCTCGGTGACGCAGGTTACCAACTGCTCCATGGCCCTGACATGCGCGAGGCCCTCCAGATGATCGAGGCGACGCCCCCCGACCTGGTGCTTTTGGACATAGAAGCGCCGGGGATGGGAGCAGTGCAGTTCTGCGAGGCGCTGCGCGCCGCGCCGAAGACGGAGGCCATTCCGATCCTCATCATCGGGCGCCCGGAGAAGCTGGACCCGGAAGCTCTGCTCCAGATCGGCCCGGATGGTTACGTGCGCCGCCCCTTCCGGCAGGCGGAACTGCTCAGCCGCATCCGAACGCTGCTGCGGCTCAAAGAACTCAACATCAAACTGGGGGACCGCAACAGCCAGGTACTGGAGGCCAACGCCCGGCTCGACCAGCTCAACCAGGAATTGATCACCCGCAATCGCGAACTGGAACAGGGCCTGGAGATGGCCCATCGCCTCCAGGAGGCGCTCCTGCCGCAGCACTACCCCGTGGTGGAGAACATGAGCTTCTCCCACAAGTACTCCCCGGCTGAGGCCGTGGGCGGTGACCTGTTTCAGATCACAGGGCTGGCCGACGGCAACGCCGTCCTTTTCGTCACAGACGTGAGCGGGCACGGGGTGGGGGCCGCCCTGGTGGCCAGCATCGTGAAAGCCGTGATCGAACACATTGATTTCCAGGGCAAAACCCCCACGGATATACTGAAGGATTTCAACTCCCGCTTCCGAAGCATCCTCGGCCCGATGACACCGCAGGTTTACGCAACCGGCGTAGTGATAATCCTCGACGGGCCCGCCAGGTCGCTGCGCATCGCCAACGCCGGCCACCCCTGCCCCCTGGTGGTCAGCAAGGAACGCATGAACGCCGAGCCCGTTATGCCCCCCGACGAGAGCGGTCCGGCCCTGGGTTTCGTGCGGGATCCCGATTATCAAACTTTCCAGAAGCAGCTTTCAGTGGGCGACATCTTGCTCGCCTTCACCGACGGCGCCTACGAAGTGATAAATCCCAACGGAGACATGTACGGCCTGGCCCGCATGAAGCGACTCATAGCGGATAACACGCACCTGGTGCCGCGGGATCTCATAGAGCGGATCATCCGAGAGACGGACGAATTCATGGGCGCCAGCAGGCGCCCGGATGACGTCTGCCTGATCGCCGTGGAAGTGCATTGAGCCTCAGAACTCCGGCGGAATGTCAATGGGGACGCCTTCGTGCGCTTCGGCGTTCGCCGCCCTGTAAGCCTCGTAGTACTGCCCGGCCACCACTTCCCAGCTCACCACGTCGAGCAAGTAGCGGTAGAGCTTGTGCCCGAGCTGCCAGCGCAGCCCTTCGTCCGCGGCGAGCCGCAGGATGTGTTCCCTGAGCATTTCCCTGTTGGTGAACAGGAGCCCCCCGCCGCTTTCTATCGTCTGGGCGGTGAGGCCCTCGAGCGGGGCGGTGGTGACGTAAGGCTTGTTCAGCGCGATGATGCGCGCCAGGGTGCCGGACTGGGTCTCGTCCACGGTGGGCAGCACTATGAAATCGCAGATGCCCATGACCTGGTAGTAGAGCTCCCCGCGCGGCGTAAACCTGTAGAAATGAGCGATGCCTTTTTCTTCCAGCAGTCTGACGCTGCTGACGTATTTTTCGAATTCTTCCCGGTCATTCGGATCGCGGATGTCGCCGGCCCCCAGCAGGACCCAGTCCTGGCCCGTCTGGTCGAGAATTTCGCGGTGGAGTTCGTCCCACATGTCGGTGACGATGTCCCAGCGCTTGTTGGCCTGAATCCAACCCACCAGCCCTATCAGGTGCTTGCCGGCCAGCTTGCCGAGGCCGAGCCTCTCCTTCAGGGGTTCGACCTGGTCAATTGCGAAGCGCCGGTCGGGGCGGGCCCCATGTGGAACGATCATGATGTTGCGGGGCCGCCGCCAACCTTCACGGGAGAAAGTCCAATCGAGGCGCCATTTCTGATAGTGGCACTTCAGCAGCAGGACATTGACCAGTTCCGCGGTCTCGCGCACAAAACGCGCCTCATGGTCTTTCATCCGTCCATGCACCGTGTGCGGCTCCAGCACGGTGGGGCAGTCCCGGATTTGGGCCAGCAGTTTCAGGAACCCGGCGTTGAGGTCCGAGCGGCCCTCTTCGTCCACGTAGTTGTAGAGGCCGTACTCGTGCTGAATATGGACGGCGTAGGGGTCGAGTTCCCTTATCTTATCCGCTACTGGCTGGTACCAGTTATCGCTCGAGGTGTCTATGATGGGGAAGACATTATCCCCGCGTCCGTCGGTGTGGCAGATGACGTACGTGGGACGGCCCGGGTCGCGCTTGCGGATGAATTCGAGCGCTTCTTCAGCAAAAGTCGCAATGCCGCATTTGCGCGGGGGCCAGCTACTTACCATCAGGATGGGTTTGTCGTCAGGCACGGCGCACTATCCCCGGATTGAGGTAAAAAAATGGATGAAAGGTAGCGAATCGGAATCAGAGTTTCTCCGCCAGGCCGGCGCCCCACCGGGTGGCGGTTCCTTTGATTGTGCGATCTTGTTCGGAGAATATCTCCATGAGCGTGAGCAGCGCCAGAAGGCAACAAAGCGTGCTCTCAGCGCCCTGGTTGCGATTGACGCCTTCGGCAGTGAGTCCATCGGCGCACCCACCTGTCTTGAAGTTGTAGAGCGGATGGCTCCTGTCATTGACGCCCAGGAACCAGTCGAAGGCCATCCGCATGTAACGAATATAGCGCTGATCGCCCGTGAGGCGGAACGCCACCTTGCAGGCCTCGACCAGCCCGCACGCATCAATCGGCTGCTGATCGAAAGCGGCCCGCTCTTCGCCGCGAACGTGCCATCCCTTGCAACCGACCAGGGAGAGATGATCCTGTCGGTCGCACGTCCGAAGGATGAAGTCCAGCGCTTTCTGCGCCACGTCCCGGTAGGATTCCTTGCCCGTGACCTCGTAGGCGATGAACAGCGACTGCGGGATCACCGCGTTGTCGTACGCGAGAACGTCTTCAAACCACGGCCATCCCTCGTCGGCCACCTCATCGTACTGATTCATGTGCATTGTCGCAAGTCGGTCGAGCTTTTCTACCACGTCGTCCGCTTCCGGGTAACACTGCAGGTAGTAATAAAGGCCCAGGCACGCGTAGGCGCGTCCGCGCAGGTTGAGGGTTTCCAGATGGGAAAGGGCGCGCTCAAACAGCTCCTTTGCGAGATCGAAGTAGGCCGTCGGGGCGCGATACATGGCGTAGGCCAGTCCCCACAGGGCGCGCCCGTAGCAATCATCACTGCCCACCTCGTCCATGAACTCCCTGTTATAGCCCATGAAGTTGTGGAACAGCCCGTCCGGGCGCTGCGCGTAGCCCACGAAAGAGAGGTAAGTATTGAGCAGGCGCTCCGCGTTATCGTCCCGGAACAAGTCGTAGTGCTTCGAGGCCACCACCAGGGCCCGTGCGTTGTCGTCGGTGCAATAGCCATGCCCCCGGTCCGGCACCGCGTAACGCGCGTGCTGAAGGATGCCGGTATCGTCCGTCAGCCGCATCAGGTGGTCCAGCCGGGCCCTTGGCAGACCGGTGATCGGCAGTGTTTGACGCAGGCTCACGTCCGGCATCGAGGCCCGCACCCGGGCGGTGGATATCGCCTCCCTGAAGGTGGAGAGGTAGCGCCGGCCCACCTCCCTCCAGGTCATTCTGCGTGAGAATTCGTAGGCCTTCGCCCGCACGTCCATGACCCGCGCGGGATTGCTCAGCAAGTCCAGCAAGGCATCCCCTATCTCGGTCGGGTTGCGGAAGCCAACCAGGACGCCGCGGCCGTCGGCAAGGAGTTCCTGCGCATACCAGTAGGGCGTTGAGACGATGGGCTTGCCCGCCCCGAGCGCGTAGGCCAGCGTCCCGCTGGTAATCTGCTCCTTGTTCAGATAAGGGGTCAGGTAGACGTCCGTGGCCTTCAGGAACGCGCAAAGCTCCTCTTTGAGGACGAAGCGGTTGCTGAACAGCACGTTGCGCTGAAGCCCCAGGTCGCGGGCCAGCCGCTGAAGGCTGAGCCGGTAGCTCTCCCCATGCTCTTTGAGGATGTTCGGGTGCGTGGCGCCCAGGATTACGTAGCAAAGGTTCGGATATCGCTCCACCACCGGGGGCAACGCTCTGAGCGCGTATTCAATGCCCTTGCCGGGGTTGAGCAGCCCGAACGTGAGCAGCGTCTCCCGGCCTTCCATGTCGAACTGGCGCTTGTAACGGGCGGGTTCGACCAGGGGGACTTCAGGCACTCCGTGATGCACCAGCCGGATCTTTTCCCCGGGAGCTTCATAGACGTCCTGGAGGAAGTCAATGGCGCGCTCGCTCATAACCACCAGGAGATTGCTCAGCACGATGATCTCTTCCATGACCGCCCGTTGAGAAGGGGTCGGCTCTCGGAGCACCGTGTGGAGGGTGGTGATGATGGGGGAGCGCAGCTCTCGCATCAGGTCCAGCAGGTAAACCCCGTCCCGCCCCCCGAATATGCCGAACTCGTGCTGCACGGACACGGCGCGCACCTGGCGGTAGTTCAGGAACTCGGCGGCGCGAACGTAGTCGGCGTTGTCGTGCTGCTTGAGCGTGTACTTTACTTGCTCGGGGTATTTTATTTGTCCGTCTGAGTCATCTACGGCCACAATGAAGCTGCTCAGACGCCCATGCATGTGCTGCCCAACGGCCTCCACAATGTTAGCGGCGAAAGTGCCGATGCCGCACTGCCTGGGGGGATAGGTCGCTACGAAAGCGATGGCGTCCTTCAATTCCGTAGATGGCACCGTCCCACCCTCCTCAGACACTCCGGAGCGCCGGGGCATACTCATCACGCTATTTGCCCCGTGTATACCGCCCCGGCGCAAGGTTCCATTATATAGGCTGCCCTCCGCCCGCACAAATCGCAGTGATCATCCCGCGCTCTCAACGGCCGCGGCGTGTCTGCCGGCCTGCGGGTCCCCGGCGACGTGCGCCTCTCCCGTCCCGGGATCCAGCGCTATCATCACCGGGTCAGCAATGGGTCCGGCAGTGGTTTCCAGCTCGTGGCCGCGACGCTTCAACTCGTCCTGGACCTCACGGGCGATCCCGCTGCTGACATGCAGCCTCAACGGGTGCATGAACGCGCGGGAACGATCCGGATTCGAATCGAAGGAGTTCTCCATGTGATCCGTGCTGAACCGCGGCGCGGTGACCGCCTCGGCGGGCGACATGCCGAACTCGATGTAGCCCAGCAGCACGTTCAGGGTTGTCTGGTCCTGTAGGTCCCCGCCCGCCACGCTTATGGCCGCGACCGGCTTGCCATCCTTTGTCACTATGGTGGGCGTGAGGGTGATACGGGGACGCTTCCCGGCTTGAAGGCAGTTCGGATGGCCGAAGGTGGTGTTCAGGCAGCGAACCCGGTTGCCCTGGGTCACCCCTGTGATTGGATCCGGCTGGTTATCCGCGAGGTTGCAACTGGGAGTGGCCGCCACCAGGTTCCCCCAGCGGTCTGACACAACGCAGGTAGTCGTGTCCGAGATAGGGGTGCGAACCGGGTTATCCCCCTCGCCGGCGCCCGCTTTGAGCGGCTTGAGCCGCTCAGGGTCTCCCGGACGGCGCCGGGCGGAGGCCACGTCCATGTCAATCAGCGCCCGGCGAATCTGCGTATACTCATCCGACAAGAGGGCCTCCAGCGGGACGTCCACGAATTCGGGGTCCCCATAATAGGTGTCCCGATCGGCGTAGGCCAGCTTCATGGCCTCGGTGAGGACGTGTACGTAATCGGCGGAAAGATGACCGAGCGAGCCGAGGTCAAAGCCTTCCACCAGCCGCATCGTCTGGCACAGGACCGGCCCCTGCGTCCACGTGTTACACTTGTGGATCACGTAGCCGCGATATCGCACGGAGACGGGGCGCTCCACCGTGACGGCCTGGGCCGCCAGGTCGCCCTTCCTGAGCAAGGCGCCCACGGAGATCCACCACCTCTCCAGGTCCTCGGCGATGTCCCCGCGGTAGAAACGGTCTCTGGCGGCCATGAGTTTCTGCTCTCTTGAGCCGGGGGCGCCGCGCTCCGCCGCGACCATCTTCCGCAGCGTGGCGGCCTGTTTCGGATGCCACGGCTCATCGCCGGCGTCCAGCAGGTCCAGGACGGGCATGGCGACGCTTTCAAAGCATTTCGTGCCGTAAAGCCTTAACGTCTCAAGGCACAGGTCTACGGCCCCGGGGCACGGCATGGCCTTGTAGCTGCCGGTGTCCGGAATCCCGTTCTCCATCAGCCAGTTTATGGCTTCGGCGCCTCTGGGCGCCCGCCCCGCGCCGCAGAGCGCCTTCACCTGGCCGCTGCGCGAGTCATAAATTATCAGCGGCGCCTCCCCGCCGATGGCGAACAGGCCATAGTCAGTCACTGAGAGCGCCAGCAACGTGGCGACAGCCGCGTCCGCGGCATTCCCGCCCTCTTCCAGGATGTGTATCCCGGCTGCGACGGATGCGGCGCCCCCCGCGGCCACCACGCCCAGCCTGCCGGAAGCCTGCCAACCAATCTCAGACGGCGCGATCGAGGCGAAAACGCACGCCGAACCCAACGCCACGAGCAGCACGAGACTAACGCACAGATACATGGTGGACACCTCTATGGGCAGGAACAGAACTATTTGATCCGGCCGGCCTTTTCACTGCGTGGGGCGCGAGCCCAAGTCGCCCGGCCGCTGCTGGCGCAGCAGGTCGCGGATGTCGCTCAAGACGGCCGTTTGCTCCTCCGCAACCACCCGCACCTGAAGGAACCTCTTTTCCAAAACCGCCAGTTTCACGCTGTTACGCACGCCGAGAAGCGCCGCAAACCCGGCCAGCGCCAGGCAGACGAACCAGGCGAGCATCTGCGAAGCATTCATAAGGGACCTCCATCAAGAAATGCAATATGGCTCAAAGGTCAGGATCCAGGGGCAAGCCGCTGCTGACTCTTGACTCCTGATCCCTGGCGCCTTCTTCCCGCTCGGCGGCGTCCTCCATGAACTGCGACCGGTAGAGCCGTTCGTATTCTCCCCCGCGGGCCAGCAGTTCCATGTGCACGCCCTGCTCCACGATCCGACCATCTTTGAGCACAATGATCCTGTCCGCGCGCCGCACCGTGGACAGACGATGCGCTATCACGAAGGTGGTGCGCCCTTTGATCAGATTGGCGAGCGCTTCCTGGACGTGCATTTCTGAGGCCGCGTCCAGGTTGGAAGTGGCTTCATCGAGAATGAGAATCGGAGCGTTTTTCAACAGGGCGCGCGCAATGGTGATGCACTGGCGCTGCCCGCCGGAGAACCTGTTTCCCATCTCCCCGGCCTGCGTCTGGTAGCCTTGCGGCAGGCTCATGATAAACTCGTGCACGTTGGCGGAGCGGGCGGCTGCCCTTACCTCTTCGTCGCTGGCCCCTGGCTTGCCGTAACGTATGTTTTCTTCGATGGTTCGGTTGAACAGAAAGGGATGCTGGCTGACGATGGCGATCTGCCGCATCAGGCTCCGGTGCTTGATGCTGCGCACGTCCACTCCGTCCACGCTGATCGAGCCCCGCTCTACGTCGTAAAAGCGTGGCACCAGGTCCAGGAGCGTGCTCTTGCCGGCGCCGGTCTCGCCGACTATCGCGTAGGTCTTGCCCGCCGGCACATTCAGACTGATGCCCTTCAGAACGGGCTCGCCATCGTAGGCGAACCACACGTCTTCGAACCTTATCGCTTCCTTGACGCCGTCGATCTCGACCGCGTCCGCGCTGTCCCGCATCTGCGGGGCGCTATCCAGCAACTCGAAGAGCCTGCCGACGCCGGCGGCGCTATACTGCAAGCCGCTGTAAGCCTTGACGACGCGCCGGATAGGCCCCGTGCAGGCTGTCAGCGCGCAGACGCAGACAAACATGTCCGCCACCGCCAGCCCGCCCCCAATTACCAGGCGGCTCGCCACGAAAATAACCAGCGCCAGTGACCACCCGAGCGTCAGCTCCGGGAGGGATTCGGCCCACGCCCGGTTGCGCACCAGTTTGTACGCGCGCTTCAGTTGCGCCCGGGTGCGCGCTCGGAAGCGCGCATTCTCGCTCTCTTCCTGGTCGAAAGATTTGACTACGCGAATCCCCTGGAGCATCTGCGTTATAGAATCGGTGATGTCCGCCAGCCGCTCCAGGTTCTTTCTGCTATAGCGACGAATGCGCCCGCCGTAACGGCGCTGGACGAAAACTATCACCGGGAAAGAACAGGCGACCACGATCGAGAGCTGCCAGCTATAAAACACGGCGACAGCCAGGAAACCCAAAATCCTCAGCGGCTGCTGCATTATCCTTCCGAACAACAAGAGAAGGGCGTTGCGAGTGACCTGTAAGTCATTGGTCAGACGGCTGACCAGGTCCCCCGTGCGCTGCCTGGAAAAATAGGTCAACGACAGGCTCGAAAGCCTCTCAAAAACGGCCACCCGCAGGTCCGCCATGACGTTCCACACCACGCGCCTTTGCAAGTAATTATAGGCGAAGCCGGACACGAACAGCAGCGGGGAGACAACCAGCGCCAGCAAGAGGGCGATCTTCTTGAGCCGGTCGCCGGTGCGAATCCAGTCATTGAATCTCCGAACGGGGCCGAACTCCAGAGCCCTGTCCGTCATGCGCCGCTTCATCCTCTCAAAGGCGCCAAGGGAGTCCCCTTGCTCACCCTTCTTGCTTTCGCTTACCTGCTCTCCCATCAGCGTGTCCACGGCCGGCTTCACCAGCACCAGGACGTTCACGCTCATCACCGTGTATACGAACAGGGCGATAAGCGCCGGCACGATAAGTTTCCAGTAGCTGAGGGCGTAGCCATAAAAACGCAAGAGCTGCTTATAATCCGGCTTGCGTTCCGAGTCGTCCATGATCCCACGCTGAAGTAATTCCGCAGAACTATCCATCTCTCTTTGTCGAACTCGTATAATGATATCTCAGCGCGGCCCGTCGCCGCAACCGAAGGTGGCCGCGCGCTCTGGATCAATTGACAGCTCCCGCGTGGCGTTGTACACTCGCCGGATTGCCGGCTCCGGACCACAAGATCATCTTTAGTCAATGGGAGACAAACTCATGAACCTGCGTCACGAGAAGGCAACCAGCGGCATCGAGAGAATGCCCAACCGTTCTTTGCTTTACGCCACGGGACTGACCCGCCGGCAAATGGAAAGGCCGTTCATCGGCATCTGCTCGAGCTTCACCGACCTGGTGCCCGGCCACATCGGCATGCGCCCCCTGGAGCGCAAAATCGAACAGGGCGTCTGCGCCGGCGGGGGCACGCCGTTCCTCTTCTACGTGCCCGGCATCTGCGACGGCGTCGCCATGGGACACACGGGAATGCACTACTCCCTGCCCTCCCGTGAGCTTATCGCTGACATGGTGGAGTCCATAGTCCAGGCCCACCAGCTCGACGGCCTGGCGCTGCTGACGAACTGCGACAAGATCACCCCCGGCATGTTGATGGCCGCCTGCCGCCTGGACCTGCCCACCGTGTGCGTAACGGCCGGCCCCATGATGTCGGGCCGCCACGCGGGACGCCGCCTCTCGCTGGTGCGCGACACGTTCGAGGCCGTCGGCCTCTACAAAGCCGGGAAACTGAGCGAAGAGGACGTCGTCTCACTGGAAATGGAAGCGTGCCCGGGACAGGGCTCCTGCCAGGGGCTCTACACGGCAAACACCATGGCCTGCCTCACCGAGGCGATGGGCATGAGTCTGCCGGGATGCGCCACCGCGCTGGCCGGCTCCGCCAGGAAGCAACGCATCGCGCAAGAATCCGGCGAGCAGGTCATGTATCTGCTCCGCGAGGGGATCACGGCGCGACAGATCGTGACAAAGGCATCCCTGGAAAACGCCATTCGCATAGACATGGCTCTCGGCGGCTCGACTAACACGACCCTGCACATACCCGCTATCGCGCACGCCGCAGAGGTGGACGTCACGCTGGACGACTTTGACCGGCTCAGCCGCCAGAGCCCCCAGCTCACGTCGCTGCGCCCCGGAGGCGACTTCATGATGGAAGACCTGGAGTGGGCCGGCGGCATCCCCGCCGTGATGAAACGCCTCTCCCCCCTGCTCAATACCGACTGCCTGGGCGTGACGGGCGCCACCGTAGCCGCAGTCCTCGAAGCCGCCCCCGAGGGGGACCCCGCCGTCATCCACACGATGGATGATCCCATCTCGGCCGAGGGCGGCATCGCCGTGCTCAAGGGGTCACTGGCGCCGGACGGCGCGGTGCTCAAGCAGGGCGCCGTCAGCCCGGAGATGATGCGCTTCACCGGCACGGCGCGGGTATTCGAAAGCGAAGACGATGCAATGCAATACCTGCGGGAAGACCGGGTGGCGCCCAGGGACGTGCTAATCGTGCGTTACGAGGGGCCCAGGGGCGGCCCCGGTATGAGGGAGTCGCTCGCGCTGACGGCGGCCGTCGCCGGATGCGGCCTGGGCGAGAAGATCGCGATCGTGACCGACGGGCGTTTCAGCGGCGGGACGCGCAACCTGAGCATCGGCCACGTCTCCCCGGAGGCCGCCGTCGGAGGCCCCATCGCCCTCGTGCAGAATGGGGACGAGGTGCGGGTGGACGTGCCCGCCCGGAAGATAGACCTCCTGGTGGAGGCGGCCGAACTGGAGCGCCGCAGAGACGCCTGGACGGCGCCGCCCCCCAGGTTCACTCATGGGTGGCTGGCCCGGTATGAACGCCTTGTGAGCAGCCCGGCGCGCGGCGCCGTGCTGGACCCGCCGCAGTAAAGGCAGGAATCAGGCGGCAGGAGGGGGATATGAAATGAAGGTTCACACAAAACTGCTCGCCGCCTTTTCGGTTCTCCTGGTGACGCTGGTCATAGTAGCGGTCTTCTCGCTGCGCGGGTATGGGCGGATACATGCGCGGTTTCAAGTGTTGAAAGATGACATTGTGCCGGGCGCAATTGCTATGGCTGAGATGGCAGGCGCGTCTCATCAAGTGGCGCATGACCTTATGGCTTATCTCGAGACAGCGGCGCCAGAAGAAAAAGAGAACGTAATAGCCGGCCTGCGATCGCTCGAGGAGGCCGGCAATGCGCACCTGCAACACGAAAGACACTTAGGGCGAAAAGAGCAAGAAGCAGCGCAGGAATTAGTGCAGAGAATAGCGGAACTGAACTCCGCGGCGACAGACGTTATAAATCTGAAAGAGCATGGGGCGAGCCGGGAGCAGTGTTTGCGAATATATGCTGAAAGGCTTGATCCCACGCTCGACTCGCTCTGCGGACAGTTGAAAGCTCACAAGGCAGTCCACATGAAAGACCTGGCCGCAGCGGAGGAGGCGGTCCGTCAGGCGAATGTTTCAGCCATCCGACTCGGTGTAATAGTGCCGGTCGCCGCGGTAGCCTTGACCTTTATCCTCGCCTTTCTCCTGACAAGATCAATAGTGCTGCCCATTCGCCGTCTGCATGAGGGGGCGCAGCGCATCGGCGCCGGTGAGTTGGACCACCGCGTGGACATCCAGACGGGGGACGAGATCGAACAGTTGGCCGGCGAGTTCAACCGCATGGCCGCGGCGCTGTCGCAATCCTACGCCTCCCTGGAGCGGAAAGTGGCCGAGCGCACGGCCGAGCTTGAGAGGGCCAACCGGCAGATGGAGGAAGACATCGCCGAACGCAAACGGGCGGAAGATCAACTGCGAGAGGCGAAGCAACACGCCGAAAACTACCTGGACATAGCGGGCGTGATGCTGGCGGCGGCGGATGCTGATGGAGACATAACCCTTATCAACAAAAAGGGATGTGAAATCCTCGGCTACCGGCGGGAAGAGCTTTTGGGGAAGAATTGGTTAGACCTGCTGGTTCCCGAAAGCATAAGAGACGAGGTAAGGGGCGTTTTTCACAAGTTGATGGCCGGGGATATCGAGCCGGTCGAATACTACGAGAACGCCTTGCTGACAAAGGACGGCGACGAAAGGCTTTTGGCATTCCATAACACCGTTACAAAAGACGCAAGCGGCCGCATTACCGGCGTCCTCTTCTCAGCAGAGGACATCACAGAGCGCAGGCGGGCGGAGGAGCAGCTTCACTCTCTGAATACCGAACTCGAGCGCTCCAACCGCAACCTTCAGGATTTCACCTATACCGTCTCGCATGACCTCCAGGCGCCGCTGCGCAAGATACACGCCTTCGGCGATTTCCTGGAGGAAGACTGCGGCGACGTCCTGCCCGAGGAAGGCCGCCAGCATCTGCACCGAATACAGGAAGCGGCGGTGCGAATGAAGGGGCTGATCGAGCACCTGCTCAAACTCGCTCGCGTGGGAATGCATGGCGGGGAGCTTGTGCCCGTTGAGCCCCGCCGGCTCATAGAGGACGTTCTCGAGGACCTGAGCGCGACGATATCCGAGTCCGGCGCCGAGGTCACCATTGAAGACCCGCTGCCCGGCGTGATGGCCGATCCCGTGCAGCTCAGGCGAGTTTTCCAGAACCTGCTGGACAATGCGCTGAAGTTCCGCTCGCCGGACCGCCCCCTGAAAGTCAGGATCAGCGCCCGCCTCGAAGGAGGCCAGGCCGTCTTCAGCGTTGCCGACAACGGCATCGGAATCGAGCAGGAGTACCAGGAAAAGATATTCGGCATCTTCCAGCGCCTGCACCACAGGGAAGACTACGAGGGCGAGGGCGTCGGGCTGGCCCTGTGCAAGAAGATCGTCCTCCGCCACGGCGGCGCCATCCGGGTCGAATCGGAGCGGGGCAAAGGCGCCACGTTCTACTTCACCTTGAGCGCCGCATCCGGGGCAGGGCGGGAGACATGATCCTCTCTTGTCCCTATTGCCCTATCGCCAGTCAATCCTCGCCGTGGTGTAGGCCATCTCGACCAGACGTTTGCCGCCGCTGATGCAAGGCGGTCCGTGACCGGGAAACAAGCAGTCGCATTCCATGTGGCAGAGCCTCGCCAGGGTCTGCAAGTATGTGGCCCGGTCGTAGTC